>NZ_JBFEFG010000267.1:417500-698876 GCF_040718835.1 Bremerella sp. JC817 | reverse complement strand
CAACCAGCGTGTTGTCCATCTTGGTTGGCTGGCCGATCACCGCTTTGTTGATGATGAAGTCGGAATGTGCTCGACGCTTGTTCAAGTCACGCATCAAGGCATCGTTGTAAGCCTTCTGCGGCCATGGGCCTTCCGCCAACGCTTAGAAGCAAGCTTCCTTGGTTCTCGCTCGACTTGCATGCCTAATCCATGCCGCCAACGTTCATTCTGAGCCAGGATCAAACCCTTCAATTAAATATTTGCTTAACTCTAAGGCCGAAGCCTCAAAGCGATTTAGCAAGTTAAAAATCGACAGTGTTTGAACTAGCTACTAGTTTAAAAAGAAATTGAACTAGTTTGAGTTCAAATAATGATCGCTTTCTTCAGCCAGCAAGCTGGCCTCCAAAAGCACAACCACCTTCGTTCTCAAACAGAGGTCACTACCAAATTGTCAAAGATCAAAAGCTTTCGCTTCTCCCTGTCGGCGTCATTCCCTTCAGGTGAGACGGTATATCCTATAGCAACTTGGGCTCACGTCAAAGGGGCCAATGGGGTTTTTGTTCAGAATTCGTGAGCATCTGCTGTAAGTGCTGTAAATGTAAAGGGTTCGGAGTTGTGGAATCTTTGCGAAATTGCTCTCTGCGGGGTCTTGGGAGGGTGTTTTGAGGGTCTGAGAGAGGCCCTCGCTGAGGCAAATTAGCCATCCGAAGTGTGTTTGATTCAGGCACCGGTAGCCCTGCGTAACCAAGTTCCGTTGAGGCATGGCACAGCGGCGTAACCATTCACAAGGGTAGGGCCGTTTGTGGAGCCCCCTAGTAATACAGTTGGCGGGTGGGCATTTTGGATGCTCTATTACTTCACGTAATCGTTCGGCACTGAGGGTGAAACGATAGTGTGCCAGCCATTTCCGCGTATGTTTTCAGGGGCACCAGAATTTAGAGGCTGACTTTGCTAAACTGGCGGCGAATAAATTGAGGCATACTCAAGTAGTGACGTCCATCGCGGCTCTCAAGCGGGAGCTGCTCAGTTTTCAGGTTACGGAAGAAGGCGACAGCCATGATTTGCCGAGGTGTTCGCGGGGCTACGACGGTTACCCATAACGATCGAGACGAGATTCTCGAGGCGACGCGGCAGTTATTGGCCTTAATGATCCGCCAGAACGAGATCGATCCGAAAGATGTGGCCAGCGCCATCTTCACGATTACCAGTGATCTGAATGCGGAGTTCCCTGCCCTGGCCGCGCGGCAAATTGGCTGGATGGACGTCCCTTTGATTTGCACCCATGAGATCAGCGTCCCTGGCTCGCTGCCTCGCTGTGTCCGGATTCTTCTGCACTGGAATACCGACAAGCCCCAAGATCAAGTTCACCACGTCTATGTCCGTGATGCAGTCCGGCTTCGCCCAGATTTGTGCCAGGTTCCAGAGATTGATTGGCAGGAACTTGAGCAGTGGATCGAACAGCAGATGGTCCACATGAAGTAAGCGTTAAGTCTTAACTCTTTATCCCATAGACAGTTACTGGCGGCGTTCTGGAATCGTGCCGCTAGCGTTATTCCGGGTTTGGCACTCGACGTGCACTCCCTACGCCGGTCCTATTGCTTTGGTAGTACACCTCAGCACTAGGCGTTTTTTTCGACACATTGCGAAGGGTTCAAAGGTTCGTAACCCCGCATTATCGAAGAGAATGGCGATGAATGTCTATGGTCTTCATCAGATGTTAACGATACTATTATCGTGAACTCATCTGTCGTCGATCGACGAGACAGTCGCCCCACTGTCAGGCATCCCCCGTTTCAACCGTTTGTGGTGCCGTAACCACCAGGAAGGGAGGCTCGTATGCAGGATGTTATCGCGGGCTACATCATTGTCGGACTGATCAGCCTTGGCGGCTTTATCGCCACAAGAGCCTGGACCAGGAACTGGTCTGTGGCCGCTTTGAATCAGTTGGCAATTGCCACCATCATCCTCGTCGGGCTCTACACTGCCTTTGTCTGGGAGAGCCTGTTTTTAACGGAGCTGCTTCCCTTCTCGAATCTGATCATCCTCAGCAATATCTACCCACTGGCTGCCTTGATTCTGGCTGCCGTCGCTTCTAATCGCCTTCGAGATCAAGGTTGGCGCCGCGCTGTGCCGATGGCTGGATTGCTTGGCGTTGGTGTCTGGTCGCTGGTTTACCCGGTGATGGGAGACGCTCCGAAGTGTGATGTGTTGTGGGATAGCCGAGGCATCTGTTATCAAACCACGAATCAAACCTGCACGGCTGCTTGTGCGGCGACGCTGTTGAATCACTACGACATTCCCACCACCGAAGAGGAAATGGCTGAACTTTGCCTCACGCGGCAAGGGACTTCGTGGAAGGGTTTCTATCGCGGTCTGAAGCTGAAGACGGCCGATTCACCCTATAGGGTGAAAATGGATTACCTGACCGCCGAAGAGTTGGCAGCGGCAGGCCGTCCGGTTGTATTGCGTGTTGGGAAGCGAGATTGGCTGGGGACTGGCAACGCCGCAGGGCTTCCTTCGGGATGGCAGCCGGGCGAGATCCATTCCGTGGTCTGTCTTGGTCGGGTGAAGGGCTACTTCATGATCGCCGACCCCAATCCAGAGATCGGAATCGAGTTTTGGAGCGAGAAAGAGCTGCATCAATTGTGGGATGGCCACAGCGCGATGCTGGTCCAGGACTACGAAGGACCGGCGTTCAAGAACAAGTCTTCGGCCTTGAACAAGTTCCCTGCAGTCGCTGCCCGTTAATCGGCTGGTGAGCAAACGATCGTTTGCGTCTCGGTAATAATCTGATGCATGGGGATGTCGTGCGTCTCGACCGGGATCTCTGCGAATAGCTGGCAGTCGAACGCCAGGCCAATCTGGCGGCAATCTTTCGGCAATTGCGTTAAAAGCCGGTCGAAATAGCCTTTGCCGTAACCGATTCGATTGCCGGTGTGGTCGAACGCGACGCCTGGGATTAAGGCCAGCGAGATCTCTTGTGGCCCGACCAATCGATTTGCCCGCAATTCTTCTCGTGGCTCTCGAATGCCGAACGCTCCCCGCTCGAGCTCGGCGAAATCTTCCAGGCGAAACAGTCCGAGCTCGTTGCCTGGCAAGCAGTAAGGAACGACGACGTTGCCGAACTGATGAAGCGTGTGATGAAGGATCGAATCGGTTGCCACTTCATCGCGAACACCGACATAGACCAGCGGCGTTTGGCGGTGATGGTCAAGTTCTGGCAGAACGCGCTGGGCGATGGCGGCACTTCGCGCTGTGCGATCGGTCAGGCTTCGTCGCTGGGCCAGTGCCGTTTCGCGGATCCATGCTTTTGGCGGTTTGCCGATCGGTAGCTCGATCACAGTCTACGATCCGAATAGGAAAACGTCGAGTTTCAGGCCAGTTGTCCACTCGAAGATCGTCGCGACTAGCCGAGTGAGTGCACAGAGGGATGCCAAGACCGCCAGGCCGAAACCGAGCCAGCGCAGTTTCGACTGTTGTTGATTCAGCAGAAAGATCTGCAGGGTAATGGCGGCAACGGCCAGGACAGCTCCGGCAATCGAGAAGTACGATACCAGTCCTGTTAGCAGCGCCAAGCAAACGCTGCCGACTTGAGGGTAGTCGATCTTAAGCGTGCCATGTGCCGGCTTGGTGGCGGAGGTGGGGCGGGCGACTGGTGAAGCTGAATTCGTTGATTCCGCTTCGTCTTCTTCCACAATCGCGGCCACTACCGGCTGGTCGTCGGTCACAGGTTGCAGCCGAAGATACTCGACCAGGACCGGGGATCTTCGCACCGGAGGAAGGCCGGTAGAATGCTTGGTGGCACTGGGCCTGGGGGGTATCCGGCCTCCATTCTGATTTCTGGTCTTCGAGAAACTGGTGCCGCATTTCCAGCATCGATTGACCGCACCTATGAGTTCTTCACCACAGACGCTGCAAACAACGCTAATACGGGGGCTTTCCTCAACCATGAGCTTGTCGGGGGCCTGGAATCAGGAGTGGAACAACAGATTCGCCGAATCTTGTGAATCTCGGTAAAACGGACTACCCTTAAAAGTTTACCGCGAAGAGCGAACCATTTCCCTATCTCATCCCCCCTCGCCCGGATTTCACGGGAAAAGATCTGGTTCCAAGCCTCGCGTTGTCTGGCAAACTCCTCCAATCGACCCATCCGAAGGAAGTTGACCTTGAAGATCGTGACTTGCGCTGCCCGTAACCTGTTGATGCTTGGCTTGCTGACCATTCCGGTTGGGAACGTGTGGGCCGAGGTACCAGAACCCGAGGTTCCGCAACTGGCTCCTGCTTCGGACGAAGGAGAAAAAGCCATCGCTGGTTTTAAGGTTCCCGAAGGGTTCGAGATGACCCTCTTCGCCGCCGAACCGATGATGGCCAATCCCGTAGCGTTCTGCCTCGACGATTTCGGACGCGTGTATGTCGCCGAAACGTATCGCCAAGGTCAGGGAGTCGAGGACAACCGCAATCACAACTATTGGCTGGTCGACGACCTGGCCGCGCAAAGCGTGGAAGATCGTCGGGCCTATATCTTGAAGCATCATCCAGAAGCCGCTCAGAAGTACACCCAGCATGACGATCGAATCCGGATGCTGGTCGATACCGAAGGCGATGGCAAGGCAGACCAAGATACGGTCTTCTCGTCTGGCTACAACGATGTCGTCGAAGGCACGGGCGCTGGCGTGTTGGCCTTGGATGGCAGCGTTTACTACACCAACATTCCGAACGTCTGGAAGCTGACCGATATCAACAACGATGGCGTCGCCGACGAGAAGGTCTCGCTCAGCGAAGGCTACGGAGTGCGGTTCGCGTTTCGTGGGCATGACCTGCATGGTCTGACGCTCGGGCCAGACGGCAAGATTTACTTCAGCATCGGCGACCGTGGCTACAACATTGAAGTCAACGGAACGCGTCTGAAAGACCCAGGTTCCGGCGCGGTATTCCGTTGCAACCCGAACGGTTCGGACTTGGAGGTGTTCTGTACCGGTCTGCGAAATCCGCAAGAGTTGGCCTTCGACGATTACGGCAACCTCTTCACATGCGATAACAATTCCGACAGTGGCGACCAGGCTCGTTGGGCTTACCTGGTGAAAGGTGGTCACACCGGTTGGAACATGGCGTACCAGTACCTCAGCGATCGTGGTCCCTGGAATCGCGAGAAGCTGTGGCATCCTTACCACGAAGGTCAGGCCGCCTACATCGTTCCACCGATCATCAATATTTCGGACGGTCCAAGTGGTTTGGTGCATTATCCAGGCACTGGTTTTGGCAAAGAATACGACGGCACCTTCTTTCTGTGTGACTTCCGCGGCGGACCTGCCAATAGCGGTATCCGCACATTCAAGATGAAGCCGAAGGGAGCTACTTACGAACTGGTCGACTCCGAGCAGTTCGTTTGGAAGATGTTAGTCACCGATGTCGATTTCGGTCCGGACGGTGCGATGTACATCAGCGACTGGGTTGATGGTTGGACCGGTTTGAACAAAGGACGCATCTATCGTCTGACGAAGAAGAATCCGGAAGACGCCCAGCTGATCGCTGAGGTCAAAGCGTTGATGCCTTCCGATTTCAGCGCGAAGTCGGACGACGAACTGAAAGCGTTCTTGGGGCACCCGGATCGTCGTATCCGCATGAAGGCTCAGTTTTCCTTAGCCGCCGCCAAGAAACTGGCTGTTCTGGAATCGGTCGCCAAAGATATTGAGCAGCCACAGTTGGCTCGACTGCATGCGATCTGGGGCATCGGTCAGATTGCCGAGAAGGACTCGAAAATCGCCGAACGCGTGAAGACAGTCGAGATGCTTTCGACCCAACTCGTGAAAGACGAAGACCCCGAAGTGCGGGCCCAAGTCGGTCGCGTGCTGGGGGAACTACGAGTTATCTACGGTCTGCCGCGTTTGCTGGAAGACGACAATCCGCGCGTGCAGTACTTTGCGATGACTGCCTTGGGCAACGCAGGCCCCCACGGTGATCCTAATCAAGTGATTGATCGCGTGGCCGAGATTCTGGCGGCCAATGCCGACGAAGACCCTGTGCTGCGGCATGGTGGCATTATGGCGATGGCTGGGATGCGAAGTATCCAGTCGTTGGCTGACCTGGCGAACCATCCTTCGCCAAGCGTGCGTCTGGCAGCAGTGGTCGCTCTGCGTCGTCTCGAAAGCCCCACCGTGGTGCGTTTCCTGAACGATGGCAACGAACTGATCGTCTTGGAAGCCGTTCGTGCGATTCATGATCTTCCAATGGAAAACGCCATGCCTCAAGTCGCTCGCCTGATCGACTCGGGCTGGAAGAACGACGCCATGCTGCGACGTGTACTGAACGCCAACTTCCGTTTGGGTGATCCTGAAAACGCAGAAGCCTTGGCCCGTTTCGCCGCTCGTAGTGATGCTCCTGAAGCGATGCGTCTGGAAGCCTTAGCGATGCTGGAAGCATGGGACAAGCCGGGCCAACTCGATCGCGTGATCAACTTCTATCGCCCGCTGGAAGAACGAGATCAACGCCCTGCCCGCGAAGCGTTGGCGGCTGCTTTGCCAAAACTGCTGACCACCGACGAGAACGTCCGCAACAAGGCGGCCAAGCTGGCAGCGACGTTCGGTATCAAGCAGGTCGCTCCGGTTTTGATCGGCCTGGCCAGCGATCCTAAGCAATCGGCCGAAACGCGAGCCGATGCCATCGCAGCGTTGGTCCGTGTCGATGCCAACAAGGCGAGGCCGGTTGTGGAAGAAGCTTTGAAATCGGATCAGGCCCTGGTCCGAGCAACCGCGCGAGATCAGATGGCCAAGCTGGCTCCGTCGGAAGCTGCCGCGACGCTGAAAGATGGTGTCGCCGCTGATTCAACGATCGAACGCCAGCACGCCTTGGCCGCCCTGGCCGAGAGCAAGCCCAAAGGTTCGGAGGCGATTGTCGCTTCCGCCATGGAAAAGCTGATCGATGGAAGCCTGCCGGAAGATACCCGTCTGGATGCCTTGGAAGCGGCGACCGCCTTCAAAGATTCGGCCGAGATCGCCTCGCTGCTCGAGAAGTACCGCTTGTCGCTTGATCCTTCCGACCCCTTGGCCGAGTACCGCGTCGCCCTTTCTGGCGGCAACTTCGAGAAGGGCAAGAAAGTGTTCTTCGAGAAGACGGAAACCTCGTGTGTGCGTTGTCACCGGGCCATGGGCACAGGAGGACGTGTTGGGCCGGAGCTTGATGCTCTGGGGCAAACGAAGACTCGTGAATATCTGCTGGAAGCGGTGGTGCAGCCGAATGCCAAGATCGCCGAAGGTTTCGAGTCGATTCTGGTACTGACCGTCGATGGCCAGACGTACTCTGGTGTGCTGAAGGAAGAAACCGACGAAGCGGTGAACCTGGTCGATGCCGACGGCAAGCTGATCACGATTCCGCAAGACGATATCGAAGGTCGTAAGAGCGCCAAGAGCCCGATGCCCGAAGATGTTTACAAGCATCTCAGCAAATCGGAACTTCGCGACCTGATCGAATTTCTGGCCAGCCTGAAGAAAGGCGAGTCGGCCGGTCACGAGTAAGCTCGTCTAGCCAGTTTCGATCGAAGCCAAGCAAAGGAGGGGCACGACTATCGCTGGGTCGTCGTGCCCCTTTCCCTTGCGCAGCGGGATCGCTACTTGGTGCTCGCCTCGAAGAAGCTCCAGATTTCGTCGGTCGCGTTCAGCTTGCTGGTGTTCGGACCGGTCAGTCGCGAAGGTAAGTTCCGCGAAGCCCCCGGCCAGGCGTGCCCATGACCTTTCAGGTAGAGCACGGTTAGTTCCGGTCCGCCGTTCTTCGAGGGATAGCGAACTGTTTGCACGGCATCATCTTCCGCGATCGTTTGTGGTTCGGTCTGGCATTGAATGGCCGTCGCCCATTTGGCCATCAAGCCAGCGATCGGCGGCGTGGTACGCGTGCCCCAAGGTAGCGTCGACTCGCCACCTTTGTACGGTAGCAGTGGATCTTCGAGCCCAAGAATAAAGAGCGATGGAAGTGGCTTGGCTGGCTGCGGATTGTCGACCGAAACCGTTCCCGCGACCGTACCAATTGCCGCTAAGCGATCCGCCATTTCAGCCCCCAGGCGAAAGGTCATGCCGCCCCCGTTACTGTGTCCGGTGGCGAACACTTTGGTCGCGTCGTAAGGGACTTTCTTCGCCAACTCGTCCAGCAACGTGCGAATGTAAGCGACGTCGTCGACTTGCGAGCGAGCCCCACCTTCCCGCAGTTGGCCCGAGTTCCACAGGTAAGGATTGCTCAGGAAGTTGCCCGGCAGCCGCGGTCGGGCCGGCAAGCCGTTCGGGGCGATCACGATAAAACCCTTCTCGTCCGCTTTCTTCGCCCAGTTGTCGATGTTCAGAATCGAATCGCCTTGCCCGCCGGCGCCATGCAAGGTGATCACCAGCGGAGGCGGTGATTGCGGATTGTATCCTTTGGGAATGTGGATCGTAGCGGTCCGCTCGAAGCCGCCTGACTCGGTGGTTACCTCGAACTGCCCGGATCGGACCGGCGTTGGAAGTTCAGCGGCCTGAAAGTTTCGGCCGTTAAAAAAGAACAGCGAGGCTCCCAGCAGAAGCCCACATCCCAGCCAGCGACGACGAAGCATAGTAACCCTCGCAAGATTAGGTGATCGGTTACCTACGATTACCTGAGAGCCGAGGCGAAGGTTTCGTCTGAGATGGTTTCCTGTGGCAAAGGAAACGCCGGGCTAGCAAGAAAATGCCCCCTCTTCACCATCGCGGGAAAGAGGGGGCAAGCTTGACTTAGGTGCCCAGGACCACGCCGCCATCGACGCGGATGGCCGCTCCGTTGGTGGCACTCGACAGAGGCGAGCAGTAATAAGCGACCGTATTGGCGACTTCTTCGACTTCCGCGAATCGCTGGATCAACGAAGTCGGTCGGGCCGACGCGAAGAACTCTTTCTCGAACTCATCTTTCGACAAGTTGTTTTCTTTGGCCAGTTCGCCGACGAACTCCTCGACACCTTCTGATCCGGTTGGGCCTGGCAGTACCGCGTTGACGGTGACGTGCGTTCCCTTGGTGAGGCGGGCGATACCGTTCACCAATGCAATGTTCGCCGCTTTGGTCATCCCGTAGTGAACCATCTCGGCGGGGATTTGCACGCCACTTTCGCTGGAAATGAAAAGCACGCGGCCCCAGTTTCGCTCGAGCATACCAGGGAAAACAGCTTGCGTGAGGCGAACGCCCGACATCACGTTCACATCGTAGAAACGTTGCCAGTCCTCGGACGGGATGTCGACGAATGCTTTCGGTTCAAAGATGCCAGCGTTGTTGACCAGAATGTCGACCTGACCTGCTTCGGCGATCAGCTTGGCACAACCTTCCGCCGTACCGACATCGGCGGCAATCCCGCGGGCACCGTGGCCGATCGCTTCGGCGGCCTTCTTGGTCGATTCCTCGCTGCGGCCATTCACGATGACATTGGCTCCTTCTTGTGCGAGGACCTGAGCGATGGCGTATCCGATGCCCTTGGTCGAACCGGTGACGAGGGCATTCTTATTCTTGAGTTGTAAATCCATGAGAAAACTCCCGAACGAAACAAAGCGTCAGCTGATATGTGAGTTATTCTCTCAGGATCCGCCCCAGGCAACTAGCTGTGGGAAGGGGACGCGGGCATCCCGGTTGTCCCCGAGAATTGCTCGGTCGTGGTCGTGGTGACCAGCGGTCCGCCGACCGGGGCCTCAATCGCGCCATCAGAATGGCTGTCATGGAACGACCCAGGGGCCAGCGTTTCGAGGATGGTGACTTTGATGGAGTACCCAACTGGTACCAAAAATAACACCAGGACCGTGGCAAAGATCTCGCCAAAGGCAATGCTAGTCGCCATCGGAATGAGCAGCTGAGCTTGCAGCGAGGTCTCCATCAAAAGCGGAAGGAGGCCCCCGACGGTCGTGATGGTTGTCAACAACACCGGACGAAAACGCCGCGTACCCGCTTCCAGCAAAGCCTGATTCACCGGCAGTCCTGCCTGGACACGTTGATTGATGAAGTCGACCAGGACGATCGAGTCATTTACCACGATCCCGGTCAAAGCAACGAGTCCAAACATGCTGAAGAAGGTGAGCGGCATCCCCATGATCGCGTGACCCGCGACGGCACCAATGGCACCAAAGGGGATAATCGCCAGGATCAACAGCGGCTGGAAGTACGACTTGAACTCGAACGCCAGCAGCAGGAACATCGCGACCAATGCCACAACGAAACCAAACAAGAGGCTACCCATCGATTCCGATCGCTGTTCGTTTTGGCCTTCCCAAGAGACGCTAATCGCTGGGTACTCGGCCAGCAGCTTCGGAATGAAATCGGTTTTCAGGCCGTTGACGATTTCCAGCTCGTTTCCCTTCCCTTCCGCGATGTCGGCCGTGATCTTGATCGCTCGCTTCTGTTTCACGCGATTGATTTCGGAGTAGCCACGTACGATATCGACTTCAGCGAGCTCGGTGATCGGGCGTTCTATTCCGTCGTTCAAGCGAATGCGGATATCGTCGAACGATGCCAGGCGGTGGCGATCCTCTTGCGGATAGCGAACCATGATTTTGACTTCATGGCGCCCTCGCTGCACACGCATGACCTCTTGGCCGTAGAATGCGGCCCGGACGGTTTCCGCCAGATCGGCGGTGGTGACTCCCATGGCCTGAGCCTTCGGCTTCACGCGGAAGCGATATTCCCACTTGCCAGGGATCGAGTCGTCGGCGATGTCGATCAGGCCGGAGTACATTTCCATTTGGGCCTTGGTCTTTTCAACCGCTTCTTCCAGGTCGTCCATGTGCTTGCTGTCAGCGAGCAAGCGGAACTCAATTGGCGTGGCACCGGGCCCCAAGGCGAGCGAACTGATCGTCAGCGTTTCGGCACCGGGGACCGAGCCCAGTTCTTTCCGCCAATGCTCGACGATTTCCATGCTGCTGATTTCCCGTTCTTCGGTATCTTGCAGTTCGATTTCCACACTGCCGACATGGCTACCGTTGCCACCTTCAGTCGACGACCCGGGAGGGCCACCACTGGTGACCTGGGCGCCGACCGTGCGGAACGAGACCTGGCCGAGGCTCTCGCCCGGCGGCGAAAGGCGATCGTTCACCGCCCAGAAGGCATCTTCGATTCGCTTGGTCCATTCCTGGGTGACATGCTCTGGCGTGCCGTCCGGGAACGAGATCTGAGCCTGGACCGTGTTGCCATCAAGCTTTGGCATGAATTCGATCGGCGCGAGACCGGAGCGAACGATGGCGATCGTCACCATAATCGCACACACGCCGGCGCCGCAGATGATGATGCGATTGTGCAGCGCCCAATGGAGACATGGTTCGTAGATGTTCTTGATGAACCAGTCGAGGATCTTCGTCGTCGTGTTGCTGGCGAACGTCACCACCGGCAGCAGCCAGGAAACGACGAACAGCAAGTACTTCAGGATGCCCATCAGTCGCGAGTTCTTGTGCGACAGGTGACATGGCAAGATCGTGACGCATTCAAACAGCGACGCGAGCAGAATGGCGATAATCGCCATCGGCATCACCTTCATGAACTTGCCCATGATGCCCGAGACGAACAGCAGCGGAAGAAACGCCATCACGGTGGTCGCCGTCGAAGAGGCCACCGAGCTCATCACTTCCGTGGTGCCATCGATCGCGGCGTCGGCCAGGGGCTTGCCCATTTGACGATGGGCATAGATGTTCTCCCCCACGACGATGGCGTCGTCGACCACAATGCCCAGGGCCATCAGGAACCCGAACATCGAGATCATGTTCATGGTTTCGCCGGTCGCGTACAGGTAGACGCCGGCCGCGAACAGCGAGAACGGAATTCCCATCGAAACCCACAGGGCGAGTTCCAGGTCGAGGAACAGCACCAACAGCAAGAAGACGATCATCAAGCCGTAGATGGCGTTCTCGATCAGCAGGTTCAATCGCCCGCGAACTTCGATCGATTGATCGCTCCAGGTCAGCAGTTCGTAGCCACTGGGCAGTTTTTTCTGAGCGACGTAGTTCTTCACCGCGTCGACCATCTTCAGCAAGTCTTCGTCCGAGCTTCGCGACACGGTCATCGCCATCGCCGGCTTGCCACGGATATAGGCCCGCGAGGTCGTATCGGCAAACTCGTCGCGCACGGTCCCCAGGTCACCGATGGTCAGCACGGCACCTTCGGCCTGCTTGATCAGCGGCAACTCGGCTAGATCGTCTCCAGATGTGCGGCGATTGTTACCTCGCAGCAGGACTTCCTGCGATTCGCCACGGATCGTACCGGCAGGCAACTCGCGGTTTTCACGACGAATCACTTCGGCCACGTTGCCCAGCGTCAGACCATGCGAACGCAAAACCGATTCACCGATTTCGATGTCGATCTGGTAGTCGCGTTCGTTGATAAAGTCGATTTGCGAAACGCCATCCAACTGCAGCATCTCGTCACGCACTTCTTCGGCGACACTACGAAGCTGAAGCTGGGCTTCTTCCGTATCTTGTTCCGGGCCAATCACGCCGACACGAATGGCCGGGCGACGGCTGGTTACGCTGCGGACTTCGGGGTCTTCCGCTTCTTCGGGAAAGCTGGGGATGCGGTCGATCTCGGAGCGAACTTCATCGAGAACACGGTCCGGATTGCGAACCGAAGTTTCCAGTTCGATGATCACGCTACCGGCACCTTCCGCGGCGACGGAAGTCACCTTCTTGATGCCGTCGAGCGAACGAACCGCTTCTTCGATCTTCTGACAAATCCCTTCTTCCACTTCCTGAGGTGCCGCCCCTGGGTAAGGTACTTGGACCAGGATCATGTCGAGGTCGAAGTCAGGAAACGTCTCGCGTTTCATCTGCCAGAGAGAAAACGCACCGACGAGAATCGCCGCGACCATCAAGATGTTCATGCCGGGCGCGTTTGAGATCGCCCACTTCACGATACCACGCATGACTACTGTTTCACCTCCACCTTGGCACCATCAAACGGTGCGGCCAAAGGAGAAACAACCACGCTCTCACCTTGTTCCAGCCGGCCAGGGCCTGCGTAGACCAGGGCGTTGGAACCTTCGGTCATCGCGACGGAAACTTGCCGGCGACGCAGGACATCGCCATCGACAACCCACAAACGATTGCCGGGGTAGACTGCCGAAACCGGCACAGCGACCAGAGGTGCACGGGGTGTCACATGGACGTCGACTTGCACGTACATGCCCACCATCAAGGTTGGCACGTCCGTGACCAGGTCAACTTTGCCATCTTCCGAAATGCGACGAACCTGGAGTGGATTCTCGACTTGAACGCGGCAGGGAATCATTCGGGTTTCTGGGTCGATCTGCCCGCCGTCGTAACGGGTCAACTTGCCATCCCACAAGTACGTTTCGTTTCCAATCTGATATCGCACAGTGACCGGCGTTTCTGGCAGTTCATAGGCACCAAGCTGCTTCTGCTCGGTGGAACCGTTCGACGACTCCCACAACCATTTCATCTGGTGGGCTTGCAGGCTGCACTTGATTTCGAGCTTCGAGGTATCGCGGATCGCACAGATGGCGGTCCCTTGCTGCACGTAGCTGTCCTGTTCGACGTTGTCTTCCACGACAACCCCATCGATCGGCGAGGTAATCGTGGTGCGGCTCAGTTTGAGCTGGGCCATGGCGATCTCGGACTTGAAGCGGTCGCGGACATTTTCCAGTCGCGACTTCATGGCACGCTGAAGGTTCAATTGGTCTCGCTGCGATTGAAGCGAAGTCTTCGCAGTCAGTTCGGCACGCAAGGCTTCGTCGAGGCTCGCTTCGGTGGTGGCGTTTCGACTGACCAGCGAACGGATTCGGTCGGCCGACCGAGTCTGAATGGTCAGGTTCTGATCGGCGAGTTCGATCTGCCCTAAAGTTGACGCGATCTGAACGTCCATTTCCTCGATATTGCCGACCGCCTCGTCCAGGTCCTCTTGCAATCGCTCTAGTTCCAGTTCATAGTCGCGGCGATCGAGCAGGACCAACGGTTTGCCGGCAGACACGACCCGGCCGATCCGCAACTGGTCCGATTTCTCGATTACCCGGCCAGCAACCTCCGCCGCCAGTTGGATCTCTCGATACGGAACCACGACTCCGTCCACCTCGAAGGTGACGCCCGATTGGTGGGACTCGGCCGATTGGACCTCGACCAGACGAATATTCTCGTGGGGAGTTTGATCCGATTCGGTCTTTGCCTCTCCCAGCAGTAAAATGGCTGCAAAGCCTCCACCCACCAGACAGAGGGAGACAAGCGTCTTCAGAACCAAGCCCAGGATGCTAGAAAGCTTCGACATGAGCGACTTCTCGTGCAAAGATGAGGGCCGAATAGGTGGCCAAAATTAGTTAGCTGCCTTAGAATGAAACGCGTGTTTAACTCGATCGTATCTAGCGGATCGGAAAAATACAATCGCAACCACAGAGAATTCATGAGTTCGACGAGCACTGATGCGAAACAGCGCCTCTTAGAGGCGGCCATTCAGGAATTTGCCCTGCATGGATACGACCACGGAACGGTTCGCCGCATTTGCGGCAAGGCAGACGTGAACGTCAACGCCGTGAAATATTACTTCGAGGATAAGCGTGGCTTGTACATCGAAGCGGTCCGCGAAGCCCATCGAGCCCGACATCAATCGTTCAAAGATGCGGGAAAAGAAGCGATCGCCAGTGGCTTGATTCCCCCCGAGGATGATCCGGCGTCCCCTCCGCGGAACCGCTTGAAGGGCTTCATCCGGCAGATGGTGGCTTTGGCGATGTCGGCCCAGAATCGGGTCGACCATAACCACTTGCTGATCTTTCGCGAGATGAGTGAGCCATCCGATGCGACACGAAACATTGTGCAAGAGTTCGTTCGTCCCCACTTTGAATTGCTGAACGAAATTCTGAAAGAACTTCTTCCGGAGGACACTCCGACCTGCAAAAGACACATGTTCGGGTTCACCGTGGTGGGTCAGTGCATGCACTACAAGTTGGCGGGCCCGATCATCGGCATGCTGATTTCTCAAGAAGAACGTCGGAAACTCACGGTCGAAGCAGTCTCGGATCATATCTTTCAGGTAGTGATCTCAGCGATCGAGCGTTTCTGCGAGTCCGATTCGGGTTGATTTTCCGAGTCCGATTCTTCACGCTGCTCGCTGGTTCCCTGCCCCTTTCTGATCTGTTGGGAGAGTGTTCATGCGCGGCGCGATTGTTGGTTGGTTTCTGTTAGCCCTGCTTGGCAATACGGCGGTCGCGGACGACTGGCCGCAATGGCTCGGCCCCGATCGCAATGGCGAGTGGAACGAACGCCGCATCGTCCGCAAGTTTCCGCGGAAAGGTCTTTCGCAAGAGTGGTCCGTTCCGGTGAGCGGCGGTTATAGTGGCGTGGCTGTGGCGGATGAGTATGCGTATGTCACTGATCGCGTGACCGAGCCAGAGCAGAAAGAACGCGTTCATTGCATCGACATGAACACCGGCACGAAGTTGTGGACCTTCGACTATAAGTGTGCGTACGAAAACATCAGCTACACGGCCGGTCCCCGGGCGACTCCGCTGGTGAATGATTCCGAAGTCTACATTCTCGGTTCAATGGGCAACTTGTTTTGCCTCGATGCCATCACTGGCAGGAAGCTCTGGTCGCGCGACCTGGCGAAGGTCTACAAGATTCGGATGCCCGTGTGGGGTATCGCGGCCTCTCCCCTGCTCTGGAAAGACAATCTGATTCTGCAGATCGGCGGCGCGAAAGGGGCCTGCGTGATCGCGCTGGATAAAGACAGTGGCGAAGAAGTTTGGCGGAGTTTGAACGATCGCGCCAGCTATTCGTCCCCGATCATCATCGATCAGGCTGGCCGGCCAACGCTTCTGGTGTGGACGGCTGACAGCGTGGCCGCGTTGAACCCACGAAATGGCGAGATCCGTTGGCGGTACCCCTGGGCACCTCGTGGCGAATTGATGCGCGTGGCGACGCCTGTGATTCAGGGCGATCGTGCTTTTTTTACCGGGTTTTACGATGGTTGTTTAATGCTGCGAATCAAGCAGGACGAGTTCGGTTACGAGGTGCTTTGGCAGCGTGCCGGCCGTTCCGAGAACGATACCGATGGGCTGCACTCGACGATCAGCACGCCGGTCTTCGACGGCAACTACATCTATGGCGTCGACAGCTACGGGCAACTGCGCTGCATCGATGCTGAGAACGGCGATCGCATCTGGGAAGACCAGACTGCGGTGCCGAAAGCACGCTGGGCGACGATCCACTTCGTGAAGCACGCGGATCGTTACTTTCTGTTCAACGAGCGTGGCGAACTGATCATCGCGCGTTTATCGCCTGAAGGCTTCGACGAGATCTCGCGAACGAAGATTCTTTCACCAACTCGGCAGCAGCTTTCGCGGCGTGATGGCGTTTGCTGGGCGTTTCCCGCCTATGCCGAACGCTGCATCGTGGCACGAAACGACGAAGAAGTCGTCTGCGTGAGCCTCGAGGACTAACGCAGCTTACCAGCTCTGCGAGTCTTGAATCGCTTGCTCGAGAATCGTCATCACCGTGTTAGGATCGTACGGCTTGCGAACATAGAACCGAGCTCCGCTACGGCGAATGTCACGGATCGTTCCTTCGTTGCCGTTGGCACTCAGGATGATGATCGGGATCTCGCTGGTTTCGTCGTCGTCGGCCAACTGCGAGCAGACATCCAAGCCGCACACGTCCGGCAAATTCACGTCCAGCAAGATTGCAGCTGGGCGTTGTTTCAGCGCCAGACGAACGCACTCGCCACCTTTGTGGGTGACGATCGGATCGAAGCCTCGCTTCTGTACGAAGTGCGCGAGCGCTTCACAGATATCGGGTTCGTCGTCGCAGATGAGCACCTCACCTCGGCACTCCATTTCCGCGCACTGCTCTAATTCGGGAATAGCATCCGCAATCATTTCCTGCCCCTGCTTGCGCGTCGCCCTGTTGGCGACAAAAAGATCTGGCTATCAGAAGCCTGCCTCATAAACGCGTGTTGTCAAAACGCATCGGTTGCGAAAAGACCACGTTTTGTAGCGGGGTGCGTGGAATAACCGGAAGACTCGGCCTGATCCGAAAACGGATTACCGCTTAGTCCAGTCGATGTTGTTCAATTGACTCAAAGCCAATTGCAACGCGTGCGTTCCCTGACGACCGTGCCCTTGGGCTTTCACGGCCTGATAAAGCTGTTCGCCCAATGCCAGGCCTGGCAAGGCAATTCCCATCTTGCGAGCTTCCGACAAGGCGATGCCCATGTCTTTGATGAAGTGCTCGACGAAGAAGCCTGGATCGAAGTTGTTGTTGATGATGCGTGGCCCCAGGTTGGAGAGCGACCAGCTTCCTGCGGCACCGGATGCGACACTCTGCATGACTGTTTTCAGGTCGAGACCCGCCTTGTAACCATACAGCAGCGCTTCGCAGACACCGATCATGCCGGTGGCGATCAGCGTTTGATTGACCATCTTGGTGTGCTGCCCTGCCCCGGGACCGCCCTGACGGACGATCGTTTTGCCCATCGCTTCCCAGCATGGCTGCAGCGAGGAAACCACTGCTTCGTCGCCACCGATCATGATCGACAGCCGGGCTTCCTTAGCGCCGATATCGCCGCCGGAAACGGGGGCGTCAACGCTGAACACATCCTGCTTGGCAGCCGTCTCGGCGATCTCGATTGCCAGCGAAGGCTCGCTGGTGGTCATGTCGACGATCACGTTGCCAGGCTTGCTGCCGGCCAGGACACCCTCTTCCCCCTGGATTACTTCGCGGACATCGGACGGGAAACCAACGATGGTAAAGACAACGTCGCTGGCCTCGGCCACTTGCTTTGGGGTGTCGGCCCAGGCGGCTCCCTTGTCGAGTAAGCCTTGGGCCTTGGATTGCGTGCGATTGTAGACCGTGGCCGCGAAGCCTTTCTCGATCAAGTGGCCACACATGCTGCTGCCCATGACGCCGGTACCGATCCAGCCGATCTTGGTTTTTCCGGGAACAATCGTGGGGGCTGCCATGGAGTGGTCTTTCATGCAAAGGAAGAGCCGCGAGATCGATCCGCTTGGGGATCATCCGCGAATAAATAGAAGAAGAGACGCGAGCGGTGGGCCAGCGTTAGCGACGCGGAATTTTGGGGCGAGCCATGATTTCACCTAAGATGAACGCGTTGCGGACCTGAGTCGGATCGCGGAACATGGCTGCAATCGAAGCCCCGGCGTTCTGGCCGGCTGGCTTCGGGTCTGATTCATCGTAGCTAAAGATTTCCGGAGTATTCGCTTGTTCCGACTCGTGCACGTGATAAGGCTGGTCGCTGGTGGACACAGGCTTCGCCGGAGCAGTCGGCGGCGCGGCTTGGCTTTCCAGCGTCGACTCCAAATGGTGATCGCGTAACGATTCGTGAGCTGTCTGGGCCGGGACGATGTCGTCGTCTTCATCGTCAGCGGAAGTCGCCGGAGCATAGGCCGGTGAACCGCCACCGCGGCTTTGAGCGAGAAACTCGGCGATCTCGCGTTCCAGATCGGACTGAGGTTCGCGCTTACGTCGTCCGGGGTTCCCTCGGTCGTCCTGCACGGCTTGTCCTCCTAGAAACTTCAAGAGATAAGGTCCGAAGATAAACAGCACGACGACACCAACTCGAATCAGCAGTTCGATCGCGTTCGCTTCGGCTATCAGATTCCAAAATCCCACAATCGGATCCCGGTATGTGGTGTTTACTTATTCGAGTTCGTCGAACCGCCGCTCGACATGGCGATCGACTTTCGCATGTCCGTGTCGGCCTGGACGTTTCTCAGCGAGTAGTAGTCCATGATGCTCAAACGACCGGTTTGGAAGGCTTCGGCGATTGCCTTGGGGACTTCCGCTTCGGCATCGACCAGCATCGAACGGGCATTCTCGATCTCGGCCAGGTTCTCGCGTTCTTCCGCAACGGCCATTGCTCGGCGACCTTCCGCACGAGCTCGGGCGACCTGGGTGTCCGCTTCCGCTTGATCGGCCTGCAGACGAGCACCAATGTTCTCGCCCACGTCGATGTCGGCGATGTCGATCGAAACGATCTCGAAAGCCGTGTTGGCATCGAGGCGTCGCGAAAGCACCGCGCGAGAAATCATGTCCGGGTTTTCGAGCACTTCCGAGTGGGTCGCCGCCGAACCGATCGCGCTAACGATCCCTTCACCGACGCGACCAATAATCGTTTCTTCAGTGGCACCACCAATCAGCTTCTGCAGGTTGGCCCGAACCGTAACGCGTGCCTTCACCTTCAACTGGATGCCATTCTTCGCCATCGCATCGAGCGAAGTCTTCTTCGCGTTACGAGGTGGGCAGTCGATCACCTTGGGATAGACACTCGTTTGAACCGCTTCCAGCACATCGCGACCGGCGAGATCGATGGCGGTGGCTTCGCGGAAGGTGAGCTGAATCGTCTTCGCTTTGTTGGCCGCGATCATCGCTTTGATGACCTGCGGCACATTGCCCCCGGCCAGGTAGTGGGCTTCGAGTGCTTTGCTGGTGATGCCGGACGAATCGCCCAGGCCAGCTTGAACGGCCATGATCTTGCCGCGAACGATCATTTTGGCATTCACGTTTCGGAACGACATCCCGATCAGATCGAGGATCGTGATTCCGGCACCGGTCCAGATCGACTGGATCCAAAGCCGGAAATAAAACGCCATGATGCCGATCATCAGCAACATGAACAGCCCGAGCGCGAGCAGCCCGAAGATGATCACGTTGTTCCACCAGCCGGCCAGAAGTGGCATGTTTTCGAGGATGTGCATCGTGTGGGTCAATCTACCGAGGGGCGTAAGGTCGGATATCAGTCACTTGTTATGCCATTCTGACCGCGAAAGTCAAGCAAAGGGGTCATCTTCGAAGATCGCGTCGTTGCGGGAGGATAGCGACTCGGTTGTCTCTTCGACGACTGGTTTTTCTGGCTCGGCCGCGTCGTCGTCGACTCGGGAAACCATAATTCGGTTCCCTTCGACTTCCACCACTTCGATCAAATCACCCTGATCCGCGACAGGCCCGATGATCACGACGTCCCAGCGGCGACCATCGATCTCGGCAACGCCCCCAGGCAGCAAGCGACTTTGCGCGATCCCTTGCCGACCCACGAGTTCAACGAGGGAGTTCTTATTGGAATGAGCAATTTCGTCGGTGGCGGAATCGAGCAAGATCATTTTTCCAATTGGCGTGTGAGGCCAAACCTTCACCGCCAGGGCAATCACGAAAGGGACGATCCCAACCGCGATGACCAGCAGCGCCGTCCCCATGCCGAAGCTGCACTTCATGAAGCCATAGGTGACCGAAGAGATCAGCATGACCGCCGCCAGAAAGCCCAGGACCCCAGCGGTTGGCAGCAAGATTTCGAGAAACAGCAGTCCAAAGCCGGCCAGAAGCAGCAGCACGGCGATCATTTCGGGTGACATGGTCGCTCCCTGTCGAGGTTCTGGTCGTTACACTTTTCGTCGGACAATCGCATAGTTGCCACGGACTTCGACAACTTCCACCTTGTCGCCAGGCTGGATGACGTCGCCATCGGAGGTCACATTGACGATCTCGTGCCCGATCTTTGCTTTTCCGCCCGGTCGAAGCATCGTCACGGCCTGACCGGTGGTGCCGATCAAGTGCGTTAAATCGACGATCGTTTCGCGTCGTCGAATTTCTTCCATGGTCTCTTCGTCAGGAGCCTCCAGGATCGATTCGTTCAGGTACGGCGTTCTCGGCAGAATATGTTTCGCAAAGACTAATGCCGCTATGAACGCGGAGAACAGCACCAGGATGCTCGCCAGCGAATAAGGAACTTGTTCCAGTTCGTAATCGGTGGTCGGCCAGATGAAAGTCTGCATCGCCAAAACGACCGCCGTGATCACCATCAAACCACCCCCGAGGCCAAAGATGCCGAAGCCGGGTAGGACGAGCACTTCCATCAAGATGAAGACGATCCCGCCGACAAACAGCATCGCTTCCAGCCAGCCTGCGGTTCCGTTGAGGAAACGGCTCCAGAAAAACAAGCCGAAGCACAAAGCAGCCACGAACCCAGGGACACCAATGCCCGGGGCCTTGAACTCGCTGATCATGGCGATCACGCCAATGAACAAGCAGAAGAACGCGAGGCTCGGGCTCGCCAGGATCTCGACGAATTGATGAGCCCAATTCTGCTTCGGTTCTTCGAGTTCGTCCGGCAGACCATACCTGCGCGTAATGTCGGTAATGCTGGAAGCATCGGAGTCGGCGATGCTCCAATCGAGCGCTTGCTTGCCGGTTAATTGCAACGGGATGCCTGCCTGGGTGATGAGTTCCCCTTGCTGCCATTGATCGGCATTGGGCAGCTTTTCCGCCTCAGCCACGCTCAGGTACTTGGTTAGCGTCGTTCCGGGACGTTGGTAACGGAACACTTCCAAGTTCGGATCGTTCATCGCCCCCCAAACCGACCACGATCGGCCTGCCTCTGGCGAGATCGTTGCCAGGTATTTCTCGAGGTCGCGTCTTCCCTGGTCTGTGTAGGCATAGCTACCAGGGCCCCCCAGCGAAGCGTTGGGAGCGATGGCGATCTCGTCGCAGGCCATGGCGATCAATGAGGCGTTCGAGGTCGCTTCGTCGGTGATCAAGGCCACCGTATGAACCGAGTCGGGCAGACCCAGCAGGAAGTTGATCATGTTCTCGCAGGCAACCGGATCACCGCCAGGCGATTTCAGGTCGATCAGTACGAAGTTCGTGCCTTGGCTGACGGCGTCTTGAATCGAGAGGGCAGTTCGCTGAACCATGCGGTTGGAGATCTCGCCATCCATTCGGAATTGAGCCGCCTTCCATTCACGATCCAAGGCGATGTCTTGCGTCAGTTGGTTTTCGGGAATCCCCAGTAGCGTGGCAAGTTGCCGGGTGTCTTCGGTCACATGGCTGATCAACTGCAAGTCTTGTCGCAACTGATTGGCAGTCAGCAGCAGAAGCTGACCTTGGGCATTCAGCTTGTCGGAAGTCGCAACCTCGCCATCGGCCTTCATGCGAGCGTACTCGGTACCATCGACGAAGCGGCGACCGTTGACGCGATAGATTTCGAGCGCCGGGTCGAGCATGCCGAGTGCGAGTTCTGGCGGAAGGACACACCGGAAGCCGGCGATCTCTTGATAGGCTCGTCGCATGGTGTCGGAAATGATCGGCTCGTCGATGCCGGCATTGCCGAGCTGGGCATCGGGGTGCATCACAATCTGTTCGCACGCCAGAGGGATCAAAACCGCGTGCCCTTCGATTGGCCCTTTCAAAAAGGCGACCGTCTTCAGGCGGGTTGCTTCTTTCGAGGTCAGAAAGCGGGCCAGTGCCAGGCTGCGTTCAAACTCGCTGCCGCGCGTCTGGCCGTTCGGCTTGCCTTCCAGTTCCAGAATGACGACCGGACGAGGATCTTTGTCAGTCAGCCGCGAGAGGAGCTTTTGCAGGCTTTGCTTGACGTCCGTATCGACCGTCCCCTTGATGGGCAACGGAACTCGAAGACGGACGCCGGTGAGCTTTGGGGCGGCTTCGTTTGCCTGAACCTCTCCCGCAGCCGGTGCGCCGTCTTGCTGAGACAGTCCCACCGAGGGGTAAAGAAAAGCGAGAATCGCCAGCAGAATGGCCTCTGCTCGCCAGATCCAGGTGCCGCGAGCTCTCAACATTCAGGGACCTATCTACGTTGGAAACGAACGCATGGTGACGCGTCGATATTTTCGAGTCACTGAATTATAGCGCGTAGCGAATGGGGGCAAAAGAAAATCCACCGTCCCGATTCATGAAAGAATCGAGAAGGTGGATATTAAGCGAATCGAGGAGGTTTAGGCGGAATCTCGACTAGCGAGGCATTCCTTGGCCTGGACGGACCGCGTTGGCCGGAACCTGGCCGGGCTGAGCCATCCCGCCGCCAGTCTGCTGAACGACTCGTTGCCAGCCACTTGGCAGTTGAGGCTGGTAGAACGATCGCGAGAACATCTGTCGCAGATTGTCCGAAATTCCACCTTCTTCGTAGGTCTTACGATTGTCGAACATGTAAACGGTACGCGAGTAGTTCGGCATGTTCGGCGGCTGAGCGTCTGGGTTGTAGTTCCGGTCGAACACTTCGATGGCGAACGGCAGGAACTCGGCCCGGTCGATCAAGATCGAAATGTAGCGATAGTCGGCCGCGTCTTGGGCACGCTTGGGCCAGGCTTCCAGCCAGTATTCGTTTGGATTGTTGGTCTGATGAGGCGAAACCCGCAGGTAGAACCGCGACTTGATTTCGTCCTTCTTCGCACCGAACAGGAATGGCAGCGGACCGTTGGTGATCGCCTGGCCTTGCTGTTCTGGTGGGATCGGCCAGATTTTGAGTTGCTTGGCAGGCACATCGAACTCGAAGATCGACTTGCCATCGCAGACCCAGTGCTCGTTCACTTCCGCTGGACGCAGGACGTAATCGGCTGGCTGGCCATCTTTCGGGGCGGCGTAATGCTTGATCGAAGTGACCTGGAACAGGCCTTTGTCTGGCTTTTCGTACTTCACGACCCCTTCGCTGATGCTTTTGAAGGTGTCTTTGTTCGGCGGACCAAAGACCGAGTCGTATTCCCAGCGTTTGAAGTTGGCTTCGTAATGATGCACCTTACTGCTGCGGAATTCCCAGTAGGCCAGGATTCCATCGATGTATTGTTCTTCCTGGGCGTTGATCTGGAACGGAGCCGGCATCATCTGAGGCTGACCGGCACCTGCGGCACCAACCACCATGCCAGGCTGTGGCCGAGCTTGTTGCTGCTGGCCATTCTGAGCCATGCCAAGAGGCTGACCGTAGTTGTTCGGGGCTTGGGCGAAGCCGACGTTGCTGACCAGGCCTGTAAAGACCATGCACGCCGCGAGGAAGAGTCCATTCTTCATCGAGGATTTCCGCTTACGAGGGGGGCCAATGAGGGCTGGTCGAGCCAGCCTTTGGAGATACGAGCCCGGATCGTAACAAATCGCCAGCAAGGGACCTAGATCGAATCTTCGACTGGGGCTAGCAAATGGTACAGCTGGTCAAAATGGGTTGCGATATGCGTAGCGATATCAGCCCCTTCGACATCCTCGGGCGGCTTGCCTTCAGTGAAAAGAACACTAGGGCAACCGGCATTCTGGGCCGAGAGCAGGTCCAGCAAGTAATCCCCCACCATCACGACCTCGTCCACTTCCATCTGCCAGCGGCGACAGATTTCTTTGATCGCCCAAGGATCAGGCTTATGGGGACCATCCTCTCGGCATATCACGATGTCGAAGTAATGCCCGATCTCCAGCCGTTTCAGCGTGTGCTCGGTGGTCGGGGTGCTGTTACGCGTGACAATCGCCATCGGGCGACCTTCCCGAGCGAGGGCTTCCAGCAGCCGATCCGCGCCATCGATCAACGAGGCCCGATCGGCCCCGGCCATTTCGTGGCGATGCAGTATTTCTTCCTTGCGGCGTCGTTCGTCTTGGGGCAACTCGACCAATTGCTCTAAGATGGGAATGCCAGCCTTGAGCCCCATTTCCGATCGCATGGCGGCAAAATCGAGGCCGGAATCGACCAAGGTTCCGTCCATGTCGAAGATGATGCCTTTGAGATGTGCCAGTGCGGTCATGGGTGCCTACGCGAAACAGAAAGTAAATAACGATGGATGTCGCTGTCTTTGGAACCAAATCGTACGACCGAAAATTCCTGGAATCGGCTGCCGAAGGGGCGGCGATCCGATGGCATTTTATTGAGCCTCGGCTGACCGAGACGACCGCCCCGCTCGCCCATCCCTTTCAGGCGATCTGCTGCTTCGTCAACGACGAGATCTCGTCCGATGTGCTGGAAGTGTTGGCCGCCGGCAAGACGCGCATGATCGCCATGCGATGTGCTGGCTACAACAACGTCGACTTACCGAAGGCCCACGAACTGGGAATTCAGGTCGCTCGCGTGCCAGCGTACAGTCCTTATGCGGTCGCCGAACATGCCATCGGCCTTATCCTGACGCTGAACCGAAAGTACCACAAGGCTTACAACCGAATCCGCGAAGGAGATTTCTCGTTGAGCGGCCTGCTGGGCTTCGATCTCAATGGCAAGACCGTGGGGGTGATCGGTACCGGCAAGATCGGGCAGCTGTTTGCCCGGATCATGCATGGTTTCGGCTGCGAGTTGCTGGCTTACGATGTGAAGCCCGCCGACGATTGCGTGGCCCTGGGGGTTCAATACGTTCCACTGGACGAGCTTCTCGCCAAGTCCGATATCATCTCGCTTCACTGTCCGCTGTTGCCAGCGACGCGTCATTTAATCGACGACAAGGCGATTGGAAAGCTGAAACCTGGAGCGATGGTGATCAACACCAGCCGTGGTGGTTTGATCGATACCCGAGCCGCCATTCAAGGTTTGAAGAACGGCCAGATCGGTTCCTTGGGGATCGATGTCTATGAAGAAGAGGCCGACCTGTTCTTCGAGGACAAATCGGAAACGGTCATCCAGGACGATGTCTTCGCCCGCTTGATGACCTTCCCCAATGTGCTGGTGACCGGGCATCAAGGCTTCTTCACGCAGAACGCCTTGCAAGCGATCGCCGAGGTTACCGTCGACAACCTGAAACAGTTTGATGCCGGCCAGCCACTGACCAACCAGGTGAAAGTGGACTAAAGCGTCACGCTCGCCAGTTTCAGGATGACATCGAATTCCTTCTTGGTCACTGGCTGAACCGAGAGACGCGAACCTTTACGCATCAGTTCCATGCCGGACAACGCTGTGACGTCTGCCAATTGCGGGCGTCCAAGTGCTTCGGGAAACTTTTTCTTCAGCTTGATATCGACCATGAACCAGCGCGGGTTGTCAGGGGTGCTCTTGGGATCGTAGTGGTGATCGTTTTCATCCCACGAGGTGAAATCGGGATACGATTCCTTCACCACTTCGGCCACGCCCACGATCGACGGTGGATCGGCGTTCGAGTGATAGAACAGCACCAGGTCGCCGTTTTTCATGTCGTCTCGCATGAAGTTACGGGCCTGGTAGTTGCGGACACCGGACCAGAAGGTCGTCTTTTTCTTTTCTTTGGCCAGATCGTCGATCGAATACGAATCGGGCTCCGTTTTCATTAACCAGTATTTCATCGTCGTTGCTATCACCGGCTGCGAGGGTAAGTTTCGGCTGGACATTTTTAAGTTGCCGCAGCAACCGATAGAATAAACGACCTGGACGCAATCTGTCATGGGGCGGCAACCTGAGGTTGACTCGCAAGTGGCAATGCCCGACAACCTTCGCGTCTGCGCTTAGGTCCCTTGCGACGAGAACCTAGTTCGTGAAAAGCATTACGCGAAAATCCGACGAGTTTCTTGCCATCCCGATGTTTCTTGCGACGGTCGGAATGCTGACCTTCTTTGCGCTCACCGTTCAGCAGTACATGAGTGACGCCGACCAATCGGAAACGCTGCTTCTGGGATTTTTCTGGACGACACTCGCCTTCTTTCCGGTCTTCTGGCTCGAGGCGGTCTGGTACTTCTGGATCGATGCCCCCCGTCGCTGGCGTTCGCTGTTGACCTGCGTGGTGCCGCCACTGCGACTAGCTCGGCGAGATATGCAGTCAGGCACGCGGATGTGGTTGCCGATCTTGGGGTGGCGGCATGTCGACGACGACTTTCACGAGGAAGTCGATCGCGCGCTGAGCGTTCCGATGATCATCATCGCGATTGCCATCTTACCGCTCTTGGTGGTCGACTACGTCTGGTCGGCGAAGATGGAAACCAGTGTTCTATTGCGAACGATTGTCGAGACCGGCTTCAGCGTGACCTGGCTGGCGTTCACGATGGAATTTATCGTGATGTTCTCGATCGTCAGCAAAAAGATTCATTACTTGAAGAAGCACTGGGTCGATTTACTGATCATCTGTTTGCCGCTGGTCGCGTTTTTGCGTGTCTTCCGGATGACCCATCTGTTGCGGCTGCAGCAGGTGACCAAGGTGACCCGCGTCTATCGGATGCGAGGCCTTGCCCTGCGTGTCTGGCGTGCATTGCTGGCGATGGATGTGATCAGCCGATTAGCTCGGGTCTCGCCGGAGGCCAAGATCGAGACGCTGCGTCAGTTGATCCGCGAAAAGCGTCGCGAGATCGAAAAGATGGAAGAGGAGATCACGGAACTGCAAGCGACCCTGAAGACAAGCGACCGCCCAGAGAAATCGGCGGCCGCATACTCCGAAGGGGAAGCGGCGTAATTGCTACTTCGTTTTCAGCGGCGAGCGATCGAGCTTCGCGGTGCCGTCGAGCGTCTTCAGCTTCAGCCCGCGATACCAGACCGGATCGCCGTGATCTTGCAGCTTTAGCTTGGCGCCTCGCGAGTCGAGCGTCGCGCCTCGCTTCTTCAGTTTCTCGACCTCTTGCGAGAGCTTTGGGTCGGTGTAGTCGATATCGACGACCTTCTCGCCATTGAGCCAGTGCTGGATGATCGTGCCCTGGCAGACGATTCGACCGGTATTCCACTCGCCCGGTTCTTTCGTGGCGTCGTGCGACGGAGCGATGCAGTAGTAAAGCGAGGCAGCCGTGGTGTCGGCGACCTTGCCGTTGGGGTGTCGTTCGTTGTCGAGGATCTGATACTCGTACTGACCTGGGCGATAGTAGATGCCGCTATTGCTGCCTGGGGCAACCTTCCACTGGAAGCGAAGCTCGAAGTCGTCCGGCACTGGCTTCACGTCGTAAACGACATCGCCACCTTTGCCGGTACGCTCGATCATGCCGTCGGTGACTTTCCAGTTGCCATTGTGTTGCCAGCCGGTGAGGTCGGTTCCGTTGAAGAGAAGTTCAAAGCCGTCAGCTTTCTCTTCCGGCGTGAGTTGGTTGACAGAATCTTCGGCCAGCAGAGTCGAGGCGACCGAGGTCAACAGAAAGAACAAGCCAAGTCGTAGGAGCATCGGTGGGACCTTTGTGAAGTAGAACGAGCAGGCAGGATAAAAACCCTGGACCTGCTCGTGAATCATCACGATGGGCCCTGGGCAATTAGCCCATGGTATGTTGCTCGAAGAGCTCTTTCAACTTTCGCGTGATCGGACCTGGCTTGCCGTCACCGATCTTGCGGTCGTCGACCTTCACCACGCCAATCACTTCGGCGGCGGTTCCGGTCATGAAGCACTCGTCCGCGACGTAGACGTCGTAGCGCGTCATCGTCTTTTCAAAGGTCGGAATGCCAGCTTCGCGGGCCAGTTCCAACACGACGTCGCGTGTCACCCCTTCCAGGATGCCGGCATCGGTCGGTGGTGTCAGCAACTTGCCATCGCGAACAATGAAGATGTTGTCCGCGGTGCATTCCGAGACTTCACCCTTGTGGTTCAACATCAGCGCTTCCAGGCAGCCTGCCTTGCTGGCCTCGATCTTGGCCATGATGTTGTTCAAGTAGTTCAGCGACTTGATCCGCGGCGACAGAGCGGTCGGATGGTTGCGGATGGTGCTGGCCGTGATGATTTCCAGGCCGTTGTCGTAGAACTCTTGTGGGTAGAGCTTGATCTTGTCGACGATGATGATCGTCTGGGGATCTTTGGTCCGTTCCGGGCCAAGTCCCAGCGTGCCGGCACCGCGGGTGATCACCAGGCGGATGTAGCCATCGGTGAACTCGCTCTGGCGAACCGTTTCGCGACAAGCCTCGATCATTTCGGCCGGGCTCATCGGGATTTCCAGATAGATCGCCTTCGCCGAGTCATAAAGACGGCGAATGTGCTGCTCTAGGCGGAAGATCTTCCCGTTGTAGATTCTCAGGCCCTCGAACACCCCGTCGCCATAAAGCAGCCCATGATCGAAAACGCTGATCATGGCTTCATCCGGAGCGAAAAACTTCCCGTTGATATAGACTTTGGCGGACATGGGTATGTTACGAGTGTTATCGGTTTGCTGGGTGGAAACTAGCATTATACCCTATTCCTGCGGTGGAGCCCTAGTGCCCTCAGTCCGCCTCAAAAGCCTCGGTTCGGAAATTTCATACTTCCAGCCAGACAAGCAAAAAGAATCGAGGTTCAGGCCGGAAAGGAGAATTTCGCAGGCTTTCCGCAGTACCCCGCACAATGGTAGTGCGAGGTAAAAAGAAAAGGCCATTCAATAACTAGAGTTTGAATGGCCTTGGGCTCTGCTAAACGATATCAAGGGCTCGGCGGATCTCCGCTTGGACGACGTCGACTGGTTGGGTGCCATCGACTTCGACCACCAACTCTTTGCGGCGGAATATCTCGAGAACTGGCTTGGTCTTTTCGTGGTATTCCGCCAGGCGGGTTGCCAGGGCTTCTTCGGTATCGTCCGCCCTGCGGATCAGTTTGCCGCCGCAGATATCGCAGCGACCTTCGATCTTTGGACGGTGATCGATCACGTTGAAGTCGACGCCGCAGTCTTCGCACAAGCGGCGAGCCAGCACACGCTTCTTGATCACTTCGTCTGGCACCACAATATGGACGACCGCGTCGATGTCGTAGCTTTCCAGAAAGAAGCCGGCCTGGTTGGCGTTACGTGGGAAGCCGTCCAGGATGAAACCGAAGTTCCAGTCGTGCTCTTGCAGGCGACGCTGGACGATTTCTTCGACGATTTCGTCATCGACCAATTTGCCCGCGTTCAGAATACGTTTGATCCGGGCAGCCAGCTTGGTGTGGTTTTTGATGTTCCATCGCAGAATGTCACCCACCCCGATGTGTGCGAGATCGAGGTAATGTTCCAGCAGTTTGGCTTGGGTTCCTTTCCCGGAACCCTGTACGCCCATGAACACATATTTGTGCATGGCGACGTCCTTGCGAAATCGAATCAGGAGTGGGGTTTGCGACGGTTCAGCTTTGATTGTAGCCCTTGCCGTGGATCAACGGAATCGGCAAATGAAATGAAAGTCGGCTGGAACTAGCGGTTTTCGCGAGCGATCGGCATCGGCGGCTATTCCTTACCGGCGTCGCGCTACGTCGTTGTTGGCTGTTGGGTTATCGGCTTCGATCAAAGACAATCGTCCCGGGTATCATCATTTCTGGGAGCGTGAGCTTAATTCGCACGGGCCATGCCACAAAAAAACGGCGCCCTCCCCAAGGGAAGGCACCGTCTGAATATCGAAATTCAGGCTGTGGCTTACAAGAGTTCGCTGGCAATGTCTGCCAATTCGGAACGTTCCCCCTTTTCCAGAGAGATGTGAGCGTACAGGTCCTGACCTTTCATTCGGTTAATCATGTACGACAAGCCGTTGGAAAGGCTGTCGAGGTAAGGATGGTCGATCTGGTTGATGTCGCCCGTGAAGACGACCTTTGTTCCTTCGCCTGCCCGGGTGATGATGGTCTTCACCTCGTGCGGGGTCAGGTTCTGGGCCTCGTCGACAATCATGTACATCCGCTGCAGGCTTCTTCCACGAATGTAAGCCAGCGGTGTGATGACCAGCTTTTCCTGCTCGAGCATGCGGTTGATTCGCTGGGCCTCTTTGTCGGTGTCATTGAATTGATGACGAATGACCGAGAGGTTATCGAACAGCGGTTGCATGTAAGGATCCATCTTCGCAGAGATGTCCCCAGGCAAGTAACCGAGGTCTCGATTGGACAGCGGCACGACCGGCCGAGCCAGCAAGATCTGGCGATAGGCGGACGAGCATGCCAACGCTGAAGACAACGCGAGCAGCGTCTTACCGGTGCCTGCCTTGCCGGCGAGGGTTACCAGTTTGATGTTGTCGTCCATCAACGCTTTGATCGCGAAGACTTGTTCGGCGTTACGCGGTTTGATTCCGTACGGACTGTACTTTTCGATCCGGCGTAAGACCTGGTCTTCGCGATTGAACGTGGCCAGGACCGACTTCGAGCCATTCTTCAGCACGAAGTTTTCGTTGGCGAGCGGCTGGGCGACTTCCGGGAAGTCTTCCAACTGAACGTTACCGGTGTCCTGGTAAAAGCGATCGATCTGTTCGGTCGTGATGTTCTCGAGAACACGACGCCCCGAATACAGGCTATCGAAGCTTTCGATTTTGTCATTGACATAGTCCTGGGCTTGCAGGCCGAGGCTCTTCGCCTTCATGCGAAGGTTGGTGTCTTTGGTGATCAGAATGACCCGGCGATCGTTCACGTAATGCTGAAGATGCAGGGCCGTGTTCAGAATGCGGTTATCAGGAGAGTCGTGAAGAAAGACTTGATGAAGACGGTGATCGAGTTCATTGGTGATGATGACTCGTAAGCGACCTTGATTCTCGCCGAGAGGGGCCCCTTCCTCTGAAAGAAGATCGCCAGTCATCTGATCGATTTGGCGAAGAAATTCACGAGCCTGGAAATTGATGTCCTCGTTACCCTTTTTAAATCGATCCAATTCTTCGAGGACGGTGATGGGTAAGCCCACATCATGTTCCTCGAAATGTCGGAACGACCTTGCGTCGTGCAAGATAACGTTGGTGTCGAGAACGAAAAGCTTCAACTGCGTTTGCGCCGACTGACTAATCATGCGTTCTCCGTTGCACGGACCATGGGCACGCTAGATATGAAATGCCGAGTCGAAGGGCAACAGTGCGTACCCTCGTGGTCACAGTCCATTGCTGTGGTGGATTTTGCCTGAGCCGAGATGCCGCGAAAACCCCGCTTTTTTGATCTTGCGCAATTTTCGGGAAAATAGGAGGGATGCAGACAATAGCCGCCTGGGAGCAATTTCGTGGTCTAAGGAATTATACGAGGACCCTTCCCCAAGGACAGTTCGCGCCGCGAAGGGTTCGGCCTGGGGACCCTCGGTCGGCGGACTGACGGCGGAAAGATGCTCGGGAAAACAGGGCTCAGCCGCTGTTGCTGCTGCGGACTGGGCGACCTGAACCAGGCTGGCCATTAACAACAAATATGTCCAATACGCCTGCCATGATTCTGGTTCCGATTCCGAAGCGAACGCGTATTCTTCCGCTTCTGCTTTGGCAAACCTTCCTGGAACCTTCGCCAGAACTTTGCCTCTCCGGAAAGTCACCCCAGGTGGATACCGCATTCATTGAAAATCTCTTGTCTTTGAGTTGCCGCTGGAATGGGGCCCTGTCTACAATCGCACTTAACATGGAAGCGGTTTCGCGGATCGTTGCGAAGTCCAAGTCGTGCAACTTTGGGACAGTAGAGGTTCTCAATGGATTATGCGTCGATTCTGGCTCGTTACATCGGCAGGGAAGTTAATGTATCGACCTTCGGCCACGTTCGATTACGTGGCGAATTAGCGGCAGTCTACGAAGACTGTGTTCGCCTGATTAATGCCTCCACTTCGCAAGAATCGGAGGACTCGCCATGGTCTAGCTCTGTGGCAGATTACTCTGATCAAGCCGGCACCGGGGATGGTGCGGAAGCCCTGGTTCATTTTCACCATATCGTGGCGATTCGCTGCACCGACGGTGACTTACTTGATTTGCCGGTCTTACCTGATTTCCAGACGCCGTCGTCGTTGCCGATGGCCGAGATTCAGTCTGCGACGGTCGAAGAACCTACCCACGAGCCGTGGGAACCATTCTTAGAGATCGATCGGCTCACGCTCGAGATGGGTGGAAAGCTGGTCAAGCTGGTGCATCCCGATACGTCGGAGATCATGCAGCGGACTTCCGCAATTCGTTGCCACCTGGCGGACACCCTGGGCGTGATCATTCCGCGGCTCCGATTACGAGACTCGCTGGAACTGGGGGATCAGGAATATCGCATTCTAATCGATCAGTGCGAAGTCGCTCGTGGTCGTCTCGGACCGGGGCAGCACCTGGCGCTCGACATGGGTACCTCGAGCGGGACCCTCCAAGGAGTGCGAGGTATCGATCCGACCTTCGGTGGTCCAGGCATCTGGATCCCAGCCGAGCAGCGTCAGGAAGCTGAACAACTCGGTTACCTGGTGATTGATCCTTCGATGCTGATTGTGACCCACCTGCAAGAGACGCTACGGCGTCATGCCCACGAGATCCTGACGCTGGGGGACGTTCGCGAAATGCTCGAGCGGCTCCGAGACCGCAACCCGGGCGAGTTCGACGAGATTCGATCCAGCCCCGTTTCTGTCTCGGTGCTGCATGCCGTGCTGCGACGACTGCTGGAAGAAGGGATCTCGATTAAGAACTTCACCCGCATCGTCGAGATTCTGGCACTGCATGGCAGTCGCAACCAGGATGTCGAAACGCTGGTCAGCATGGTCCGAGTTCGTCTCGGTCGGCAGTTGATTCAGAAGTTCCTCGATCCAGATGGGCGCGTGCATGGCGTCGGGCTCGATCGCGATCTGGAAACATCGCTCCAGCAGATGACCGACGAAGATGCCGGCCGACAAATTCGTGGCTGGATGGAACGCATGGTCGACATGCTTCGCGATACGTTCCAACGTCTGGACGAACAGCAGCGACCGGTGGCGATGATTGTGTCGTCGACGATTCGCTCGCGATTGTGGCAGATTTTGTCACCGCACTTCCCACAAATCACGGTGCTCAGCCTGGCCGAAGTGCCACGCAGCAACGAGATCTTCTGGCAGTCGTTGATTTCGCCAGAGGAAGTCGGGGCCCTCGAACCGGCTGCCAAGCGACCTGCTCATGCGGCGGTGGCATCGGACGCTACGTATCGCCCGAAAGGGAAGATGAGCGAGCACATTGCCGAGGAATTACCACCTCGCCGGCCACGCTAAGTAAATGACCTCGGTCTCCCTGAAAGGGCGGCTCCGATCTTGGGATCGGGGCCGCTTTTTTTATTCTTCCAGCTTCTGAGGCTCTTCCTTCGGAACGACATACGAATCGATCACTTGCGAGTGACCGGGCGTGTTGGTGTAGGTCGTCGTCTGCCCGTTGACGGTCGTCGTGGTCTGGATGTGCATGTTCGCCTTTGCCCAGGCCAGCAGTTTCGTTTTCAGCCACTGCCGGCAAGGTGGGATCAGCAATGCGAAGCCCAAGGCATCGGTCAGCAGGCCTGGCGTCATCAGCAAAGCACCGGCACTGAAGATCATGGCGGCGTCGGCGACGGCACTGCCAGGCATCTGTCCAGCCGCTAGCTGGGCCTGAATTTTCTGCCATGTCGTGAACCCCTGGCTGCGTGCCAGCAAGGTTCCCAGGATGCCGGTAAACAGCACCACGCCGATCGTGACCAGCCAGCCCTCATAGTGCGACAGCCACAGCAAGAGCGTCAGTTCTACGATCGGAACCGTGACGAACAACACCAGTAAGGTCGCAAGAATACGAATGGTAAAGGCTCCTAGGCCAGAAATGGAGTTCGGTTACTTGGGAATGATATCCACCAGGGTATTCGTCCTCAACTCGCTTCCCTTAGGGACGAATCTTAGCCATGGCGTCGACCAACGTGTCCAGGTGCTGCTGCGAGTGGCCAAAAGAAAGACTGATCCGTAAGAGACACTCCCCTTCCGGCACCGACGGCGGACGAATCCCTGGGACCATGATGCCCAGCTTCAGCAGGCGAGCTGAAAGATCCATCGCCAGGCCTTCCGTCCCGACGATCACCGGAATGATCTGCGTCTGACTATCTCCCAGGCTCCAACCCAGTTCCCGCAGCCGGACACGTAATTGATCGGCCATCGCCAAGACAGCGACGCGGCGTTCCGGTTCCTGCTGAATGATTTCAAGCGACGCCAACATCGCAGCGGCATTCGCGGCTGGGGCTGCCGTCGAGAAGATATAGGGTCGCGATCGATTCACCAGCCAATCAACGAGCGCACGGCTACCGACGACAAACCCGCCATGGCCACCGAGTGCTTTGCTGAACGTTCCGACACGAATCGGCACGCGGTCTTCGATGCCGTACTGTTCACACAACCCTCGGCCTTGCTGGCCGAAGACACCGGTGGCGTGCGCCTCGTCCACCATCAGCATCGCTTCATACTTCTCGGCCAGATCGGCCAGTTGATCGAGCGGAGCGACCGTGCCATCCATGCTGAACAACGTATCGGTGACGATAAGTCGCCGACGAAACGTGCCACACTGCTTTAACAGGTTTTCGAGATAGGCGACATCGCGATGAGGGTAAACGCGGACCGTTGCTTTCGAGAGCCGTGTTCCGTCAATGATGCTGGCGTGATTCTTTTCGTCGCTGAGGATCACATCGCCCCGATCGGTCAGCGCGTCGATGGTGCCTGCGTTGGCGGCGAAACCACTGGCGAACGTTAAAGCCGCTTCCGTTCCCTCGAACTTGGCGAGGGCTTCTTCCAGGGCCGTTTGGGCCTCACCTCTTCCGGTGATCAAAGGACTCGCGCCACTCCCCCACCCTTCTCTGGCGATCGCCAACTGGGCCGCTTCTTGAAGGCGCGGGTCCGCGGCGAGGTTCAGATAGTCGTTGCTGCTGAAGTTGAGCAGCGTGCCATCCTTCCAGATAATGGTCGCTCCTTGCTGCGTCGCTCGGGTATGTACAGCACGGCGGCGCTCGAGCGAATTCAGCAGTTCAAGCTGTTCAGGAATCCAGGAGAGTGGGTCAAACATGCAATGGCTCTTCGATAATAGGGACGCCCCTCATTATCTAGTTGCCAGGCAGATGCATAAAGCGGGGAGGAATTCGCGGCGGAAACTCGTTACGAGTCCTTCAGTTTGTCGCGTAGCAGCTGCACGAGATCGATCTTCACCTTGCCATCTTCCAACTGCTTGCCGATTGCCTTGTTGGCCTCGCGGACCAGCTTTTCCTGCTTGCCAGAAAGCTTCTTGGCCAGCGTTCCTTCGAGCTGCTCGCCAATTTGCTCGGCGACTTCGCCGTGAGCTTTGCCAATGCGGTGGACATAGAACCGCTCGAGATCGATCTGCCCGCCGGTGACGTGCGGAGTCAGTTCGGCCGAGCCGAGCAGGCTGGCCATGTTCCATTTGCTGTCGAGCTGCACATCGAGGCGAATCTTGACGGTGCCTTCGGCGACGACGCTCACGCCCAACAGGCGAACGCCCCGGACCCACTGCTGATATTCGGCTTCCCCCTGGAATTGAACGCGGGCATGGATCTGGCAGGTCGACCGAGTCGGACCGACGTTCAACTGTTCGATCCAGATCTCGACATGTTGCTTCGGATCTTCGATATGCCCCAGGTAACGGACCCAGTCGCCATGGTTCTTCGCTTCGCGGACACGTTCCAGCCGTAAGTCGTTCCATTTGCCACGAACCTTCAACCGCTTGGTGAAGTCGTGGGTCTGGTTCCAGTCCGACTCGTCTTTGAACGAATTGGGGAGCGAGCGGCGGACCGCATCTTCCAGAATGGGGGACAGAAGTTTTTCGATATCGGCCTGGGGTGCTGCCGTTACGATAGCCGGGAGGCCAGTGCTGATGCCGACAACAAGCATCGCCACGATTCCCCAATTTCGTGCTGGCATCGGCGGTTCCCCCAGAAAAGTGTGGTGACTTCTAACTGTTTATCGCACTTTTCTCGATTTGGTTCGCAAGAATTCTCTAAAGTCGGACGAACCGGATTGGCACGAAAATGCGAATTCTTCTAAGATTCCGTCCCAATCCTCGGACCATTTCTCTACTTAGCTATCGTGACCCGGCGAATGAACGGACTCATTCCAACCTGTAGTCGACGTTATTTCGCGGCATTGCTGGCGAAGACCATCGCGATGCTAGCAGTCGGCCTGATGATCGAAACCGTCGAAGGTGCCGTGCTGGATACCTGGTATTCGGACGCCCAATTGAACGACGTCGCGTTTGTCGACGATCGACATGGGATTGCCGTCGGCGACCATGGCACGATCTGGCAAACCAGCGACGGCGGCGAGCACTGGGACACGATCGCTTCCGGCACCGACGCTCATCTGCATGCGATTCATTTCACCGACCCGCAACGCGGCTGGGTCGTGGGGGGCTTTCAGCAGCCTTACAGCTCGCAAAGTCGCGGTGTGGTGCTTCGCACTTCCGACGGCGGCATGACCTGGGAGTCGATGCCAGAGCAATCGCTGCCTAAGCTGACCGGTGTTCGCTTTCAAGATAGCCGGCATGGCTGGGCGGTCGGCAATCGATCGAACATGTTTCCGACAGGTTTGTTTGAAACAGCTGATGGTGGCCGTAGTTGGCGAAGTTTGCCTGGCACTCAGTCGACACGCTTCCATAAGATGGCCACCCTCCCCAGCGGCGAACTGCTGTTGGCCGGGGCAGAAGGGAATGTCTCGCTGGCTGATCGCGGCGGGATCCGAGCTCCCAGCATCTCGGCCGATCCTCTGCGTGACTTGCAAGATATCGTCGTCGCCGGCAGTAGCAATGCGACCGCGGTTGGCGAAGGTGGTTTGATCCTCAATAGCACCGATTCTGGCACTACCTGGGAAGTTATCGCGCCGGATCCTTTGTCGCGAACCAACCGCCAGGTGAATTACTTCGCCGTCGAACGCTTAGGCAAGTTCATCTGGATTGCTGGCGACCCGGGCAGCTTCGTGCTCCACTCGGCCGATGGCGGCGAAACGTTTTCAGTACAGAAGCTGCCGACCACGGCGACCATCAAAGGTTTCTTTTTCCGCGACGAAAATCGGGGCTGGGCTGTTGGCTCGCTCGGAACCATTTTGATCACGACCGATGGGGGCAAGACCTGGAAGCTCCAGCGGCAAGGGGGCGAACGCCTGGCCTTGCTCGGCTTATTCCACGATCCGTCGATCGTCCCTTACGAACTGATCAGTCATCATGCCGGCACCCAGGGATACCTGACCGGTGTCGAGATCGTCAATCGACCGAAACACCAGACCGGCCAGAAGCGACTTCCGCTGCACGACGCAATGGTGCACAGCGGTGCTAACGTCGGCTACACCGCTTGGCAGTTTCCGACCGACGACGCCCAATTGATGGTCAGTGGCAATAAGCTGGTTGCCGGCTGGGATGCCGTAAACGACGGTCAAGGTCTGGCGGCAATCGAAAGCTACCTGGTCCAGCGCATTCGGCAGCTTCGACCGACCGTGGTCGTGACCGACTTCGCCGATCCGACCGGCAAGCAGCCTCTGGCCTACCTGGTGAATCAGATCGTGTTACGAGCGATCGAGAAGGCTGCCGATTCGCAGAACTACCCGGAACAGATGGAAGAGCTGAACCTGTCGACCTGGGCGGTGCCGCGTGTTTGTAGCCTGGTGCCGGAAGGTCAGAACGGGTTGATCACCCTGAACACCACCCAAATTTCGCCACAGCTGGCGATGTCGATCTCAGAGCATGCTGGCGTTTCCCGAGGGATCGCTAGCGGAAAGCTCTCCGATGGTCCCTCGACGGTGGAGTTAAAGCTGATTCAAACCTCGGGGCTACTCGAGAATCGTTTGAGCGATATTTTCTCCGGGCTTTCGGTTCCGCATGGCAAAGGGGCTCGACGATCGCCGCAGCAGATGCCGATCGTCGATCTCGCCAAGCTGCAGCGGACTTCGCAGAAGCGACGCAACATGATCGAGATGATCAATCACGCGGCCAGCGATCCGGAACGAGGCGCCCTATTGTTGGGGCAGATGCTTCGCTTGTCGGAAGAACTTCCCCCGGCCCGGAGTGTGGAAGTCCTTTCGCACCTGGCGGCCAAGGCGAATGAAAACGGCAACTTATCCTTAGCCGCAGACATGCATCATCAGATTGTCAGCAAGTTCCCCAGCCACGTCCTGGCGGAAAACTCGGCGGCGTGGCTTCTAGGGTATTACGCTAGTGCCGAGATCCAGCGAGCCCAGAAAGGGACCGTCGAGTTCGCCGAACCGACGGCCACGCAAAACGAAGCTCCTCCGGAAGAGGAGCCAGTTGAAAATGAAGTCGCGACGGTCTCGTTCAACGATCCGACGAACTTCACCAAGCCAACGAAACCAGGGCAACGGGCAGGCGAGTTGATCGCCGAACTGAACCAAAAGATGCCTCACGTGCTGACCGATCCATCGCTGGCATTTTTGCTGGAACGATTGCATGCCGAGCAAGGCTTGTCGCGGCAGGGCGAGTCGTATGTTCGCCGGTTGTTGAATCTTGGCCAGGACAATGCCTGGTGTCGCCGAGCTCAGTGGGAACTAGTCTTGGGACGCGGCAATGCCCGGATCGATGCTCCGATCATGTCGGCCAGTTACACCGAAGAAAAGCCTATCCTCGATGGCAAGCTGAACGATCGCCTCTGGCAGACTGGTCGGCCGCAAGACTTTCTGGCAGGAACAACTTCGCCAGAACGCGGGGCTCCACCGGCAGCGATGATGGTGGGATACGATAACGAGTTCCTTTATGTCGCCGTTCGCTGCATGAAGTCGAAGGGCTTCACCTACGATCAGGCCGGCGATCAGCCTCGCCCGCGTGATGCCGAACTGGCCCAAAGCGACCGCGTGCATCTGCTGTTGGACCTCGACCGCGACTATGCCACCGCGTATCGCTTTACGGTCGATTATCGCGGGATGTCGGCCGAATCGCTCGCGGGCAATCTGAGCTGGAATCCTCGCTGGTTCGTCGCGGCAACCCAGGATGCCAATACTTGGACCGTGGAAGTGGCGATTCCGTTGAGCGAACTTTCCGCTCAGAATCTGCACGCCGGCGATACCTGGGCAATGGCTGCCCAACGCGTGATTGTCGGTGAAGGAACCGAAGCATGGCCATCCTCGGCGGTCTATGAGCTAGGACCGAGCGAGTTCGGGCTCTTGCAATTTCATTAGATCCCCCTAGAACCAAGCGAGTAGGTTCTCACGTGTTTCCTTCTCGCAAATGGCAATTGGTGTGGCATATCTGATCGGTGTCGACGAAGCAGGCTACGGCCCAAACATCGGGCCGCTGGTGATCGCCGGCACTCTCTGGCGAATCGAAGATACACACGACGACCTGGCCAGGGTCGATCTTTACGACGTGCTCGGCGACGTCGTCGCCCGCAAGCCGAAGGCAACGCACTTGGCGATTGCCGACTCGAAGGCGATTTACGGCAAACGGAATGATCTGTCGCTGCTCGAAGAAGCGGTTCGGGCCACCGGTTCGCATTTGTCGCATACCTTCCCGATCTGGGGTGGTGTGTGTGAGCCTGATTTGAGCGACGACCCGCCGGTCGGACTGGCTCCCTGGTACGAAGGTTGGATTCATGCGTCGCCGACCGACGACGTCGCCATGAGAATTGCCGAGCGAACCACGGGCTTTGCCGACTGTTGCGAGCGAACCCAGGTCACCGTTGAAGAAGTTCGCACCGTCTTTCTTACCGAGAAAGCTTACAACGAGCGGCTTGCTACGATCGGCAACAAGAGCACCGTCCTCTCGCACGCCTCGCTCGGACTCGTGCGTCGGCTACTCGAGCGAGTTGCCGGCCAGGGCCCCCAGGCAGTGCGGATCGTCTGCGATAAGCATGGCGGGCGCGACTATTACGGCGGACTGCTGCAGCACTTCTTTCCCGAAACATGGTGGAAGATTCTGGAAGAGTCGCGCGGCGTGAGTCGTTATTACGGCGAAGTTGGAACGAGCGAGGTGACGATCGAGTTTCGCTCGAAAGGGGAAGGTTTTCTGCCAACCGCGTTGGCCTCGATCTACGCCAAGTTTCACCGCGAAGTCGCCATGCAGGCAATCAACCGATATTGGGCGGATCAGGTGCCAGGGATTGTCGAAACGGCGGGCTATCCGGTCGATGCGGCTCGCTTCGCCAGTGATACGGAAAAACGTCGCCAAGAGCTGAAGATTCCGTGGGAAACCTTCTGGCGGCTCAAATGACGAGCGAACCGCTCGTTGTCCGAATGGGTCTTGGGGAATAAAATAACCAAAGTATGTGTAAAATCAGCCGCCTTCTTTAAGGCGATCGAACCCCAACAGAACCACCGATTCATGGCCACTTTCGACGTGGAGTCGCAATTGGATCTCGAACGCATTCGGGCCGATTTCCCCATCCTGCACCAGGTAGATGACGAGAACAATCTGCTCGTTTATCTCGATAACGGGGCAAGCAGCCAGCGTCCCGAGTCGGTGATCGATTGCCTAACCGATGTTTATCAAAGGTATTACGCCAATGTGCATCGCGGGGCGCATCGACTCAGTGGTGAGTCGACGGACCTGTTCGAGATCGCTCGGAAGTCGACCCAGCGGTTCTTAAACGCTGCATCCGAGCACGAGGTTATCTTCACCAGCGGGACCACGATGGGGATCAATCTGGTCGCGAGAAGTTGGGGCGACGCCAATCTTCAGACGGGCGACGAGATCTTGCTGACCGAGATGGAGCATCACTCGAACCTTGTTCCCTGGCATCAGTTAGCTCAGCGAACCGGGGCGGTCATCAAGGCGATTCCGATCACCGAAGATGGGCAACTCGATCTCGACTTTCTGCCGAAACTGCTGACCGAACGGACCAAGGTCGTGGCCTTGGCGGCGGTCTCGAATGTTCTGGGAACGATCAATCCGGTCGGCCGCGTGGTGGAAGCCGCTCATGCCGTTGGTGCCAAAGTGCTGGTCGACGCCGCTCAGGCGGTCCCGCACGAAGCCATCGACGTCCAGCACTGGGACGCCGACTTCGTTGCTTTCAGCGGGCATAAGATGCTTGGTCCATCCGGTGTGGGTGTGCTGTACGGCAAAGAGTCAATTCTCGACGAGATGCCACCATTTTTGGGTGGTGGCAGCATGATCGATATTGTGGAGATCGACCGCTTCACGCCTGCCATGTTGCCAGCCAAGTTTGAAGCCGGGACCCCTCCGATCGCCGACGCGATCGCAATGACGCCGGCGATTGAATACCTCGAAAAGGTTGGTCTTTCCGCGATCCTGCAGCACGAGCAATCGTTGGCGGCCTATGCCCATCAGTTGCTGGCCGACGTGCCGGGGCTGCGGATCTTGGGGCCTGATGTGACGAAGAAGGCTGGGATCGTCAGCTTCGTGATCGATGGTCTGGCGGCCAGCGACATTGCCACGTTCCTGGATGGCCGGGGAATCGCGGTTCGCGAAGGACACCACTGCACGTTGCCGCTGCATAAGAAGCTGGGAATCAGTGCCAGCGTTCGCGCCAGCTTCTATCTGTACAACACCCGAGAAGAGGTTGAAAAGCTGGCCGATGCCGTGCGGACCTCGGTCGAATTTTTTGGCTGAGAGTGGGTTGGCTTACCAGACTGGTGTCGGTAAATCGGCTAGGATAACGACTTAAGCACGATCACCTTCCTCATTACGGATCTGGGAGAACACCGCACATGGCTTCCAAGGATTACTCGCGTCGCGACTTCCATAAACTCTCTGCTGCCGCCCTGGGTGGCATGATGTCGATCGGAGCCTTGGGGTGCGGTGGTGAAAAGCCGGCGACCACCGGCGAGTCGGCCGAACCGACCGAACCTGCTTCGGGCGACGAAGCAACTTCCACCGTCGCCAAGCATGCCTGCCGCGGCTTGAATGAGTGCAAAGGCCAAGGGGTCAAGGGAAGCAACGAATGTGCTGGTGCCGGCACGTGTGCCACCATCGAGCATCACATCTGTGGCGGCCGCAACGAGTGCAAGGGGCAAGGTGGCTGCGGAAAGACGCCTGGCTTTAACGAGTGCAAAGGCAAAGGTGGTTGCCACATCCCGATGTCTGGTGGCATGTGGAAGAAGGCCCGTGAACTGTTCGAAGAGCGGATGAAGGAAAAGGGCGTCGAACTGAAGCCTGCTCCGGAAGCCGCCGCTTAGGAACCAAAGCAGTACCATGCCTCAGCCACGGCTTGGCTTCGAGAATCTTGGTTTAGGGGTCGGATTGCGCGCCCCGCATTTTCATCACATTCTCGAAACGCAGCCGGCGGTCGATTGGTTCGAGATCATCTCCGAGAACTACATCGACTCGCAAGGACGTCCTCGATACGTCCTCGATCAGGTTGCCGAACGATATCCCGTCGTCATGCACGGGGTATCTCTCTCGATCGGCAGCACCGACCCGCTCGATTTCGAGTACCTGCAAAAGCTGAAGACATTGTCCGGCGAGATCGGAGCTCGCTGGATCTCGGATCATGTTTGCTGGACCGGAGTCGCCGGTAAGAACTCGCACGACCTGCTACCGATTCCGTACAACGAAGAGACGCTCAAGCATGTCGCCCAGCGTGTTTGCCAGGTGCAAGAGTTCCTGGAGCAGCCGCTCGTTCTGGAAGACCCCAGCAGCTATGTGACCTTCGCTAACTCGACGATGGCGGAGTGGGAGTTTCTGACGGCCCTGACCGAAGAGACCAGCTGCGGCCTGCTGTTGGATGTGAACAACGTTTACGTTTCCGCCGCGAATCACGACTTCGATCCGGTCGAGTATATCGAAAATCTTCCGTGGGAAAGCATCGTTCAGTTTCACCTGGCGGGGCACACGAACATGGGGGACTACTGCATCGATACCCACGATGGGCATGTGATCGATCCGGTCTGGCAGCTTTATCGATTGGCGCACGAACGGACCGGAGGCGTTTCGACGCTTTTGGAGTGGGACGCCAATATTCCTGACTTCGATACGATGCATGCCGAGGTGCTGAAGGCCAAGCAGTTGATCCAGGGAAAGCCGATCACAGGCGATCTACCTGTCACGAAGCCTTCCACCCGCGTGCCCCATCCGCCTCATCGGATCGAGCACGAGGTGAACTAGTCGATGGCCAGCGATTCACCGAAGCCTGTCGATCTGCCGATCTTGCAGCAATGGATGCATTCGGTCATCAGCCATGTCGGTGGCGTGGTCGAGGGAATTGAAGACAATGAAGCTCGCCGGCTGATCGATGTCTCGACCGAAGAGATCGAAACGGTCATCACGCCGAGCCAAAGGCGAACCAGCATCCAGCGTTTGGAAGTTTACGCGAATGCCTACTATGCCCGGCTGGTTGAATGCTTGAAGTCGATCTTCCCTGTTTTCGCGCAGACGGTTGGGGACGAACTGTTCGACCAGTTCGCGATCGCTTATTTGCAGCAGTACCCCTCGCGAAGCTATACGCTCGATCGCCTGGGAGATCACTTTCCGCAGTTCCTACGTGAGACCAGTCCCGAGGCGGAAAGTCCTGGCTTCGAGCACTTTCTGGTGGAACTGGCGACGATCGAACGCAGCATCGACGACGTCTTTGATGGGCCTGGCGTCGAAGGGAAAGAGGTCATCACGGCCGCCGATTTGGAAGGGATCTCGCCCGACGATTTCTGGCAGGCTCGGCTGACGGTAGTGCCTTGTCTGCGCTGGCATCGCCTGACGTTTCCGATCAACGAATTTCTTACGAGGGCTCGAACGCAGCCTCAGCCTGATGTGCCTGAGGCGGCTCCATCGTTTCTGGCCCTCACGCGACGCGACTTCGTGGTTCGACGCGTTCCGCTGACTCACTTTCAAATCGAGTTGATTTCGCGGCTGGCCGCTTCGCAAAGCGTGGGGGAAGCGATCGAAGACGTTTTAAATCAGCTTGGCGAACCGGACGATTTGCCAGGGATGATAGCATCCGCCTTCCAGAAATTTGCCACCGAGCAGTTCTTTGCCGCGATAAGTTCTTAACGCCAGCGAATATACCGAAAGTGCATCGTCGCACTGGCGGTGATTTCGTCACGGTTTGCCGGCCAAGTTGGTTCCATTGGGGGGCCATTGTTGGGCCAGAGAAAGCCGTCTGATCAGATCCCGACAATGGGTAAATCTTATGTAAGAAGCGGGAAAAGGGAGGGGGAATAGGCGGCACCGCTGCTTGTGATCGCCGGGTAAGCCCCTACAATCAATGAGTTACTTCGAGGTGTCGATTCGTAGACACCGAAGATTGGCGGGGTAAACCCTTTCGGTGAGCCCTATCCTTGCCCGATCTAGATCTTCGAGGGCCGCAATGGCATTGGTTAGCTGGGTTCGAGGTCGCGTCTTTAACTTCGTTCACCGTAATAACTTAGTATATAACACCTGCTGGGAAGATCCGCGTCTTGATCGTGTCGCCCTGCAGATTCAACCTCACCACAACGTGATGGTCATCACGTCGGCCGGCTGCAACGCTTTGGACTATGTCCTGGCGGGTGCGAACCATGTGTACGCCGTCGATATGAATCCACGACAAAATGCGTTGCTGGATCTGAAGAAAGCAGCCATCCAGAACCTGGAGTATGAAGACTTCTTCTCCATGTTCGGGAAAGGCCAACTGCTGAACTTCAAAGAGACTTACAAGAATCAACTGCGCAGCTCGCTGCCGGAATGGTCGCGAAGTTACTGGGATCGCAAGATCAAGTACTTCCGCCCCCGCAAACGCCGCAGCTTCTACTTCCGCGGAACGTCGGGTGCCTTCGCCAAAGTGGTGAACATGTACGTCGACAACGTGCTGCGGATGCGACCTCAGGTTCTCGAACTGCTCGACGCGAAATCGCTCGACGAGCAACGCGAGATCTTCGAGGTGATCGATCGCAAGCTGTGGACTGGTCCGCTGAAGTTTGCCATGAGCCGCGATACGACCTGGAGCCTGGTCGGCGTGCCACGTGCCCAGCGCGAGCATCTGGAAAAGCAGTATGCCAACGGCATCGTCGACTTCGTCCAGGACAACATGCGAGCGGTCTTTGCCGAGTTGCCAATCCACGACAATTACTTCTGGCGAGTCTACGTGACCGGCGAGTACACCGAGACTTGCTCTCCGGAATACTTGAAGCCTGAAAACTTCCAGAAGCTGAAGGATGGGTTGGTCCATAAGGTCAGCACGCATACCGATTCGGTACAGCACTTCCTGGAAAAGCACAACGACCATCCGATTCATCGGTTGGTGCTGTTGGATCACCAGGACTGGCTAACCGACAAGCTGTACTTTGCCCTGGTCAACGAATGGCAGGCGATTGCCAATCGCATGGAGGGTCAGGAAGATGCCCGCATCATCTGGCGTACCGGCGGTTTGAATACCGACTTCGTCGACGAAGTCGAGATCACCCACAAGGGCCAGAAGAAGCAGGTGGGTGAACTGCTGACCTACCATCAGGAACTGGCGGACGAGCTTCACGTCAAGGATCGCGTCCACACGTACGGTGCCTTCCGCATCGCGGACATCGCGGCCTAAGACCTAGCGGCCCTCGTCAGGGTAAAACGATCCGGGCGAGGGCATGACGAGCAACTAGTGGAGCATCGGATGAGCCTCGCTTCGGATCTCAAAGTTCTTTATCACCTGGCCGTGAAGCCGGTGCGTGGCGACAACCACGCCGAACGCCTCGATAGCTTCTACAGCGGACAAGCGGGCGCCTACGACGACTTTCGTAAGCGTCTGCTGAAAGGTCGAGAGGAAATGTACCGCTCGATCGATCCGCCCCAGGACGCTGTCTGGGTCGACATGGGTGGCGGAACCGGATCGAACCTCGAGTTCATTTCCGATCGCATCTCGAAGCTGAAGAAGGCCTACGTGGTCGACCTGGCCTCGTCGCTGCTGAAGGTGTGCGACGACCGCATTCAAGAGCGTGGCTGGTCGAGCGTCCAAACGGTGGAAGCCGACGCGACCACGTGGACGCCGGAGGAAGGCTACGCCGATGTCGTGACCTTCTCGTATTCGTTGACCATGATTCCTGACTGGTACGCGGCAATCGACAACGCGCTGCGGATCTTGAAGCCAGGCGGAACAATCGGTGTGGTCGACTTCTATGTTTCGCGGAAGTTCCCCGACGATCAACTGACGCGACACAAATGGTTTACGCGTAGCTTCTGGCCGGTCTGGTTCGCGTCGGACAACGTCTTTCCGTCACGCGATCACCTTCCCTATTTGCGTCGTCACTTCGAAACGGCCAAACTGGAAGAGAACCGCGCCAAGGTGCCGTACCTGCTGTGGTTCAAGACTCCCTACTACATCTTCACCGGAACCAAACGCGCAGCGTAGGGTTGGTGCAAGTGAGCAGGTTTCCTGACGCACCGCCTTGTTGAAGAGGCAATTCCTGGTCAGAGCAGCGGAACTTTAGAGAACGAAACAGCAAAGCTAATGGCGAAATCGGTCCTCTCTCCATCCTTCCTGTTTCAGTATTCGGTCCCCTTTACCTATCGGGAAAAGATCTGGCACGATCGTCCGTTGGGTTACACCGACGATTACAAACTGCGCGGTTTTGGCGAGCTTGATAGCCGGAAGCAATTCGCCGACGTCCGTGGTGGCTGGAACGAACGGGGCGTTTCGTTCTCGGTCCTGGTTTCAGGAAAACGCCAGCCGGTGTGGTGCCGTGAAAGTCGCGTCGATGAAAGCGATGGCTTTCAGATCTGGATCGATACGCGGGCCACGCATAACGTTCACCGGGCAACCCGGTTCTGCCATCGGTTTGTCTTTCTGCCGATTGGCGCTGGCCCTAGCTATCGGAATCCGGTGGGCGATCAGTTGCTGATCAACCGTGCCCGCGAGAACGCCAATCCGGTTCGTCCCGGCGACTTGCGTGTCCGAGGAACACTCACCAAAGATGGTTACTTGTTGGAGTGCTGCGTCCCGGCGACCAGCCTCACCGGTTACGACCCGAGCGAATACGACAAGCTTGGCTTCTTCTACGCGGTGATGGATCGCGAACTAGGCTGGCAGACGCAAAGCGTCAACACGCAGTTCCCCATCGACGAAGACCCCAGCATCTGGTCGACGCTGGAACTGGTTGGCCGCTAAGCGAATTCCGGACGATCTTAGAAGTCGCGTAAGATTTCGACCGCCGCGTTCTTTCCGCAGGCACCCATCACGCCGCCACCAGGATGACTGGCCGCACCGCAAAGGTACAAGCCACGCACCGGCGTACGGTGATCGGCCCAACCTGGCACTGGCCGCATCGCGAAGAGCTGATTGAAGTTCATGGCACCCTGCATAATGTTGCCGCCAGTCAACCCATAGGTTCGCTCGAGATCCAGCGGCGAAAGAACCTGGCGATGCATGATCGCACCAGGGACGTTCGGGGCGTACTCGGCAATCTTGGCGATGCACGTGTCGGCGAACGATTCTTTGATGTCGTCCCAGTTGGCATCGCGAAGTTTATATGGGGCATACTGCACGAAGATCGACAAGATGTGCTTGCCATCAGGAGCGATTGTTTTGTCGACCGACGTGGGCATCGTCATTTCCAGGATCGGTGCCTGGCTCGGGCGACCATACTTGGCGTCGTCGTAGGCACGTTCGATATAGTCCATCGTCGGCGAAATGTGCATCGTGCCATGATGCAGCGGGCTGATGCCTTCGCCGGGGAATGCGGTGAACTGCGGAGGCTCGGCCAGGGCGAGGTTGATCTTCGCCGATGCCGAAGCGTAGTCGATGTTCGAGATCGCTCGTAGGAACTCAGGCGGCAGTTGGTTCGGCGTCAGGAACTTGCGGAACGTGAGATTCGCATCGACGCTCGACGCGACCACCTTCGCTTCGTAGCTGGTGCCATCGACCAATTGAACACCTTCCGCGCCGCGATTGCCCACCAGAATCTTCTCGACGGGGGCTTCTCGCACGATCGTCACGCCGAGCTCTTCGCAGGTCTTGGACAACGCCGTGGCGATGCCACCCATGCCCCCTTCGACAAAGCCCCAGACGCCGCGTTTGCCGCCTGCTTCTCCCATCACATGGTGGAGCAGCACATATGCCGTGCCAGGTGCCGAAATCGAAGCGAATGCCCCGATGATCGCGTCAGTGGCAAGGGTTGCTCGAAGCGGTTCGCTCTCGAACCAGCGTTCCAGGATCGGCCGAGCGGCACCGGACAGCAGTTCGATCGCCTCCGGGATTTCGCCCCCCAGCTTGCCAAAGGTCTGATAGAAATTCCACAGTCGCGACGTATCGCGAAGCCGTTTGGTGAGTGGGACGCTCCGCCAATCTTTGGGCATCGGCAGCGGGTCTGGCGCCGTCTGCATCAAGATTGGTTCGACGACCGCGGCAATTCGCTCGAGCAGTTCGTTGTACTTCGGATACGCTTCGGCGTCTTTCTGGCTGAACTTGGCGATCTGCTGCGCGTTCGAGTTAACGTCGTGCCCCAGCAGTAAATAGCGGCCATCGTCCGTCGGCGTGAACGAGGCGGGATCACGCGGCAGAATCTTCAAGCCATTCTGCTTCAGCTTCAGGTCGCGGATGATCTCCGGCAGCAGCAAGCTGACGACGTAAGAAGCGGTCGAGACCTTGAAGCCAGGCCAAAGTTCTTCCGTGGTCGAGCAGCCCCCCAGGACATGGCGGCGTTCGAGGACGGCGACTTTCTTTCCAGCCTTGGCCAGGTAAGCAGCGGTGATCAAGCCGTTGTGGCCTGCACCAATGACGATGCAGTCGAAGTACCCGCCGCGATGAACCATGCCGAATCAATCCTTTGCTAGGAAGCCTGAGATGGAATGCTACCAATCTAGACTTCGCCATCGGCGGCCGGAAAAGTTTACCGGCACGCCGTCAGACGATTCGATCTGCATAATCGGGACAAGTGCCAGATCATACCAAGCGAAAGCTATAGCGAAGGAATGTCTCGGACCCCAGTCAGTCGGGTGAATTCCTGGAGTTGCTGCTGGGCGGTCACCTTTTCGAGGGAGTCGGTCATGTTCTGATCCGATTTCTTATACCACTGGGCGGCTCGACCCAGAAAGCGGTTCCGCTCGGTTCCTGGTGGGCTGGCGATTCCAATCTCCCACCACCCTTCGGCGATCTTGAACTGGATGCGAGGATCGGCAGGAGTGGTCATTTCCGTCTCGGCCAGGTACTGCAAACGATCGTCGTTGCTTCGCAGGAGGAATTCGAATCCCTTTTCCCAGTTGTCACGATGGATGCACCAGAACTTGCCAACCATCAGGTTGCCTTGTTCGTCGAGCGAAGGAACTTCCAGCGAAAGGAAGCGGGCCTGGATCGCGTCGTAATCCTTCTTGGCGGCGTTGTTCCGCGACTTGAGGTTGTCCAGTTCGGTCATCGTCCGTTGGTCGTTCTGACTGGCCGCGTAGAATGTCCCGATGCGAATCAACTCGTCGATCGCTGGGAAATTATTGTCCGCGATGGCACGATTCAAGATCGTGCGGGCAATCGAACGAAACTCTGGCAAACGATGGGCGGGGATTCGCTGAATGTTCTCGGAACCGAAGCGAACGATGAACATGTCGGAACTGAACGAGTCGACCTGGTACTTTCGCTGAAGCTGCTCAAAGGCATCCTTCAACAGGATGGGGCTCTTGGCCAGAATCGCGAAGCGATAAGCAATCTGCAGAGCGGCACACTGTTTGACAGGATCGTTCTGCAGATACTCGGCGTGCTTCAGCAGCTTGCTGGCGATCTCGGCTTTCTTATGATCCTGGTCTGCTTCGCGAACTTCGTTCTGAAAAAGGCGTCGCAGTTCGATCGCGGCCGCATCGATCTCAGCTGTTTCTGGCAAGGGCATCTTCGAGGGATCCAAGTCGTTGCGACTGACCGGGCCTGCCATCGGCTGCGTCGACGTGAGCGAGATGTTCGTTCCTGCCGAAGCCATGCTTCCCGGCAGCGTCGGTGCCGAGGCGATCTCGCTCAGGTCGATCGGATTGCTCACGACGAACAAGCGATTGAGGTGATCCTGGTTGGTGACCGGGACATCATGCACTTCGCCATCGGCCGTGACCGCCAGGAACTTTTTATCAGGCCATCCGGTCAAGCCTTTAGAAGGGATCGATGGATCGAAGGCCAGATCTTCCGGCTTGGTCCACACGGGACGAGCTTGCGGATCAGCGAGTTCGACCATCACCACACTGTTGTAGAGACTACGAGAGGTTAGCGCACTGATCGGGGTTGCCCGGCGATCGTTCGCGGCGCAGGTTGGGCCGGTCAGCAGCACCAGGTTCGTTCGATCGTCCTGGTAGCCTGGCGTCGCATAAACGAACGGGATCTCGGTGCTCAGCTTGATGTTGGTCGGGCTGTCCCAAGGCTCGTTGAGTTGAAACTTCTTGTAAAGTTCGTCGTAGCCGAGGTAAGGCAGCAGGTGAACGCGCCAGCTTAAGAACTGTCTTCCCGTTGCATCGACAGGGGCCGTGGCTGGAATGCTTTTCGTTTCCGCGATTTGCTGGGCTAAGGCCTGGCCGACGAGTGCCATCAGGCCGTGGCTACGTGCTTTGGTTGCTGCTCGGTCGCTACCGCCGACGGGCATCAGCTTCATCGCTTCGATCACCGCCTGGCGTTTTTGTGCGCCCGCGATTCCAGGTTCGGTTGCTGCCACGGTCGTGGCTGGGGCTGGTGTCGTCGCAGCCGCAGCGGCAGGCTGCGCGGCTGGTTCTGGCTTGCTTGTCGCTGGCTGGGCAGCCGGAGCAGGTGCCGGGGTAGCCGCAGGCTGAGGCTTCACTTCTTCGGCTGGTTTCGGCGGAGGTGTTTCCGCGGGCTTCTCCGGCTGAGCAGCAGTCGCGGAGGGTTTGGCTTCCGCGGCAGGCTTTGCTTTCGCTGCTTGTTCGTCCGCATCAGGGGCACGGGTAAAGTTGAATCGCGCGAGCTTATCACTCGGCGAGCTGCCGCCGCAGCCACCACAACCACTGACCGAAATCAGTAACAGAATGGCCAGAGGTGCCGAAACGAGACGCTGAGAAGTTGCCCAATTCAGGAAGCCGAAAGTCATCGCTAACCATGGGGTTCAGGTTGATGGCGACCAGCACGCATCAACACGGTTTCAGATTTTCATTCCGACCAGATCGTGGGCCGGATTTCATGCCAAGCGCTGCATTGTAAGCAAGTTCCGATTTTGCCAATCCGAACTGAGGTGCAATTAGCGCATTCTTCACGCCCTCGCAACATAGAACTTGCGCAGCATAAATGCTTAGCTAGTTACCGGTCGTTAAACGGCCGATTTGCAGCCCTAAAAGAATCGCGCCGAGGCCCAGCGTCACATTCAGCAAGATGTTGGCGGCCGCCAGGTAAAGCTTGCCGTGCGGCGCGTCTTCGTACAAAAGAATGGTCTCGAAACTGAACGTCGAGAAGGTGGTGAACGAGCCGAGGAGGCCAGACAGTAAGGCCGTTCGCCAGAACGGAGGCAGGACATCGTGATGATGTCCAAGGAAGCCGAGGTAACCGAAGATCAAGCAGCCCAGTACATTCACCAGTAACGTGCCGACGGGGAAGCGGATCGAATCGTATACCGGCACCAGGCCTTGGATGAACGTCCCGAGATAGACCCGGCCGAGTGCGCCGAGGGCTCCGAACAGAGCAATGGTCAATATCAGGTAAGCCTTGGCCATGACGGTGATCCTCTGCCAGTTGCTTTCTGGCGGTTACGATTGTTCCAGCGACTGGGCGCGTGCCAGGGTGATGAGCATCGACTGCGGCAGCGTTTCCACACCGACATGGCGTAGCATGTTGATGGCCTGAGCGGTGGTGTAATGCGCGTGCGTCGCGACATGCAAAAGGACATCCATCGCGGAGACGCCAATCGCCTGACCTTGGAAACTGCTACTGCTCTTTTTGTAGATTGTCACCGAAAGCAGATCTGGCGTGAGCGTTGTCAGGTAGGCGTTCCAAAGTTGATCGAGCCGTTTCCAGCGATCGAACAATTCGGCCGAGGTAGTGACGGCACCCTCCCCTTCCTGATTGCCTGGCAGCTTGCCAGGGACATCGCCGGGGCAAAGCGTTTCGACTTTGCCTTGTAATGCCTCCAGCCAAACATATTCGGCGGCGTACATGTGGCAGAGCGTTTTCCAGAGCGTACCTTGCCCGATGGCGTGCTGCTGATGGAGCTGCTCTGACGTCAGCGAAAGGCAAGCCTGGCGAAGGTTTTCGTTGGCCCACATGCGATGTTCGTGCAGGCGAACAATGGGCGTGGTCGCGTTCATTCGATCGACTTTCTCATAAAAAAAGCGGCCCTGCTATTCAGGACCGCTTCCATGGTATTCGATCACCGAAGTGATGGCGACTACTTGTCGTCGAGGATATCGACAGCCTTGAAGGCCTGACCTTCGAGCATCGAGAGGCTGGCACCACCACCGGTCGAAACGTGGGTGACCTTGTCGTCCAGACCAAACTGGCCGATTGCGGCGGCACTGTCACCACCACCGATGATGCTGATGGCATCCGATTCGGCGATTGCGTCAGCGACAGCCTTGGTTCCGGCGTCGAATGGAGGCATCTCGAACACGCCCATTGGACCGTTCCAAACGACCGTCTTGGCGTCCTTCACCAGGTCGGCGTACAGCTTGGCGGTTTCTGGACCGACGTCGAGGCCCTCGAAGTCGTCTGGAATTTCGCCAGCCTTAACGACCTGCTTGTTGCAGCTTCCGCTGAAGTCGTCGCCGCAGTGGGTGTCGACGGGCAGAACCAACTTGTCGCCACCTTGGGCGATCAGTTCCTTGGCCAGTTCAACCTTGTCCTTTTCGACCAGGCTCTTGCCAACCTTGCCGCCTTGAGCGAGCGAGAAGGTGTAGGCCATAGCACCACCGATGAGCACTTTGTCGCAGATACCCAACAGATTCTTGATGACCATGATCTTGTCGGAGACCTTGGCACCACCCAGGATCGCGACGAATGGGCGCTTTGGGTTGCCGATGGCATCGGACAAGTAGGTGATTTCTTTTTCGACCAGGAAGCCGACAACCTTGGGCTTGCTTCCCATCGCTTCTGGAACGGCAACCATCGAAGCATCGGTACGATGGCAGGTACCGAAGGCATCGTTGCAGTAGATGTCGGCGAAGGCGGCCAGCTTGCCAGCGAATTCGGCGTCGCCCTTTTTTTCGCCCTTTTCAAATCGCAGGTTTTCCAGCACGACCACGCCACCATCGGTCAGGGCGGCAACCTTGGCGGCGGCATCTTCGCCGACGGTGTCGCTGGCGAAAGCAACTTCCTTGCTCAACAGTTCGCCCAGGCGAACGGCGGCTGGCTTCAGGCTGTAAGCCGAGTTGTCGGCGCCTGGTTCAGGACGGCCAAGGTGGCTCATCAGGATCAGTTGGCCACCACGGTCGACAACCGACTTGATCGAAGGAAGGGCCATTTCGATTCGACGATCGTCGGTGATCTTGCCGCTGTCATCGAGGGGGACATTGAAGTCGACCCGCATCAAGACTTTTTTTCCACTGACGTCGACATCGGCGATCGATAGCTTTGCCATTTTGGATTCAAGCTCCAAGAAAGGTTTTCTTTTCGTTTTCGTTTGAAACCGACAATGTAACGTCCTGGCGGGCATCGCAAAAGGTGCCGCAATCGGACGGGGCCAGCGACACCGCAGAGGCCCCTGGAAGGGGAAAACGATCCCCTAGGGGCTAATCGGCGTCGATCGTTCCGGCGGAATGGGGCATGCGTGGCCAGTGATTCAGGCCAAGGCAAACCAGGACGACCAGCATCGGCAATGTCGCTTGCAGGGCCTGGATCGCGAAATCGGAAAGGGACTGCGGAGTACTCATCTGCAAGCTGAGCTGCATGTTCCGGCCCAGTTCGGACTCGACGCTTTGAATCCGCAATGTGATCGTGCTGGCCAGACAGAACACCGCCACCAAACCGGAAGAAAGCCAAATCCAGCCTTTCATCCAACCACCCCGATACGCCAGCCGAAATAATAGCAAAGCACACGCGATCGGGACGACCACTTCACCGATCGTGTTGAGCAACCCGGCAGAAAGGTTGCCCAGCAGTTGAGCTTCGGGCGTATGAGGAATCAGCCAGCCATTCCGCGTCAGCCAAAGGAACGCTTGCGGAATCATGGCTACGCTGACTAGGTAAAACAGAGCTGCTCCGAGAAAGCTTAACGGAATCGGCAGCAGGCCGAAGATCAACCCTGGGTGCCGACCTGCGAAGCTTTGCTGGCGATACTCGGAAACCAGCCGCTGCGTCAGTTGATCGATCGTGCCGAAGCGATCGAGGCACCGGGCCAATTGCTCCGGCGATTGGCTGCTGAAGCGGAGCAGATCCTCGAAATGGTCCTCCAGTTCGAGCACAGTGCGATCGACATAGTTGCGAGGCAAACCTTGATCGATCAAACGTGTTCGGAGTGAGTCAAGAAATGGAAGCGTTTCCACGGTCATCCTCTCCGTGAAGAACTTTTTCAATGGCGAGCATGGTCTGTTCCCAGAGCGATTGCTGCTGCTCTAGTTTCTTACGACCTGCCCGGGTAACCCGATAGACGACGCGGCTGCGTCCGCTGACCGTCTCTCGCTTCGAGGCGAGCTTCTTGTCGCGTTCCAGACGATGCAGGATCGGATAGATGCATCCCTCGCCGAACTCCAATTCGCCATCACTGGCCAGGCGGATCGCTTGAACCAGCTCGTAACCATACATCGGACGACGAGCCAACAGACGCAACAAAAGAAGCTCTGGCACGCCATTGAGGAAATCGGGATTGCTACTTTTCGGGGCCATCCGTGACGACACGATCTCAGGCAAGAAGTGTTCCAATCACGGGATAATACCTAGAACGACAAGGTATGTCAATTAAGACTTAAATCGAGCAATGTCACATTGCCATGCCTTGAACCAATAGGTATCGTCCCGCGTAAGTCAATCAGGCGTTGGTGTCACGGTGATTCCAACCCGTTTTGTGATAGGGAGATCCAAAATGATTCGAGCGATGTTGTGCTGCGGCGTTGTCGCAGGGACCCTGTTGTTGGCGAGTTCCCTCTACGCGGAAGGGCCGATCGGCATGCCTTTGGAAGGGAAATGGGTCGGGCAGATGGAGACGAGCTACGACCGTGTGGACGAAGTGCTGAAGCGAGATGGCATGTCGTTGCCGATGCGACTGATGCTGGTCCCGTACGTGCGTTGGCAGATCAGCAAATGCCAGATGAGCGTCGAATTCAAACCGAACGGCGACGCGGCAATCGAGGTGACGGGCTCCGATTCCATCCATGTCGAAGCCGAAGACCCGAAGTGGCTCGCCAGTCAGAATTCCCAAGGCCAATGGGAAGTGGCCATCGCAGGCAAGGCCAAGACGCATATCTGGCAGGCCGACATGGCCGACGACGGCGACACGCTGTTGGTTTCCGGAGATAGCTGGCAAGCGACGCCGTTTCAAGTGACCCGTTTCCGTCGCCAGCCGTGACGATGCTAGTAACAGACATTCACGCGAGTGAAAGCGTTTGGGCGTGCTTTCACTCGTGCTTGGAATCGATCCGCAGCAGACGGAGGCTGTTGGCAATCACCGCCAGCGAAACGCCGGTGTCGGCCAGGATCGCCAGCCACAGATTGGAATAGCCAATCATCGTCAGTAAGACGAAGACCGCCTTGATCGCCAGCGCGGCGAAGATGTTCTGCCGGATCAGAGACAACGTTCGTCGGCCGTGATGGATCAGCCAGGGAAGCTTTTCGATTTCGTCCGACATCAGGGCGACATCGGCCGTTTCAATTGCCGTGTCACTTCCCATCGCCCCCATGGCGATGCCGACATCTGCCGCGGCAAGTGCCGGGCCATCGTTGATGCCATCCCCGACCATGGCGACCAGTCCGTGCTCGTGATGCAGCCTGCCGACCGCTTCTATTTTTTGCTCAGGCAGTTGCTCGCCCCTCCAGGCATCGACGCCGACCGTTTCGGCCACGCTGCGAACCACGTCGTTGCGATCGCCGGAAATCAATTCGATCTGGGAAACGCCTAACCGATGCAGCGCAGCCACCGCAGCCGTAGCGGTCTCTCGTAATTGATCTTGTAAATAGAATGCAGCGAGCAGTTGATTTTCATGTCCAAGCAGAACAATGTTGCTGCCTGGCTCAGGCGAAGCTTCTTGCAGTAGTCCCGCGTCGATCGATTGTTCTTCCGCCAGCCGCATGCTGCCGAGCCAGACCGAGCGACCGTTGACTTCGCCACGGATACCACGCCCAGGGATCTCTTCGACCTGGTTGGCATCAGCGGAGGTGCCCCCTTGATCTTGGGTGAACTTCAGAATCGCTTTCGCGATCGGGTGCGTACTGTGCTGTTGAAGTGACGCGGCGATGGAGTTGGCTTCGTTCGAATCCATGTCGTTGAACGTGCGAATCGAAGTAACCGATGGCATGCCGGTGGTAAGCGTTCCGGTTTTGTCGAGGACGATTGCTTTGACCTTCGCCAAGGTTTCCAGCGAAAGGCCACCTTTGACCAGCACGCCGTTTCGGGCGGCTGCCGTCAGGCCGGAAACGATGCTGACCGGAGTCGAGATCACCAGAGCACATGGGCAGGCAATCACCAGCAGCACCAGGCCGTTATAGAACCAGGTCGTTGCGTTTTCGACGGTCCAGCCAAACAGCGTCGGCGGAATCACCATCATGGCAACCGCCAGCAGCATCATGGTGGGCGTGTAATAACGAGCGAACTTGTCGACCCATTGTTCGCTTGGGGCACGGCGCTGATACGCTTGATCGATCAGTCGCACAATACGCGTGAGCAAGGTCGAACCGGACGTTCCTTCAACGCGAAACTCGAGGCTGCCGCTGCCATTGATCGTTCCGGCATAAACCGGATCGCCCGGCTGCTTTTCGACGGGAACCGATTCGCCAGTGATGGGGGCCTGATCGACAGCGGACAAGCCTTCAGTGATCGTGCCATCAAGCGGAATCCGTTCGCCAGGTCGAACGACACAAATCTGGCCATCCTGAACGTCGTCGGTGGGGATCTCTTGAATCTCGCAGCAACTCTTCACGCGAGCGATGTCCGGGGCCAGCGTCATCAGCGACTGGATCGAGCGCCGGGCACGGCTCACACTTTGTTGTTCGAGCACTTCCGAGAGGGTGAATAAGAAGACGACCATCGCGCCTTCAAACAGTTCGCCCAGGATCACGGCTCCGGCAACCGCCACGCACATCAGCACGTTCATGTCGGCGGTGAATCGCCAGACCGATTTGAGTGCCTTCGGCAAGATCCAGCGGATCCCCAGCCCAATCGAGACAAGGTAAAGGAAGCTGGCGACGACCGAGACTGAGTGAGCCGATTCTTCGATGCTGAACAGAGCCCAGATCGAACCCATGTCCCAGGCTTGGACGGCGACGGCGACCAGCAAGAACGCACCGCAGCGGATCAAAGCTCGTTCGCGATCACGCCCGGCCGGGGACGGCTTGGCTTCGTCGGCTTTTGCTTTTGTTTCCTGAAAACGCTGAGCCGTCATCCCGAGGGTACCGACCTCGTCGATCAGTTGCTGAATATTCCAATGATCGGAGTCGTAGTAGATATCCATCCGCCCGCGCATGACATCGAAATCGAGTTTTTCGATGCCAGGCTTGCTGGCGAGCCCCTCTTTCAGGATCCGAGCTTCTTCCGAGCAATCGAGTTCTGTCACTTTCAGGCTAACCTGTGAGGACGATTCGAGCGTCTTTTCTGGGGCTGGATTAGGCATCCGGAACTACTGTCGTAATATGGATTTATGAGAGGTTATGGTCTTTGAATCGTAGCGTTCCAGGCCAGCAGGTCAAAGCCCCGCATCCACTTGGCATGGGGGGAATGCGCGTCTAAGCTGAAAGGTTTCCCTGGATTGTGCCGAAATCGGCTAGGGAATCAGGTTCTTCCAACTGTGGAATCGTAGGTCATGTTTCCCCTGGCGTTGATTGCCATTTACTGCCTGCTGATCATCGCCGCCTCTCTGCTGGGAGGTTGGTTGCCGGTCGTCATGCGTCTGACGCATACCCGGATGCAGATGATGATGAGTGCGGTTGGTGGCTTGATGCTGGGAGTTGGCATCCTGCATATGCTGCCGCATGGCATCAGCGATTGCGGTTCGATCGACTGGGCGATGGGTGGTCTGCTGCTGGGTTTGCTGACCACCTTCTTCCTGATGCGTCTGTTTCATTTTCATGAACACGCCCCGGTCGAGAACGACTATCCTGGCACCGCGGCTGGCGACCATGAACATGGCGGTCACCTGCACTGCGAACACGATCATGGCCACCACCATCATGGGCACGATCACTCCGAGGACGCGGCCGATTCGCGAATGCGTTGGCTCGGAATCTTCCTCGGGCTTTCGCTGCACACGCTGCTAGATGGTGTCGCTTTGGCGGCCGGAGTTTCGGCGGCAGCCCATCACGATCCGAACGCGGTCGGAATCATGGGGCTGGGGGTCTTCCTGGGAATCTTTCTGCACAAGCCGCTCGATGCCTTGTCGATCACGTTCGTCATGCGACAAAGCAAGTGGCCGATTCAAACGATCAACATCGTCAACCTTGGCTACGCGTTGATGTGCCCGCTCGGCGTGTTGTTGTTCTACACCGGCTACAACGGGCTCGATACCTCGAAGCAGTTTATGGTCGGCATGGCTCTTTGCTTCTCGGCGGGCGTCTTCCTTTGTATCTCGCTGGCAGACATCTTGCCGGAAGTGCAGTTCCATTCACACGACAAAGTGAAGCTTTCGCTGGTGATGCTGCTGGGGGTTGGCGTTGCCTATCTGATTGGTTTCGCCGAACCAGGCGGACTGCATAATCATGATCAGCCTGCCCCACCTGCCGCGACGGAAGTCTCGCAGCCTGAGTGATCTTCGCGCGGCAAATTCTCACGCCGGTGCTAGGGCGAGCGGGGTACGCGGGCATCGACGCCGGGGCGTTTGCGAGGCTTGGGATCGATCGGCACGTTGATGAACCAGTTCAGAAACAAGCCAAGCAGGAAGCCGACAACCAGCATCGTCAAAAATGGGTACGGCGCATTGGCGGTCTCGAACCCGTGGCGGAGCGACGAACCGAACACGGTTGCCAAAGTAGCGATCGGAAAGAACAACGCCACCAGGATATTGAGCCGATGTGCCGAGACCGACATGCGGTGTGAACTCGCGGCTTGTTGTTCGCTGCGCTGGGCAATCAGGAAATCGAGCTCATTCTTCGACTCGTTGTAGAGCAGTTCGGCGGAACGCTCGAGTTCGTAACTGCGGTCGCGATAGTTGATCATCAGGCGATCGTTGCCAGAGAGTTCGCGAGCCTTCTGGAGCGTCGCGTGCAGGTTTCTAGTGGCTCGCAGCAAGGGGGCCAGTTCGCTGATTACTCGAAAATAGTCTTCGCTCGATTGGGCGTCGTTTTCGGCCTTCTCCAGCCTCTCGATCGCGACAGTGTATTCGTCCAGGTGCTTGAGCATGGCGGAAGGGCCCTGGCCAAGATCGCTGCTAATCCATTTCCCTTCCGGCGACCTCCAAAAATAGCGACCGCTCCGAATGCGATCGCCCAGCTTCGGCGGACGATGCACGACCAGCAGCAGGTGGCCGTTGGCCTCCATCACGCGCTGACGACCAGGTCCATCGCCAAGTCGTTGCCGAAGAATCTCTGGGACTTCCCAGCTCATTGGCAAAATCGAAGGGGTAGCCATGGCCGACCGCTCCAGATGTGGGGTGTGAAATGTTGGGGCAATTGAGATTGGTTCCCGAATGGGATTCGCTACAGACATCAAAAAATACAGGAATATGGCCACGAATCCATAAAAACCGTCCAGGAATGTTTGGGAATCTTGTCATCGCTCGGGGTTTCAACCAAAATCAGTTCTTGAATATCGCGTCGTGACTGCCCAGGGCATAGGTACAAACCCTGAACGCCGCCGCGAACCATCCCCGGACCAAGAAGACATTCGCACTTCGTAAAGGAAAACTCATGTTGAAACGTTTGGCCGCTGGTGCCGCTTTTTGTTTGTTGCTGACCGCTGTCGCAACCGCCGCTGAAGGCGAATGGAAGTCGTTGATGGACGGCAAGACCTTCGACGGTTGGAAGATCAGCGAAAACCCACAATCGTGGGCAGTGGAAGACGGCGCTTTTGTTGCCAAGGGCGATCGCAGCCACTTGTTCTACGTGGGCGAAGACAAGCCTTTCAAGAACTTCGAGTTCAAGGCGAAAGTTAAGACCGACAAGAACAGCAACGGCGGTATCTACTTCCACACCAAGTTCCAAGACAAGGGTTGGCCAAAGTATGGCTTCGAAGCCCAGGTCAACAACACTCACGGCGATCCTAAGAAGACCGGCGGCATTTACTCGGTGAAGGACGTCATGAACAACTCGCCAGCGAAGGATGGCGAATGGTTCGACTACTACATCAAGGTGGATGGCAAGCATGTCATCATCAAGATCAACGGTGAAGTCACCGCGGATTACACCGAACCAGAAGGTGCCAAGCCAGGTAATGACTTCACCCGAGTCCTCGACAAGGGCACCTTCGCCCTGCAGGCTCACGATCCAGGCAGCACTGTCTGGTTCAAGGACATCGAAGTCCGTCGTCTGGACGACTAACGCATCTGCGTCCCGCCGATCAACAGAAATGGCCGCGAACTTATTCGCGGCCATTTCTATTTCTTGAAGTCGTAAGCAGCGACTAGGTGTATTCCATCATGTCACCTTCAACCATGCGACGGAGCGTGCTGGGGAAGTCAGGCAGCGCACTTCGTACACGCGTCCAGGTCGGCATCTCGTGGGCAGATACAGGGTTCTCGAAGAATTCTTGACCGCACTGCGTGATCAGCCGGGCGAAGCCTTCGACAGATTGTTCTTCACTGTGACGATCGAACGAGAGGCCGTTGATTACCGCGTCGGCGTGATACTGCCGAATGGCGTCCTGGGCATAACGCAGGTAAGCCGATTCCAGGGTGTTAAACATCCCCATGCTGAACACGATCCCGCGACTCGAAAGCGTGCGGTAGATGCTGTGCAGGATGTCGGAGGTCATCTTCATCAGCCCGCGCTGAGCATCTTCCAGCGAGACTGGCTGATGCTTGTGTTCGTACGGATGTCCCAGGTCGATCTGGCAAATGCGCTTGGGGCTTGTATTCCGGAACACTTCGGCCAAGGTGCCCACCTCCAGGCCCCAGTCACTGGGAATGCGATTGGCACGCACCAGCGTCGACGTGATGGCAAACTCGCCTGAGAGTGGGTAGCGAAAGCTGTCAAGGAAGACCAGGAAGTCGTCGTTGCCGATCACACCGATCAGCGATCGCAGCAGCGGTGTCATCAGCAAGCGAACCACGCGGCCATGCATCCGGTCGGTGACTCGGGCGTAGTACGCTTTGCAGAAATCGAAGTCGAACCCGCGGTGGGCCATCGGCAAGCAAAGCCGCATCAACATGTCGCGGTGGTAATTAACGATGTCGCAGTCATGCAGCGCCATCGCTTTGATTTCAGGATCGGCCAGCAAGTAGCCAAACGCGGTCCATACGGCTCGTCCCTTGCCGGGAACGGAAACGTTGAAGCCTGCATCGGTCAGCTGTTGGAAAGCGGCAATCCCTCGCGGACCATCGGTCCACAGCACACGAGCCATGTTGCCCAGGCCGGACGTTAACTGGCGGCACTCGCGATAATCGTCCACCGACTCTGCCCGGTTCAACACGATCACAATCGTCTTCAGAAACGACGTGCCTTCCAGTTCCTTCATAATGGTCGAGAAGGCCGGGGCTCGCATGTCGCTGGCCGTGACCGGCAAGATCAACCCCATTGGGTATTCGCTCGTCGCATCGACCAGCGTTTGCTCCAACTGCGCCGAATCGACCGTGCCGAAATCGTGCAGTGTAGAGATTGGGCCTTGTTGGATAAAGTCGGACAAGTGGGGTTACTCCTCGCCGGGAACTGGGGTGTGGGATGGGCTGTTGATAAGGGGCGTTTACGTCTCGTCCGGCTCAGTCAGCCAGACAACCTGGTAAGGATCAAGCGTGATGCCTTGCGACTCGACGACGAACGATTCGCTGATCGCGTCGTATTTCAGCTCTTTCAGCTTAGGATCGCTGAGGGGCAAGCTTTGCAGTTTGTCGGTCAGGTTCGCGAGTACCAGAATCGTTTGGTCTCGCTCCGGTGACGTACGAAGGAAACCGAAGATGGCCGGATTGCCGGTCGCGTAGACTTCGCTCGGGCCATCGGGATGAAACGCTGGCTGGGCGATCCGCGCCTTCAACAGCGATTGATAGCCATGGAACACGCGCTGCTGCAGCGAGTCTGGCTTCGAGATCTGGTTCTCAAGTTCCAGACGCTCGAACTTGCGGCGATTAATGCGGCGTGGAATGCCACTTTCTTCGACGCCGGTGATATGGTTCTGCGTGCCGACCAGGCTATGGAAGTAGATCCCAGGGATCCCCTTCATTGCCAGCATGATGGCCTGAGTTGCCAGGAAGCGGGCCGCATGCAGTTCAGGACCGAACCCTTCCGGTTCGCCCATCGCGTCGACGTAGGTGATGTTCAACTCGTACGGCTTCTGCGATCCGTCGGGCATCGTTCGCATACCGACCAGGCCGCCTCGATCGCGCGTCGCGGTGACTAGTTTATCGAGGCGTTCCGAAGGAACGAGTCCTTCCAGAGGTCGCACCCCAATGCCATCGTGCGAGGCGGTGAAGTTGAAGTAAGTCGTTCCGGCAGGAATGTCGTACAGCGATTGCATCCACTCGTTGAGCGAACTGGCATCTTCGTTCAGGTAGGCATCGTAAAGCAGCGGCGGCAAGCTGAACTGATAGACCATGTGTGCTTCGTCCGCCAGGCCAAAGTAGCTGATGTTCTCGGCATGCGGGACGTTGGTTTCGGTGAGCAGCAGCACGTGCGGAGCGACCATCTCGGTCGCCGTTCGCATCAGTTTGACTGCCTCATGCGTTTCATCCAGATGCAGGCAATTCGTGCCGATCGTTTTCCATAGGAACGCGATCGCATCGAGGCGGACAATACGGGCACCGTTCTCGATATAAAAAAGCAGCACATCGAGCATCGCCAGCAAGACTTCCGGGCTGCCGAAATTCAGGTCGACCTGGTCGGCGCTGAAGGTTGTCCAGACATGCTTTTCACCAGATGCCGATGGAAACGGCGTCAGCAGAGGCAACGCTCTTGGACGGACGACGGCGCTCAGGTCGGTGCTGGGATCAACGTCGATAAAGAACTCGTCGTAAGGTTTTTCACCGGCGAGGTACTTCTGAAACCATTCGTTTTTCTGCGAGCAGTGGTTCGTCACGAAGTCGAAGGCGAGATTGAAATCTTCCGCCAGGCCAGCCACGTCCGGCCAATCGCCAGAACCTGGATCGACTTGCTTGTAGTCGACGACAGAGAATCCATCGTCGGACGTATACGGATAAAATGGAAGCAGGTGAACCGTGTTGATCAGGTCCTGATAGCCATGCTGCACCAGGAACTCGCGAAGCACTGCCAGCGGCGGCTTGTCAGTACCATAGACCTGGTCGGCATAGGTGATCAGCACGACGTCGGTCTCGTCCCAGCCGATACGTTTGGCGGCCGGGATCTTGGCGGTGTACGACTCCAGCAGTTCGACGATACGCGGCAGAACGACGTCGGCAGTTGACTCGCCATACATCCGAGTCAGGTGCATCTTAAGAGTATCGTGTTGTTCTGACGTGCCGATCATGGAACCTCCCTATTCGATTGTCGCGTCTGGGGCCAACACACGACAAGCTTTATAAATCGTCCATACCGGTGAAGTTGGTCACCAGGGCCCGCAGTTTGCGTTTGAGCACCGAGTAGCTAAAGAAACGCTTGCCCAGTTCAAAGTTGTGCTCGACCACTTCCTGGCGATAAGCTTCGTCTTCCATCAGGTTGCGAACCTGGGTGACGACGTCCTTGGTGAGATAGCCATTCATCGTCACGACCTTGAAGCCCTTGGGCTCGATGTCGGTCACGAAGATCGAATAGCGATTCACCAGGATCGGTTTCTTGAAATAGAACGCCTCGATCAAGGCGTTGCCGAAACCTTCGTAAAGGCTCGGATAACTAATGAAGTCGGCGGCTGCGTAACAGTCGCCCAGTGTGTAAATCTTGCGGCCTTCGGAATCGAGCCCGCGCTCTTCACCGACACGGTCGGCAACAAAGCGAAGATCGACGTTCTGGCGATCGGCCATCTCTTGCAAGGCATTCATGTACTCGTCACCCTCGTCGCCAGATTCGTGGGTCACGACCAATTTGTATTGAGGATTGTTGAGCGAATTGACCAGCGAGATCGCGTGCTCGATCCCTTTTCGCGGCACGACACGCGTCGGTTGCAAGATCACGATGTCGTTAGGCGAAAGTCCGATGTCCTCTTTAAAGCTAAGAGGATACTCGTCACGGACCGGTGGATCTTCGAAGTCGAGAACGTTCGGCACGAGGATCGACGATTGACCTTTGCGGTGCGACAGATCGGCCTGACCAGGCAGGTTAATCGTCACATGCTGAATCGATGGCAGCGTCGGTGGAAATGCCATCGACAAGATGTCACCCACCGCGTTCACCGAGAACCGATCGCGTTCCCAGTAGAAATCGTGATGGTGAGCGATAGTCGGGAAGCCGGTCTCGGCAATGAACATGGTGATGGCGACGCCCAGTGGAACATTCATTGGAATGCACAGGGCGTTTTGCACAATCATCACCTCGATATTGAACCGACGGGTGAACTCGTAAAGTGTGTGCTTGAGGTATTCGGCCAGGGCGAAAATTCTTCGCGAGACCTCGGGGTCGCGGGTCGTCGTGCCGAAGATCCTTCGATTGATCCACTGAATATCGGGATGACCGAAATAGGCATGGGGTACCAGGCTGGTGATGTCTGGATTGGTATCCATCTTCCCACCGTACCAGTAGCTGACATGCTTGTTATCCCACAACACCTTGGCCCACTTCGCAGCTTCCAGCGACACACCGTCGGTGCCTGCGAAACGAGTCCCCACAAAGCCAATATTGTGGCCTGTGATTTCAGGAATGTTCATGATGAATTATCTCGGAAGACAGGCCAAAATGTCAGAAAGTCGTGTGAGGGTTACATCAGGGTGTATTGGCAACATTCGAGCGTCATCCTTCCGCAGCCTCAGGCTGCGCTGGTCTCCTGCGAAGAGAGCAGTTTTCATGCCAACTTGGGCCGCTGGTTGAACGTCGTTCAGCATGTCGTTGCCAACATACAAAATATGACACACGTCGATTCCCTGGTCGGATAAACTCCGCGCAGCGGCTGAATAAAGGTCGGTCCCAGGCTTGGCAACGCGATGCTCGTACGAGAAAAAACAGTTCTCCGGGGGGAATCCATTTTCCTCAAGTGGCGATTGCAGGAACGTTTCCACGATTTTTGGCGTAAAGAACTGGGCGTTACTGATGATTCCCAAGCGATAGCCCCGCTGGTGCAGCGTCCCCAGAACCTCGCTGAAATCAGGCATTGGCCAGGTAGGATTCACCCTGGTTTCAAACTCGACAGCGAATCGCTTCACGTCGAAATCGGGGGGGACTTCGATCTGCTGGGAAGCGATGGCGGCATCAAAAATTTTTTGCCAGATTTCCTCGATCACGACCTCGGGATAAGAAGTGCCTCTTTTGGTGGCAACTTCGTGATCACCTTTGATGGCGGCGTACAGTCGCGCGATCAATTCATCTGCGGGAACCTTGCTGGTGATTCCGCAGGCACCAAGTGCTGCTTCCAAAGCACTTCCTTTGGTCATGTTCATCGCGGTGCCGACGTCGCCGCTGCCGCTAACCAGCAGCGTTCCGTAAACATCGAACAAGATCGCCTGGATATCAGGAAGAACCTTCAGGTCGGCAGAGAGTTCCGTCGGAATTGGTTCCAGGGGCTGACAATTACGCTGCAAGATATCCGAGAGCCAGTTCATCCGTTTTCCAATCGCACTGGCTGAAATCGTTTGATGTCGACCAGTTGTCGCAAGATCTTATTGGCCCCGTTGAACGAAGAGACAGGGCCAGGGTTCAGTTTCTTCAGCAATTCGTAACGCTCCCGCAATCGTTGACCGGTCCCCTTCAGGCCGAACTTTGTCAACACGATTTGCGAGTTGATTTGAATCGTCGCGTCGAAGTTCACGTTCTCTTCGGTGAGCGGACGCATCACGTGAGCGTTCTCTTGTACGATTGCCGCGGCGAGCTCCGGATCGCTGGCGACTTGCCGGATCACTTCGGTTTGCGCTTCGACCGTCAGCAGGGCGAAGTCGATCCAGTCTTCCGCCAGGCGTTCGTCCAGCTTCTGCTCGAAGTCTTCCAGGTCGGGCTCTTCCTGACCGAAGTCGACGAGTACCTGGCTGAACAGTTCCCGCATTCGCGTCCGATAGTTTGATTCCGAAAAGACCATGCGTCCGTCGATTGGACAGCGTTTGGGGATCCACATCGCGGCCGACAAACTATCAAGCCGCAGGCCTGCTTCTTTGAAATCGGCGGAAATCTCGGGCAGATCGCGACCAATCAGTAGGTTCTCGCTCAGCCACGCTTCCAGAAATACGAGACCAAATCCCTCGGCAACGCTGGTGTTGATAATCGCGTCGGCCGCGGCCAGGTTCTCGAGATAAGTCAGACCACCTTCGCCGCCGACATTAAACTTGCAAGGCAGCTTTAACTCTTCGGCGAGTGCCTTCCATTTTTCATAAGGCTTCAGTTCCACCGGATTGACCGGGGCGAGCGTGATCGCGAAAGTTGCCGGACCTGGCGTGAGCGCGGACCAAAGCAGCATCTCGCCGACGTTCTTGCGGCGGATCCCACGCACGGGATACAGCACGTAGCATTCGTTTGACTTAACTCCGAACGTATCAGCTAGTTTTTTGCGAACATCGGATCGATGTGGCAAAGCGGGGAATGGATCGACCGGGTTGGGAAGCCAGGCCAGCTTGGCTTCGTCGAGGCCTGCGTGATGCAGCAGTTCGCGGTCGCGAGAATTCAATACGGCGTAGTGGACGTGCGGTGCCTGGAAGTAAACGCCAGCCATGCCGCTTCCCTTTTCGGCATAGAACTCGACCTGGCGGCGATAGTTATCGGGGCGAAAGTCTTCGGCAAAATCGTGCAACTGCAGCAGCATGCGGTAGCCGTCGTTCGCCAGGTGGGCGAGTGCTTTCGGCCAGGCGACATTCTTCCCGAGCGTGTGATTGTGCACATGCAGGATGGTTTCATCCGGCGTTAGATCGAGCCGCTGAAGCGATTCGCTGGTGGCGGTGTAAGGATCGGGGCTGCCTGCGGGAACGACCGAGTCGTAATCGATGCTCGGAACGACTTCCAGCTGGACGTCTTCCAGAGCAGGCTCGGAGGCCTCAGGCCAGCCAGTCTTCCGACCGCCGTAAAGTACCACAATACGGTCGAACGCCTCAGTAGCACCAGCTTCATGCAGGGCTCGCAGGTGATTTAAGATCACCTGGGTGACGCCGCCGCGATTCAGGTGGTGGTGCACGATTACCAGGTTCATCGCGATCCTTCGATTTCCGGCTGGCCAACAAATCTCGGCAGAGCATTCTCGGCTGCCCTGTCGACTGTTAAGCTAGACGTGGAGGCCAAGAGAATCAAGCCGGGCCCCCCTTCTCTGCCCTAACAGGAAAACGAAAACTCCATGAGCGACGACGTGGAAAGCCTGCTCGCTTCCCTTTCTGAGGGGAATCAGGATGCGGCAGAAAAGCTGTTGCCGGTTCTTTATCAGGAACTGAAGGGGATCGCCAGTCAGCATATGCGCAACGAAAGGGCCGACCATACGCTGCAAGCTACGGCCCTGGTGCACGAAGCTTTTCTGAAGCTGGTCGATCAAAATCGAGTGCAGTGGAAGGGAAAGGCGCATTTCTGTGCGGTCGCCTCGAACATCATGCGTCGGATTCTGGTCGATCACGCACGCACCAAAAACGCCGCCAAGCGTGGCAAAGGTGCCCAGCGAATCACGCTGGAAGAAGGGCTCGTCGCGGGCGACCCGCAGGGGAATGTCGATCTGGTCGAACTGGATGAGCTGCTGACCGAACTGGCCAAGCTGAACCCTCGCCACGCCAAGATCATCGAAATGCGATATTTCGCAGGCATGACCGTGGAAGAAACGGCAGCCGCACTGGACGTTTCGGTTTCGACCGTCAAAGGCGACTGGCGATTGGCCAAGGCCTGGTTGATGTCTCGCTTGGAAGGTGGATCGTCCGCCACGGAAGGTTAAGACCGACGACGCATGACTCCGGAAGATTATCAACGACTGTGCGAGGCGTTCGAGCAAGCCTTGCTGCTGCCAGAAGAAAATCGCGATCGCTGGTTAGACTCTCACTTCGCCGATCGATCTGACTTGGCGAACGAACTTCGCAGCATGTTGGCGGCCGATGACAACTCGGCTCTGGATAACTCGCCAGTTCACCAGCATTTGAAGGTCGACGATCTGACACCGGCCACGGTCGATCTGGATGCGGATCCCGAAAGGACTCGCTCCACGAAGCGGAAGCTCGACACGATCGACACGCTGCCCGGCTACGAACTTCTGCAAGAGCTGGGGCGAGGGGGCATGGGGGTGGTCTTCAAAGCTCGGCAATTATCGCCTGACCGCACGGTCGCGGTGAAGATGATTTTGTCGGGCCAGTTTGCTTCGGCTCTCGAAATTCAACGTTTCCGCGCTGAAGCTGAGGCCGCCGCGAACCTCGCACATGCCGGGATCGTGCCGATCTATGAAGTGGGGCACCATCAAGGACGGCACTTCTTTTCGATGGGCTATATCGAAGGACGGAGCCTGGCCGACGTCATCCGCCAAGGAGGCATGAGTCCCGAAGCCATCGCGGAATTGACGCTGAAGATTGCCTCGGCAATGGCGCACGCCCATGCGGTCGGGATCGTTCATCGTGACTTGAAGCCATCCAATATCTTGATCGATGCGGAGGGAAACCCACACGTCACCGACTTTGGTCTGGCGAAACGGATGGATGGCAATTCCGAAATGACCTACTCCGGGCAGATCCTGGGCTCGCCTGGCTACATGGCCCCAGAGCAGGCCGCCGGTCGCAACGATCAGATCAATCACGCCACCGATATTTATGGCCTGGGTGCGATCTTATACGCACTTCTGACCGGCAAGCCACCCTTCTCTGGCAATAACATCCTGGACGCGATCGATCAGATTTGTACGGCGAATCCGGTTCCGCCGCGCAAGTTGAACTGGCACGCTCCTCGGGCACTTGAAACGATCTGTCTGAAGTGCATGCACAAATCCCCTGCCGCACGGTATCGCTGCATGAAAGACGTTGCCGAGGACCTCGCGGCGTTTCTCCGGCACGAGCCGATCCGAGCCAAGCCGTTGGGGATCGGCGAACGGATTGTCTATTGGGCTCGTCGCAAGCCAGGCCTGGCCAGCACATTGGCCTGCGTGATTTTGTTTTTCAGCTATCACGCGATCAGCTCTTACATTTTGCAAGAGCCAATCTCGGCGAGGCCTTGGTTCCGCATCGCTTCGGTTGGTTTCGCGATTGCCTTCTCCGCGGCGGCTTGGTTTTTTCAGCGAATGTATGAACGTCCCAGCACCCGGAATGTGGCGATCTATTCGTGGATGACCTGGAACTTCGTGCTGCTGACGGGGCTGCTGTTCCTGGTGCATGGTGCGGCCAGCCCGTTGTCGCTGGTCTATCTATTGCTGGTCGCGGCGAGCGCGACGCTTTACGAGAAAGGCCTGGTCGGCTACACGATGACGCTGGCCGGGATTGGTTATATGACGCATGTGATCGTCGGGGCAACGTTGCGGCCAGTGGCGTTTGTTGACTTCTATCACGCGACCTGCATGATGTTGTCGATCGTAATCCTGGGGATGATTCAGTACTTTGTCGTGCGGCGAATTCGTCGCACGCTGGATGAAGGTTAGGCATCGCAGCGCACAAAAAAAGCAGGCCTTCCTCAATTGAGAAAGGCCTGCGTGTTGGCTGCGGTTTTGCGTGAAGCAGTTTAGCTTCCGCCCACCACGGTGTACTGAGCCGTTGAATCACTCGGCTTGGTGACGACTGCTCGGAAGGTGTCCCCTTCCAGCTTTCGCTTGTCCAAGCGGAACGTGATCTTGTGACGTCCGGGCAGAACATCGGCCACGATCGGTTCGCTGCCGTTGAACTCGTCGTCGATAATCCAAACGGTCACGCCAGCGGTCTGGCTCATCTTGACCGCGACCTTCCCGGCGTCGACCACTTCGATTTCCGCTTGAAGGAAAAGGATCGGGCTTTCGATCTCGGCAAGGTCAGCCAGAGGAAGCTTGCCGTTCACCTTGCCGTATACCGGCATCCAAGCGTCTTCGCCCAGGCCAAGAATCTGCGATTCAAATTCGCCGGTCGAAGGATTGGCTTCGCCTTGCAGGCCTTCGGGAACTTCCTTCAGCACGCGCCATCGCTGGATGGTTGGCTCGCTGCGGATACCATACGGACCTGGCTTGCCCAGTTCCGCGACGTAGCGAACCAGGTCGAGAAATTCCTCTTCGGTCAGGAAGTTCGCCAGGCCTTTCGGCATGAGTGAGCCTCCTTCTTTTTCGAGATCGATATCGTCGGCCGGAATGATCAGCTCTTTGCCGTTGGCATCTTTCAGCACAACACGATCGTCGTTCTCGTCGACGACAACGCCTTGGTGCATCTTGCCGTCGTAGTCGACAATCGTCTTCATGATGTACGCCTCTTTCACTGCCATCTCTGGGAAGAGGATCGAGTTGATCACGTAGTCGACCGGGCTTGTCGCTCCGACAGGACTTAGGTCCGGACCGATCTGGCCCCCAGCGCCACTGATTGCATGGCACTTCAAGCAGCTCAGTTCTTTGCGGCGGAAGATGTCTTCGCCCCGGGCCGGATCCCCCTTCTCCAAAACCTTGGCGACGAGCGACTGAAGCTGTTCGTCGGTCAGCGGGTCCGGATTGTTATCGATTCCGGCTGCGGTGCTCAGCACATCGACCAGCGAGGCATCGGAACGCCCGACCGAGTACATCTGACGAAGGCACATCTTCGCAACGTCGCCATCGAGCATCTTGTCCTTCAGTGCCGCGGCCAACGCATCGGGGCCTTTCGTATCCGCGAGGAAGGCATCGATCATGTCGGCTGGGTCGGTGGACGTATCGGCGGAGGCCAGCACTTCGGCCGCGGCTTGGGCTGCCTGTTGAATGTCGATATTGGTCAACGCGGCAACACCAACGTAGCGGATTGAAAGCGGCTGGTTGGCGTCGGTCAGCTTGGCGACCGTCGCGGCCGTTTGATCGCTGCCCGTTTCGATAAGCGAGTCAATCGCCAACCGGCGGAGCTTCAGCGGCTGATCGTTGGCTAGGGCAATCGCAGCGAGGGTATCGGCGGTGGCTTGAACTTTCCAGAGCCCTGCCAGCTGGATACCGAGCGTCTTGAGCGTTGGATCTTCGCTGCTGATCATGCCGCTGATGGCGGACAGATCGCCAGCCGGAACCAGGTTGCGGCTTTCGCTCGCCTTCTTCAGGGCACTAAGAGCTTCCAACTTCAACTGTGGATTGAAGCCATCGGCCTTGGTGGTTTCCTGAAACAAGATACCGAGATTCTCTTCGTTGCCACGTTCGGCAATCATGCCGATCACCGTGCCGACGCGGGAATCGGGCAGCTTGCCACTTTGAAGCAGGCGTACCATCGCGTCGGTTGCTCCTTGAGCGAACGCCGCCTCAGGCATGGCCACTACAAGCGTCGCGGCAATTAAGAGGCCAGGGAAGATCCATCGATTCAACATGGTGGAGTGTTTCATCGGAAGTTGAGTTCCATCGAAAAAAAGAGTCATCCTCTCGATTGAGGATGACTCGGAATGGGTTAGCTAATCAAACCGCAGACTTAGTCCTTCTTGGCACGCTTGTCGAGCGTCTCGAGCGTTTCCTTGAAGGTGTACTCGAGGTACTCGTCCTGGTCGTGGACCAGCGACTGCAGTGCGATTTCCTGGGCTCGTTCGACGTCGCTTCCTTCGAAGAAGCTCAACGCACGAATCGCTTCCAAACGGACGCGTGGGTTTTCGTCGTTGACTTGAACTTCCAGCAGGTCGAGGGCGCCTGGGACACGATCACGCCAGTAGCAAAGCACGCGTGTGGCAGCGGCACGAGCACGGAAGTCACTGTCGGTTAGCACTCGCTTCAGCAGGTCGGCGTCGACCAGGTCGAGGTTTTGCTTGACCCACAAGGCTTCCAGCAGGTGATGGCTGTAGTTGGGATCGTTCTTGTCGAGTTCGGCCAGCCAGCCTTCGAGGGCAGCGGAAACTTCCTTGCCGTCGTGGCTACGCAGTTCGCGGCGAACGCGATAACGGGTGCGATACTCGGGTTCCTTCAGCAGGTCCAGCAGCTCGGTCACCGAGGCATCGGCGATCTTCGGTTCTTTGACCAGATCGTTGCCGGTGTAACGAATACGCCAGATACGACCATGATGCTTGTCACGCTTCGGATCACGCAGCGAGTGTTGCATGTGACCGACCAGTGGGTTGTACCAGTCGACAATGTAAAGCGCTCCGTCCGGGCCGAACTGAATGTCGACCGGGCGGAAACTGGTGTCTTCCGAAACGAGCAGTGGATCGACCGGGTCGGCATGGAAACCGCTTCCTTCGTCCTTCATCTTGTACTGCAAAATCCCCTGGAAACCGATGCAGTTGTTCAGCAGGTAGTTGCCCTGAGCTGACTCTGGGAAGTTGCGGCTCGAAACGATTTCGCAACCAGCGGTCGGACGCCACTGCTTGGTGAGGAACTGCTTCAAACGACCATGCTTCTGTGGGTAAACCACGTCGCCGCTGAATGCCGCACCAAAGTAGTTGGCACCACCGGAAGCGTCGGCCACAAAGTTCTGGCCCCAGTCATCAAACGTATGGCCCCATGGATTGGCAAAGCCGTACGAAACGAAGATGTCGAGCTTCTCGGTCGACGGTTCGTAGCGGAAGATGCCAGCATTGGCGACGCGCTCTGGACCGTAAGGGGTTTCGACCTGCGAATGGTGGAAGGTCCCTTCCTGGAAGTACAAATCGCCGCCTGGGCCCCAGGTGAACGCACTGATCGAGTGATGCGAGTCAGCCGTGTCGAAACCGTGCAGGATCAGCGATCGTTCGTCCGCCTTGTCGTCGCCATCTTTGTCGGCGAGGAACATCAGGTTAGGTTGCTGGGCGACATAAGCACCCCCGTCACCCAGTTCGATACCGGTCGGAACGTGCAGGCCATCGGCGAAGACGATTTGCTTGTCTGCCTTGCCATCTTTGTCGGTGTCTTCCAGGATTAACACCTTGTCGTCCGGAGGCGTACCTGGCAGGTACATCGGGTAGCTTTCCATCGTGGTGACCCACAAGCGACCCTTGGAATCGAATGCCATTTGAACTGGGTTTTCCAGATCGGGGAATTCGACTTCCGAGGCAAACAGGTTGATCTCGTAGCCTTCCGGCAGCTTGAAGGTTTTCGCTTCGGCTTCCGGGCTGAAGATATCGACCGGACGGTTCACGTTGGTCTCGACCTGGGTGAAGTCGCCGGTGTTGCTATCGTCGATCTCAGCAGGAACCGTTTCGCCGTTGGCAACCTTCCAGATCCGCTGATCGCGGTTCTCGATCATCTTCCGCAGCTTGGCGAATTCGGCAGGAAAGTTGACCACGCCGAACGGATTCTTTCGGCCACCATAGATGTAGTAACCATTGACCGCGCGGTGATCGTAGAAGAACTGCAGGTCCTTCTCTTTCACTTCGGGATAGAGCTTAGCCAGGTCGCACTTGTAGGCTGGGGCAGGGCCGAAGAGGGCTTCGTCCAGAACCTTGCCAAAGACCTGGTAACCTTCGTCATTCAAGTGAATGCCGTTGATCGTCAGATCGTCGTTGCCAGCCATTGGGTCGAGCATCGGTGCATAGACATCCGCGAAGACGACATTATGCTTGTCGGCCAGTTTCTTCATGCTCTCGGTGTAGAGGGCGATGTTGTCGTTGTTGGCTTTGCCATCCGGCAGAAACCGCGAGTGCAAATCTTCGTGCGGGATTGGCGAAACCAGAACCAGCGTCGGGCTCTTGCCGTCGTACTTGGTGTTCTTGGTATCGTTGATAAACTTTTCCAGTTCCGACTCAAATTTCGCCAGGCCTTCTTTAGCGGCGAACGATTCGTTGAAACCGAAGAATGCCATGATCACGTCGGGCTTGTGATCGTCCAGACGCGTGGCGTGATCGTTGAAGTCTTTGCTGCGAGGACGCAGGTCCAATTCGTCGGCCGACCAGCCGAGGTCGCGAACCGTGAGGTTCAACTGGGGGAAACGTGCCTGAAGACGCGTTTCAAAGTGAGGGAAATACTGCATCCGTTCGGCCAGCGTATTCCCGATATAAACGATCTTGTCTCCCTTCTTCAGTTCCAGCTTGGCAGCCGCTTCCACTGAAGAGGAATGGATCAGCGACATACACAGACCCAAGAGGAGGGCCGCGGTACACGTTGGTCGAATCATGACGTTCCTGTGATGTACGGGTAACAGAGATTGGGGCGTTATCTAACGGGTGGGAAATCGAAGAGCGGGGCCGGTAAGGAGGCCCGTGACTTCGCCAGCGAAGCGAGGTAGGAAATTCGCAGTGGCCAGGACCTAGCCTGAGTGGGCGGCTCGGTGGCCATAGGCCTTCCGATTATAACCCGCTCGCCGCAACGGTTGGAAGTTTTGATGAGGATTTCGACTTTGTCCGTTTCCGACATCTTAGAACGATTCGGACAAGAGTGCGGGAATCGGCGGCGTTATTTGGTCGATGCGTGGGGCTAGTGGTTTCGGCGAGGGCAAATCTCAAGATGCGTTTTTCAGGGGCTGAAGGGGTGGTAACGGACCTACCGAACCGATGCCGGGGGGCCAGCGAAGGCCGGACGCGTTGCGTGCACACGTAAGATGCGGAGCACTTCGCACACCGTACCAGCGTCTCGGTTGAGATGGGTGTGCTGCGTATTGACCATGATTTCAGTCTGCACGCCTGGGAGGCGAGCGCTCGAAACCGGCACGACACCATCGCTGCGACCATCATGCACCGACCACCAACCGGAACCCAGGATGGTATGGCTGGGAACCTCCGGAGCAATCGGCAAGCGATAGATGCCCTTCAACAGCAAACTGTCGGGATTGATCAAGTCGAGGCTGATCGGAACGCGATGGCGGAACTCTTTGCGGAAGGCGGCCGGGTTGTCGTCGATCAGTTCTTTGTGGGCCTCTTGCAAACACGAATCTTGATGCACCAGCTTCGCGCTGAAGTGGCCGACCGAACTGGAAGTGTGCGACGTCCCTTGATGCGGCGTACCAATAAAGACCAGGCGACCTACATGCGGCGAATGGGTGAAGTAGAACTGTCGCCGGAGATATTCATTCATCTTCGGTGTGGTGTCGAGCGTGTTGAGCGGCTGGAACGCGGTATGTTCCCACAGCACGTTGCCACTGTCGGTTGCCTGAAGCTTGGCGAGGAGTCCCCCCATGCTATGACCGACCAGGACGACATTTCGCAGTTCGCGATCGAAGCCGCTCGGATCCATCTCCATGATGATCTGATCGAGTTGTTCACGCAGGACCGCCGCGGTCTCCAGGAACGGAGCCCCGGTCGGATAATAGAATCCCCACACTTCGTAACGGGAAGCAAGGTCTGGATTGCTGTCGATCTCGTTGGCGATGCCTGCCCAGGTGTACGGAGCCGAAAGCAGTCCATGCACGAAGATCACCGGGATCTTACCTTTGCGGTGCGGCTCGAGAATGAACAAGCCGCGGTCGTCCAGGTTTCGGCTCGGATGCAATGCGGCCAACTTCGATTCGCCACGCGTTTCGCTCAGCATGTAGGCATACGGCGCGGTGGTATCTTTCGCTAGCGGGACCTGGCGGCACTTGAATTCAACATCGCCGGTGAAACGTGGATCGTAAAGTTCCAGCTTCGCCACGATTTGCTCGACGTGGGTTCCATCTGGAACGGTTGCTTCCGTCGTCGCATCGTAGAGGCAGACTTCGCTTTCCGGACGCAAGATACCTGTCACTGCGAACGGGACTTCCGCTGGATACCATTTGTCCGCCTTCTTCCGGTCACGAATCGCCACCATTGGCACACCAAGCCCTGGCTGGCGATGCTTGGTGAGCAGGTATTTCGATTGGTAGTCACCCACGATCTGCCAGTGATCGAAGTCTTCAGCCGTGCGTTGGAAGTTGGCGTACTCGAATTCCACAATGCGATAGCCGCCGTTGACCGGCAGCTTGATACCGACTTGCTTGTCGATCATGCCGGTGCGATCGGCAATGAAGATTAGACGCGCGATCGAGCTGTGATAAACTTCCCAGGCCCGCGATGTCCCTTTGCTCGTTTGCGGTTGAGGCGGGACAAGTTCCATGTAGCGATAGGCTGAGATCGCCGCATCGAGATACATGTTCATCGCCGACTCGTCGTGCAGTTTGTCGGCATCGATGGCCATCGCGTAGTACGACTCGGCTTGGCGAAGCTGGATATCGGCAGGCTCCGATTGAGGAACTTCCTCGGTCAGCTCCGGCATGTAAAGGAACTCGCCCTCTTGCAGATCGCTCTTAAAGAACTCGGGGCCAGGTTCGAGCGGTTCGCCAATATATTGTGGGCCAATGCCAGAAACCGGTGGTCGACCGATGTCTTCGCCGGAGTATGGGATGCTGTTGGGCATCTGCGTACCGGTGGTGACCGGTTGGCTGAGGACCGCTTCTGAATTGGGGCTGTTCGTGTTCAGCTTACGCGGCGGGGCGGCGACTTCTTCTTCCTCGAAAGCACAAAGCTGAATAAAAGAGGCAACCGGACGGGCATCGTCGAGTTGATCGGCAGCTTCTTCGTAAGCTTCGATCGAAGTCATATCGCACGGACGCCAACCCAGGCCGCATGGATATTGCGATTTGGGATGGGCTTCGAGACACGGCGCGACAATGTCAGGCTCTTTCCATCGCCCTCGTTTACACCACGCACAGCCGGAGGCGATTTGGAGCATCGCAATCAGCGCGCACAGAGTCGCAATTGTCGGCTTCCAGCGGACCACGAGATTCGCTTCCTGCAGTGTTGAGAATGGGGAGTTGCCATGCGAGCCTCCGTGGCTAGCGATCGGCAGTCAGCGAAGTCCAATCCAGATTTCGCCGCAAAAGATTACCTCACCCCAAAGGTCCGCGCAGCCAAATGTCTCAGCGCAAGCAGGAAAAATCCCCGGCTGCGGTTCGAGTCGTAGCGGTCGCTCTGGTTATCGGGAGTTCAATCCCGATTAGGTGCCTGCCTGCGAGGCCTGGCGTGGGAACAAAGCCGACTGCCAGCGTGCGGCGCGGTCGATATGTTGCTGGACAATATTGCACAGTTCTTCCCGCTTGATGGGCTTCAGCAGGAAGTCGGAAGCACCATTTTCGATTGCTTCGGTGACATGAATCCAGTTGGAATGGCCAGTCAAAAAGACGACCTGGGTCCAGGCATTTCGGTGCTTGGCGAACAACAACATGTCCATTCCGTTGATATCAGGCATTTCGATATCGCTGATCAGCAGGTCACAGCAGTTGGACGAGATCCATCGCTTCGCTTCGTGCACGTCAGTAAAGTCGTGCAGGTCAAGTTCGTTGCTGAATGCTCCACGCAGGATTGTCTTCACCAAGCGCACGATGCCCGGGTCGTCGTCGAGAATGACAGTCTTCAGCGAGCGGCTCGTCATGGCGAGAAATCCTAAATGCACAGAGAATGGATGTAACGGAAAGCTATTCTTGGGAAGCGTAGGTTACAATTCCGATGCCGGGTTAGCTTGATGCGGGTGTCCGTGAAGCTTCGGCGTCCCCCAAAAATATGGAGTACCAGTTTTATGGATAACATCGATCTTGTGGCCGTGCGTACGTGCCAGAGTCACGAAGAGGCCACCATTATTAAGAGTGCTCTGGAAGAAGAAGGTATTCCTTGCGCACTTGATAACGACCATCAGGGTGGCCTGACCGGCGTGCTGGCGATCCGGATTCTGGTTCCTGCCGACCGAAAAGAAGATGCCGCTGCCTTCCTGGGCAAGCATCACGAGAGATAAACGTCTCGACCGTCAATCGAGAATGGCTTGAATGGCAGCGGCAACTTCGGTCACGGCCGAATCGATGTCGTTGCCATCGAGCCAGAGTCTTGGGCCTCGCACCCTATCTTCGACTTTCTGGGCGAGGTTCTCCTGCAGCAGTTCTCGCTGTGGGCCATCCCACCACGTGCCTTCCGCTTCTGAGAAGGTATCGTCGGGGCGTTTCCAGAACACCACCAGTCGCGCGCCAGTCGTCTCTTGTGAAGGGCAAACCAGGTCGGGGGCGATGACCTCGGAGGTTGCCTGCCACCAGGGAACAATTCGGACGGCATGGCCTGGGGGTAAGTTACTCCATTCCGATCCGCGATCCGCGATCGATCGAAGTGTTCCTTCGAGCGTCGCGTCTTCTTTTAGGTTCGCCCACAGATCGTTAGGGTGCGAAACGACGTCGTCGCCAAGTTCCGCCGCGACGCGTTCGCACAAAACGTGCAAAACGGGACCAGGCAGCGAAGCGATCTCGACGAGCGGCGGCGCGCTTTGCAGTTGCTGCCAAAGCTCGCCGATCGATGCGTGGAGCGTTGGGTGGACCATCTCGGCGGCGACTTCCGCGGATGGCTGCATCACGAACTTGCGAAAGCTCATCCGAGGATGTGGCACCGTCAGGCTTGGCGTCGCGATGACCTGGTCGTCGTAGAGAAGCAAGTCGAGATCGAGCTTGCGGGCACCCCAGCGTTGCTTTCGCACGCGTCCATGCTGTTGTTCGATGTCGATCAGCTTCTGATGGACTTGATCGGGTGAAAGCTCGGTCGCCAGCTTGGCGGCGGCATTCAAGAAGTCAGGCTGGCCAGCGGGGCCGCCAACCGGTTTGGTTACCAGCAGTTCGCTGCGTTGCAGCAAGGTGAAAGCTGGATCAGCTGCCAACTGGTCAATCGCCTCGAGCAGCGTTTCGCCGCGATCCCCAAGGTTCGCGCCCAAGGCAATCAGGATCGTGGGCACGTCGGCTCTGCTTTAATGAACGGGGGAGCGAGAGAAATGAGAACCAACTTTCCGACGATGTGTCACACTAAAAAGCAAGAAGGGATATCCATAAAACAGGCCCGAAGGTCTGTCGCGGTCGCTCCAGTCGGTCGTCGCCCTTCAAGTTTTTAGTGGGAGAGTTTGCCAACCTTTGAGTGGCAAATCCGTTTGCCGGAAAGCAATGCTCTCGCACATATCGTGACCTCTCTCCGACGAGATCTTCTCGCTGGCCAGCCCTTTCGTCGTTGTTGCTTTCCCGGCGCGCAGACCTTCCGTAGGGAAGTCTGTTTTTCTAGCCAGGAACCGGTTGGTCAGAACGACCAAATTGCAACAAATGACACGAGTTTTGGCGAGGAGGAGAGGTGATTAAGACGCGATTAGCGTCCCTTGGTTCCAATCAACATAGGGACTAATTTTGCGAAGCGAGCACGAGTTGTCAAGCAACCATGGGAATCTTTTTTCGACATTGCGGTTCCTACTCGAAAACCACCGAGGAAAAAACTTTTTCGATCCTCGTCGATAACGTGCGTCGATAAATGGTATGCAATAACTTGTGAATAAGTTGTGTGCAAGTCATGAGCTATCGAAGCGTTAATCGTCTAAGAGTCGTTCAGGGCACGCAGCAAGTCATTCGAACGTCAAGCGGTTCTACGCAAGGCGACGATGCGTCAAGGCGGGCAACTCGGAGCGAATCCTACGTAGCTTAGCGAGATCAATCTCGGCTAAAATGATCCCTGGTTCGCGCGACGATCCGCGTGCCAGGACCTCGCCCCATGGATCGATGATCATCGAGTTCCCGTAGCACTGGATCGAGTCGGCATACAGCCCGCATTGATTTGCGGCGATTACGTAGATCTGGTTTTCGATGGCACGGGCTCGCGCAAGAATTTCCCAGTGAGCCTGGCCCGTCTTGTCCGTAAATGCGGCTGGCAAAACACAGATCTGCATCCCGTCTTCTGTCAGGTGCCGAAACACTTCGGGGAACCGTAAGTCGTAGCAGATCGCCTGGCCTACGTGCCCCAGCGGTGTCGCGGATACCGAAAGCTGCGATCCGGCACGAACATGTTCCGATTCCATCACCGTGACATCAGGCAGGCGGATATCGAAGCAATGGATCTTGTCGTACGTGGATAAAGTTTGCCCATGAGGACCAAAGACGAGGCTTCGATTTACCACCTTATTGGGATCGTTGCTGGCCTCGATCGCGATACTTCCAGCACACAGCACCAATTGATGCTTGATTGCCAGCTGCCGCATCCGTTCGAGTGTCCCTCCGTCCATGGTTTCCGCGTTTTTTCGCAGTTCGGTGACCTTTCCCAGGAAGGGGAAAAGCTCGGGCAAGACGACCAGTTTGGCTCCCTGTTGGGCCGCTTCGGCGATCAATGATTCCGCTTGTTCCAGATTGGCCGATTTTTCCGCGCCCGAAGACATCTGAATCGCAGCTGCGACGAAAGGGGGGATCATGAAGAACATCTCCTAGGTTTCGTTTTCTTCGGCCAGTGCACTATACTTGAAGGCGGACTTGGGCGGTCGCTGTGGCCATCAGCGGGTTCGTGCAACCATCTTCTCGGAATTACCCGAACACCAAATGAGCATCCATTCCGATAACGAGCAGTTCGAGTTGTCGCACGTACAGCAGGCCTTACTGGAGACCTCTTTGGACGATTCGCGTCGCGTTGAGTTGTTGCAGCAGTTGCTGGGGGAAGCCGCATGTTACCGGCTGGCGATCTACGAGATCCCGCTCGACTTCGTGCTGTCGGTGGTGATTCCCATCTTCAACGAAGTGAACTCGCTGCAACAGGTTATTGCAGCAGTTCGGCAGTGCGGTTTCAAGTGTGAAATCATCCTGGTCGACGATGGAAGCACCGACGGAACACGCGACCTGCTGGAATCGCTCCGTGGTCAATCCGACTTGAAGATCATTCTCCACGAGAAAAACCAGGGCAAGGGTGCCGCCTTGGCAACTGGTTTCAAGGAAGCGACTGGCGACGCCGTGATCATCCAGGATGCCGATCTGGAATACACGCCGAAAGATTATCGCGTCTTGTTACAGCCGATCATCTGTGAAGGGGTCGACGCCGTTTACGGCAGTCGCTTCATCACCGGACATCGTAATGTGCCGCGCGTCCGACATTATCTGGCCAACAAGTTGGTGACCATGTGGTCGAACTTGTTCACAAATCTGTTGCTGACCGACATGGAAACCTGTTACAAGGTGTTCCGTCGCGAAGTCATCCAGGAAATTGCCCCCACCCTTCGCGAAAAGCGATTTGGTGTTGAACCCGAAATCACTGCCAAGCTGGCTCGTCGCAAGGGTCTGCGAATCCGCGAAGTACCGATCCGTTACTTTCCTCGCACGTTCGAGGAAGGTAAGAAGATCGGCTGGAAGGATGGGATCCGGGCATTGTGGTGTGCGATTCGTTACTAACAGCTCTCCCCTCCCACTCCCCTTCCCCGCCCCATGAATGATGCCCCGTCTTCGGAGATTGGTTCGTCTCCCGTCGATCCCAATCTCTTCAAGAAGACGCAGCGCGCTACGCGACTGACCATGATCGGTCAGATCGCCGGCCAGGTGATCTCGCTAATTGTTCTGGCCGAAATGTACCGATTGGTTGATCCGGTCGAGTTCGGCCTGCTGGGAATGTTCATGCCGATCTTACTACTGGTCCGTTCGTTCGGATCACTAGGCATGGACATCGCGACTGTTCAAAAACGGAATCTTACCGACGAACAGTCGTCGACGTTGTTCTGGTACCAGGTCATCACCGGCGTAATCCTCGTCGTTGTGTTGGCTGGGCTCAGTCCGCTGCTTTCCTATTGGTTTCATGCCGAACGGCTGTTGCCGGTGGGCATCGCCTTGTCGGGCACCGCCCTGCTCTACAACTCGTACTCGCAGCACAAATCACTTGCCGAAAAAAAACTGCGATTCGGTCGGCTGACCATCGTGCGCCTGCTTTCGCTGGTGATCAGTGGTGGCCTGGGGATTGTGGCCGCGTGGTTCGACTATGGCGTGTGGGCGTTGGTGATTCAGCAGTACGCCGAATTGATCGTTCTGAACATCGGCTTCTGGGCGATCGAGCCTTGGCGACCCGGTCGAAGGGCTCACTTCTCGGAAGTTCGCAATCTGCTGCAGTTCAGCGGGTTCTATACCCTCAGCGGTTTGTTCTTCGCGTTCGGTCAGAATCTCGACAAGATCTTGCTGGGCGTGTTGATGGGTGGCACCAACGTCGGTCACGAATGGATCGGGTACTATACCCAGGCCTACAACCAGATGATTCGCCCAGTCTATTTGTTGACGTCGCCGGTCACTGCGGCCATGTTGCCTGCGCTTTCGCACGCGCGTGGCAATACCGAAGTATTCACGCGTTTGACCGGCAACTTCTATCGCATGGTGGGCATCATGCTCGCACCATGTTCGATCGGTATGTTTCTGGTGGGCGAGCGATTGATGCCGGTGCTCGGTGGTGACGAGTGGATCGAGTCTGGCGAGCTGCTGGCGGTGATGGGTCTGATGATTCTGGCGCAAGCGTGGATCAACATCTCTGGCAGTTTAATGAGCGCCGCTGGACGGGCCGATATGCTTGCCGTCGGTGCTTTCGGAACGCTGATTTCGTTGGGGGCGGCTTGCTGGTTCGCTCTGGCAACCATCGGTTCCGATCCATACGCTGTGACGCTTGAACTCGCCTTGGCGATGTCATTGGCGACGATCTTGATGTGCGGTCCTTATCTCTACTTCTGCTTCCACTTTGCCGGGATCGACGCCAGGGCGATCTTCTGGAAGCTAGTGCCCGCGATTGGTGCCTCGTTGTTGATGGGGCTGGTGGTGTCGCTCGTAGGCTATGCCGAAAGCTTTGTGCCTCAGGCCGTGGTCCTGGTCAAACAGGTCGTGGTGGGCGTGGTCGCTTACATGCTGTTCGCGCGAAGCGAGATTACCTGGCTGTGGCGGCAACTGCGTGGATTGAGCGCGGACGAAGACATCCACACCGTCATTGATTGAGCGTCGGCGTTTCTAGAAGCTGCCCAGGATCGAATCGCCTCGAAACTTCGGTCGAGCCAACACCATCTGACTGACGCCGATCTGACGTTCATGAAATCCTGCTTCGCAGTAGGCAAGATAGTATTCCCACATCCGCAGGAAGTAGTCGTCCATGCCAAGCTTGCGAATGCGGGGCATGTTCTCGAAGAAGTTCATTCGCCAATCGGCCAGCGTGCGAGCATAGTGAGGACCGAAGTCTTCGGTATGCAAAATTCGCAGATCCGACTTGTTCGCGATCGATCGAGACAGCAAGTGGTAAGACGGCAAGAAACCGCCAGGGAAGATGTACTTCTGGATGAAGTCGACACCGCGCGAGTAACTTTCGACACGTTCGTCCGGAATCGTGATCACTTGTAGAGCCATCGTCCCCTCAGGCTTCAGCAGCGAGGCACATTTCTGGAAGTAAGTGTCGAGATAATCTCGCCCGACCGCTTCGATCATCTCGATGCTGACGACATGATCGAACTGCCCAGTAAGATCACGATAGTCCGACTTGAGCAGCGTGATCTGGTCGTCGAGACCAGCGGCTTTAAATCGCTTGCGAGCGAACTCGTGTTGTTGCTCCGAAATGGTGGTCGTCGTCACGTGACAGCCATAATGCTTCGCGGCGAACTCCGCGAAGCCTCCCCAGCCCGTGCCAATCTCCAGGACGTGACTCCCTGGTTTGATATCAAGTTTCCGGCAAATGCGATCAAGCTTCGCAAGGGATGCCTCCGCCAACGGCGTCTGCTCGTTGCGGTAAATAGCCGAAGAGTACATCATCGACTCGTCCAGCATCAGACCGAAAAACTCGTTGCTCAAGTCGTAATGGGCCGCGATGTTCTTGCGGCTGCCAGACTTTGAGTTACGAGTCTGCCACTGCTGAAGCTTCCGCCACGGACCGAGCCAGAACGACGTTCGTTTCTCGATTCCTTTGAGTGACTCCAGATTGCGAGCCATGATTCGCAGCAGTGCGGTCAGGTCACTGCAAACCCACTTTCCGTCCAGGTAAGCTTCCGCAGCGGCGAGCGTGCCCCCGAAAATCATGCGGCGATAAACACGCAGGTCATCGATCCGCACCACTGCCCGCAGTTCGACATCGCTGCTCGGCCCGAATTGATGCTGCCCCAGTGGGTCGACGATCAGGACGTGCCCGGCATCAATTTGTGAGAGAGCCTGATGAAGTAGTCGGCGGCACTGCCGCGAAACCCAACAATGAAGCCCTGCCGCCACCTTGGCTTTCATGCCGCTGGCAGGCCGAATCGATGCTTGAAGTGCAATTTCGCCTACAGCGGTTTGGTCGCCGGGGCAGCCATTTTGCTGCCGGATTGTTTTCGCGGGTGAGGATAGATGGGACATCGTTTCCACCAAAGTTTCCAGGCTTCCAAGTAGATTGCCGCGACGACCTTCAGGCTCATAGCAGGCACACTAGGTATGAACCGTCGAGTACCCCGGGGTGCTAACAGCTTTTTTTCTAAATCCATCCCAGCCCCAAAGATGGGACGCCCGGCGTCGATGTTCTCGAGCCCCACTGAAAGGCGCTCGCCGAACGAGCGAAACGTCCAGCGATATCGTTGATCCATCGGCATGAAGGGGGAGACATGCATCTGCTTGGGATGCTCGCAGGTCCAAGCCTGTTTCTCATCGTTCCAACTCGGCTCGAGGAGATAGGCGTGCTGCTCGCCCCACGGGATATTGTTCACTTCGGCGATGATCTGCGAAGGTGCCGCCGTTGGTGTTTTGCCTTCGATCAGAAACAAGTTCAGCGGGCTGAAGTAATAGCCGAAGTTCCGAAGCTGCGTGAGCAAGCGAATGGACCCCTCGGGCCGCTTACCCGATTGCTGCTCGACAAATTGCCGCACACGAGTATCGAGGCTTCCGGAAAGATGTCGGAGATGCACATCACGAGGAAACGAAACCCCGGCCCAGCGATGATCACTTAGCAGTCGATTCGGACCGACAATTTGATCGAGTTCGGCCAGATCGAAACAGGCCATCGTTATCCGATACCGGAAGTGATGAGGGACCGGCGTATGTCGCGAGTGTGTGACAAGTCCTTCGTAGAGGCAGCTTCGCATGCGTCGAGGTTCTTTCCAAAATAGGCGGCGACCGCCAAAGCACTCTTCACGCCATCTTCGTGGAAGCCATACCCACACCAGGCACCACAGAAGTACGTATTCCGCTTCCCTTGAATCTCAGGCAGACGCTGCTGCGCCGCAAAGGAATGACGGTTATAGGCTGGATGATCGTACTTGAGCGTCTTCAAGATCATCGAAGGATCAATCCGATCGGTAATATTCAAACTGAGCAGGATCGGCCGCGGAGAATCGACGTTCTGCAAACGCGATAGGTCGTACGTAACGCTGGCGGTCGTCTGATGATTGGCCGGCAGGAAATAGTTCCAGCTTGCCCAAGCATGTTGATGCGTCGGCAGCAAGCTGGTGTCGGTGTGCAGAACGGCTTCGTTGGGCTGATAAGGGAAGTGCGACAGAAGCTCGCACTCGGCCTCGGTCGGCTCGTCGAGCATCCGCAGAGATTGATCGGCATGCGTCGCCAGGATGACCTGATCGAAGGTCTCGGTCACGTCGTGAGATGTCGTGATTATCACTTGATCGTCGGTGCGGCGGATCGATTCGACGGGCGAGCTCAAACGCACGCGATCGACCAGCGGTGCGATCAGCTTCTGCACGTACTGCTTCGATCCCCCCACGATCGTTCGCCACTGGGGACGATTGCGAATGGCCATCAGGCCGTGATTATCACAAAAGCCGAGAAAGAATTCGGCGGGAAAGTCAAGGATTTGTTCGGGATCGGACGACCAAATGGCGGCAGCCATCGGGACGAGATACTTCTCGCGAAACATCGTGCCGACCCGGCAGCGTTCGAGAAATTGCCCGACCGTTTCGTTCGGCTGGATGGCGTTCTCTGCGACTGCTTTCGTCCCATGATGATTGAATCGCAGAATGTCCCGCAGCATGGTCCAGTAACGAAGGGAAGTGAGATTTCGCCAGCTTGGAAAGAGGCCTCTCAGGCTACTGCCCTGATATTCGAGACCACTTTGCTCGCAGCGAACGCTGAAGCTCATATCGCTCTTCTGCGACTCGACTCCCAGCATGTCGAGCATGCGGCAGAAGTTCGGATAAGTTCGATCGTTGAACACCATGAAGCCGGTGTCGACGTCGTAGGGCTTACCATCCAGTTCGCACGTGACGGTGTTGCTGTGCCCGCCTGGGTAGTCGGCCGCCTCGAACAAGGTGACCTCGTGGTCGGCGTGTAAAAGCCTTGCGACCAGATTTCCGCTGATGCCACCTCCAACCACAGCAATTCGCTGACGACGCATCGACGAGCTCCTAAGGAGTTGGGGAATGACTATGAACCGGCGAGGACGACGACTTCGATTCCGGTGGCCAAGGGAAGAAGGCACTCGTACGGCGAATGTAATCGGCGTACTCGGGGCGACGGTTCGGGATCCGTTTCTCGAGGTGGGCGACGCCAGAGAACCACAGCAGGCAGAACGTCATCAGCGCCGGACCGATCACGGTCCACCATGCCGATTCATCGACCGACACCACCAGAATGTAGTAGCCCCACCAGAGCACACAGTCTCCGAAGTAATTCGGATGCCGTGTGTAGCGCCACAATCCCTGATCAAGCACCTTGCCTTTGTTCGATGGATCGCTCTTGAAGCGAGACAGTTGCCAGTCGCCGATCGATTCGAAGGCGAGACCGATCATCCACAATCCAATGCCCAGCACCGAGAGGGCCGTGAATGAGCCTTCCAATGTTGGCATAATTTGGAGAGGCAAAGAAACGATCCACATGATCGTCCCCTGGAGGCCGTAAACGACCACCAGGCTGAAGAGAGCGAAGTTCCGACCGGGCTTCTCTCGCATCTCGCGGTAGCGAGAATCTTCCCCCTTGCCGATGTTGCGCCAGGCTAAGTAGCCAGCCAGACGGCAGCCCCACAGGGTGACCATACCGACCAGGATCCACGCCAGAAGGCTCGGGGCTGCTGCATTCAAGACCGAGCTCCAGGCGATCACCACGAAGCCGAAGCCCCAAAAGATGTCGACGATACTGGCATCCTTCAGGACCAGACTCAGCAGCCATAGCAGCACCATGCAGCCCAGCACGATGCCGGCGTTGGTCAGAAGTAAGGTGCTGAAGTCCATGAAAAAAGCCGCGGTCCCGTATCAGGAAGAAAAAGGCCTGATGTCGGAAACCGCAGCTTTTGGACGCGATTAACGGGCGGAACGGAAGTTTTTAGCCCGCTTTCTTTTCGGAAATCCAGCGATCGACCTGCCGTTCCAGAATCGGGAGCGGGAGAGCACCGCTATCGAGAACCACGTTATGGAACTCGCGAAGATCGAAATCTTCCCCCAGTTCCGTTTCGGCCTTGGCTCGCAGCTGCTTGATTTTCAGCTCGCCAATCTTGTAGCCCAGGGCCTGGCCTGGCCAGACGATATAGCGATCGATCTCGACGGCAACTTCCAGGTCGCTCTTGCCGCTGTTTTCTTTAAAGAACTTGATGGCCTGGGCTCGGCTCCAACCCATGTTGTGGATGCCGGTATCGACCACCAGGCGGCAAGCTCGCCACATCTCGAAGGTAAGCTGGCCGAACTTGTCGTAAGGGGTCTGGTAAAAGCCCATCTCTTCCCCCAGCGACTCGGCGTACAAAGCCCAACCTTCAACATACGCGGTGAAGTGCCCATGACGTCGGAAGTTTGGCAGGTCGGTAAGTTCCTGGGCGCGAGCGATCTGCAGGTGGTGACCTGGGACCGCTTCATGCAGTGTCAACGCTTCCATTTCATACTTCGGACGGCTGTCCAATGCGTAGGTGTTCGCCATGAAGAAACCGGCTCGGGCCGCTTCCGGTGCACCAGGGTAGTACCGTGCCGAAGTCTGGTTTGGCGCTTCATAGTCCGGGAAGGCCTTCACACCGTAGGGAAGCCGAGGCAGTTCAACGAACAGCTTGGGCAGTTCCGCATCGACTCGCTTGGCAATGTCGCGGTAGCCAATCAACAGGTCGTTGGGGTCGGTGTAATAGAACTGCGGATCAGTCTTCAGGAATTTGATGAAGTCGTCGAAGTCCCCTTCGAAGCCAGACTCGCGAATGACCTTCTCCATCTCGCCCCGGATTCGCTTCACTTCGCTCATGCCGATCTCGTGAATCTCTTCCGGACTTAGATCGGTCGTCGTCGAAGCGCGGCAGCGGAAGGCGTAGTACTGCTTGCCGTTGGGAAGCGCCGAAGCACCAATGATCTCGGCGGCGTTCGGAAGGTATTCGTCTTCCAGGAACGCCTTAAATTTCAGCAGCGCTGGGAAGACTTGATTGGCGATCGCTTCTTTACCCGCCTTCTTCAGGCGAGCCTGGTCTTCGGCTGATATCGAATCGGGGAAGTCTTCGAAAGGATCGAACAGCGGGCTGTCGGTAGCGTCGGCCAAGACCTGACCACTGATCTGGCGAGGGATACTGCCCAGCGGACCAGGCGGCTGGACCCAGCGTTTTTCCAGCCCTTCCTTCAGCAGGTCGACGTTCTGCTGGAGGAAGTTCGGATACTTATTCAATCGCGAAAGATAGTTCTCGTAATCTTTGACGGTCTTGAACGGCATGTTCGTCGCCGTTTGGGCCATCATGAACTGAGGACCATCGAGCTGATCGACCGCCAGGAGTTCGCTCGGGTACTTCTCGCCATCGATCGAGCGACGCAGGTCGTACTCGAACAGTTCGTACGACAACAGGTCCTCGCCGGTCAGTTGGCTGGCGTCGATCGTTTGCAGCTTCTCCAGCATTTCGTGCGGGTGCTGTTTCCGTTTGTCGATCGCTTCTCGCGAAAGGTCGGTCCAGCGATCGTTGCCGCGAGGATCCCCCAGCCATGTCCCCATGGTGGGATGATTATCGAGCTGCCACTCCCAGTCTTCGTCGAACAAGGCGTGGAGTTGTTTGGAGGCGGAGTTATCTTCCGCAAAGGCAGCCGCCGGAGCGAACACGCTCAAGGCGATCAAAGAAAGAGCCAGCAGGCGAAGCGACGACATGGGAATTCCTTGCGTGGAACCAAACGCGAGTAAGGCAGACCAGGGGCAAGGTCTATTCTGAACGACGGTCGGGCGGTCGCCAACCAGTGAGAATGTACAAAATCACGAATCGTTGTCTGAAAAATACTGGACAGTCCCCAGCGATTCGATCGCTTCGCCGATTCTAGACAGGGCCACCGCATACGCGGCTGTCCGCATGTCGATCTTCTTTTCGACCATCCAGTCGTAGATGTGATTGAACTCTTGTCGCATCATGGCGTGCAGCCGCTGCTGGACTTCTTCGAGGCTCCAATAAAACCCTTGCTGGTTCTGGACCCACTCGAAGTAACTGACAGTCACACCCCCTGCGTTGGCCAGGATGTCGGGGATCACCAGTTTCTCATTTTCGTTGAGAATCTCGTCGGCCTCGCCGGTGGTTGGACCGTTGGCCACTTCCACGATCACCGGGGCCGTAATCCGCTGGGCGTTCTCGGCCGTGATCACATTTTCCAGCGCCGCTGGTATCAGCAGGTCGACGTCAAGTTCCAGAAGCTGCTCGTTGGTGATGGTCTTCGCCTCAACTGCTTCGCAAACCGAGCCGGTGCAATAAACCGCCTGAAGCCGCCGCGACTCGTTTTTGATTTGAATCAAGCTCGGGATATCGAATCCGCCAGGCTTGTAGATCCCGCCGCGCGAATCACTGACGGCGACCACCTGGTATCCATCGGCATGCAGAAGTCGCGCGATACTTTGCCCGGCGTTGCCGAAGCCCTGGACGGCGACCCGCGTTTGCTTCGGAACCCAATCCCGCTTCTTAGCGAGCTCTTGAATGCAGTAGTAAGCTCCGCGGCCCGTAGCGTCGTCGCGTCCCTGGCTGCCACCCAGTGGGATCGGCTTGCCGGTAATCACGCCTGGGGTGCGGCGACGATGGATCTTCGAATACTCGTCCATCATCCACCCCATGATCATGGCATTGGTATACATGTCAGGGGCTGGGATATCGGTGTCGGGGCCGATGAAGTCGGCGACTTGTTCGATGAACCCGCGCGAGAGCCGCTCGAGCTCCATTCGCGAAAGTTCTTTCGCGTTCACGCAGATGCCACCTTTCGCGCCGCCATAAGGAATGTTCATCACGGCGCATTTAAAGGTCATCCAGAACGCCAGCGCTTTCACTTCGGCGATGTCGACACTCGGTGAGTATCGCAGACCACCTTTCGTGGGCCCGCGTGTGTCGTCGTGACGCACACGATAACCGCTGAAGACTCGCAGCGATCCGTCATCCATGCGAAGCGGGATCGAGACTTGCAGAATCTGCTTGGGGTGCTTCAGGCGCTCGAGCGCTTCGGCATCGATCTCGGCAAACTGGAAAGCCTTATCCAGCCGGGCGATCGCTCCTTCGAAAAGGTCAGGACTCGTAGAGGCGTTCATGGTGGGGTTCCTCACGGCGCGATGGGAGAGAGGTGTCTCAACGGCAGATCGGGAGAATGCCGCGAGTGGTGCTCACGCTTGTATTCTTCCCCTCAAGAATAGGGGAAGCAAGGGAAATAGGTCGGGTTCTATCGATGATAGACCATCGGAGGCAGTCCGACCGTTGGAATCGATGCAGGCCGAGGTTCCAGCGGAACGCTAGGCCAGGCGACCTCGCGGCGGAGGACGCGACGTGCGACGTCGGCATAAATCTCTTCGTGTCGGACCACGTTGCGGTGGTTGTCGAACATATCGAGGAAACGGGCACGTCCGGCCTGGCCCATCTGCTGGGCCAATTGGTCATCGCGCAGGATCTTGATGATCGCCTCGCCCAAGGCATCAGCGTTCTGGCTGGGGACCAGGTAACCGGTCTCGCCATCAGCGACGCTCTCGATCAGACCGCCAACCCGCGTGGCGACCACGGGTTTGCAGGCCGCCATTGCTTCGGGAGGTGTCAGGCCGAAGGCTTCCTGGGTGGGGCAAGCGACTAAAAGATCGATGGCTCGCATCACGTTGGGAATGTCGTTCTGGAAATTGATGAAGCGAAACGCATCGCGAACGCCCATCCGAATGACCTGGGAACGAACCCGCTTGATGTAGATCGGGCAGCGGTTACCAATCACGGCGATCTTCGCATTGGGAACTTGCCGTAAAATGGCCGGCAACGCTTTGAGCAGCAGCAGGTGGTTTTTGCGAGGACACACGTCACCGACGATGCCAACCACTTTGTCCTCTTCACGGAAGCCATGTTCTTCTCGCCAGGCCTGGCGGAGTTCGTCGGCGTTGCGAGGGATCGGGGCATGATCGATCAGGGCTCGAACGGTCTCGACATTCTGTTGGCGAACGCGATTCCAGTTAACTTCGACACTACGGGTATGATCCGAGTTCGCGATCACAAAGTCTTTCATCGCCCAATAGGCGTGGACTTTGGTGTGATGGGCCGTGGCGACGACCGGGACGCGGGTGAACATCTTCAGCATGATGCCAAAGAGCTGGCCGCTGGTGTTGTGCGTATGAACGATGTCGACATTTTCGTCTTCGATCCAGCGGGCCATTTGTTTGACCTGCTTCAGCGGCCAGCGGCGTAGTGCGGAATCGACAAACTTGATGTTGGTCCCTTCGACTTGCTCTTGAATCCATGAGCCTTCACGACCAATCAAAGTAACGTCATGACCGCGCCGGGCGAGGGCTTCGGTCAATCTCAAGCACTGGATAATGGCTCCGTTGACGCCGAATCCGGAGATGAGTTGGACGATTTTCATGGGAGGCTGCAGGGTTTCATGGGGATTTCGACAAGTCGATCTGCCAGCACGGAAACAGTTCGAAGGGCGTAATTAGCTAATTTCCCATAGCAAGGCAAGACGAACCCGCCTGGATTATTTCGAGATCCCCCAACGGCAAGGGAGCGTCGCCCTGCCTTTCGCAGTTGTGGTAGAGTATCCCCATTGGCTTACCTCCCTGGATTGATAGCAACGATAGCACCCGATGACGCAGTATTCTGGCAATGGCGGGACCGACGGCGCGAACATGGTGATGTTCTGGCCTGAGAATCTCCCGGAAGAAGCAGACACCATGCTCCGGAACGATCCGATTTCCTTCGTCGATACCATGCGCGAGGAAGGCCGGGTCATCTGGTTCTATTGTGATGGCGATGGTCAATATGCGGTGACCATCTTTCTGGATGAAGACCCACCGGGTGAGCTCCGCAAATTCATGGTTGATGAAGAGGTCTACCCCGACGTCCGGGTCCAAGGCACTACCTATTTCGGCGGGCTCGAGTACATGTACCAGGAAGATGACGGGATGATTCAAGAGTTCCCGGGCATGTGTAATACAATCGATCTGCCCGAGGGAACCTATCAGGGGGCGGTCTATCGGACCGACATCCCAGCGGCTTTCAGCCGGCAATGGCTGATGCAACGGATGGGGACCAGCCGGTACCGGATTCTGCACTGGCAACAACTTCTCAGCAAAGCGGCTGTCTTTGGGGCAGTGGGTGTACTGTTCGCCTTCTTTTTCCTGGTCTGGTATGTCTGGCTGGTTTCGGTGGGGGCTGTTGCGTTAACCTTTGTGGCCGCGGTCTTGCTGGCCCGGTCGGAATCGTGCCGGGAAGCGATCGTGGCGATCGACGAATTCACCGAGACCTTCCCAGAATACGTCGTCGTGCTTTCGTCGCAGTCCCCTGCCTCGCTGGAAGAGCCTGAGTCCGAACAATTGGCCATGCCCGTCGGTTAGCCACCAGGAGCACCATGCATGAAGCTGAGATGTCCTATTTGCGAGATCTACCTCCCTGCCCGGCAGATGAATGTCGAGAAAGACATTGTGATCTGCTACGACTGTAACGAGGCGTTTTCGATCTCGAACTTGTTGGGCGTGACGAAATCGCCGGGTGCCCCGATCGGCAATGGTTGGCAGTCCGAAACCGGGTATTCGACGACCGCGGAGTCGAACTTCTCCTTCGACATCAACATGCCCCCACGTGGGATCGCCTACGATAACAGCGGCATGGGGTGGCGCATCGCGGCGACCACTCGGAACTGGATGGCACTTTTCCTGATTCCGTTCATGTGCGTCTGGTCTGGCTTCTCGCTCGGGGGGATCTATGGCTCGCAGATCATGGACGGTGAGTTCAACCTGTTCTTGTCGCTCTTCGGCATCCCGTTCCTGTTGGGAACGTTGGTTATGGGGTGGATGGCATTGATGAGTCTCTTCGGCCAGGTCGTCGTGCGAGCGGACGAAATGGATCGCGACGGAGGGATTGTCTTTCAAGGAATCTGGCCACTGGGACGCACCCGCCGATTCCGTTGGTCCGAAGTGCAGAACATCGACGAGACGCAGTCTTTCACACGCAAAGGTGGGGCAACGACCCATATACGACTGATGCGAACCGAAGGGGATATCAAGTTTGGTGGCATGCTTTCGGAAGAGCGTCGCCGCTATATCATGCAGGCTTTGCTTCAATTGACAGGACGTCGCGGTTAGCAGGGATATGCGATTCTTCAATCAGCGTGTTTTGTGGTGCGACGACATCGCCTTGGTATGCCCGGAGTGGTCCCAGATCCAAGATCAGGACTCGCCGCAGACCAATCCGTTGGCGGCGTTAGGGAAAGCAGAGCAGCAAGAACGAGTGATCTCGTTTGTCGATGTCCGCCGCAGCGCGTTTGCTCTGTACGTCGACGAACCGCTGCCAGCGAGCCTCGTCGAGTTTGCTCGTAAAGACCAGCCGCCGAGAACCATGCGCATCGAGCCGCCGATCTATCTGGGGCCGGCTGAGATGGAGACCAGCGAAGAGGAAGAGCTTCGCGACGAGTTCGAGGCCTTCGATATTCCCGCAGGCCAATACGTGGTTGAAGCATCCCACATTCGGATTCCGGCGGGCTTCGAACGGAAGACGATCCTGGGTCGAGCCGGCCTTCTGGGAAGCTGTTTGCTGCTGATGTGGAAGGCGTGGGTCTTCAGTCTCGCGATCGGCGTGCTGGCGATGACGATGGCCCTGACCAAGTTTTCGCTGATGGTCGGAATCGCCGTCACCTGCGTTGTGATGCTAGGGCTCGCGGTAACTTTCCTGGGACGGCGAACCAAGGCGTATCAAACCGCCTGGGAAACACAGATGGCATTCGACCAGGAGTTCCCCGAGTTGGTTGTCGTACTGAAGTCGACCAAAGGCTAGGTATGCCGCTGCCAGGCAGCCACCAACGCTCGGGCCGCATGCCCCCGGTGCCCAACCGCTGCGGTCTTGTCGTCGTCGAGTTGGGCCAAGGTTTGGTCGAGGCCTGCGACGAGAAACATCGCATCGTAACCGAACCCGAATTCGCCAATAGGGGCCGTGCCGATCTGCCCGCGACACTCGCCGCTCGATTCCAGCACAACGTTGCCATCCGGATCCGCAACGCAGAGGTGACACATAAAGCGAGCCTTGCGATCTTCCTCGTCGACATCTGCCAGGTGTTCGATTAACAGTGCCAGGTTCATCGCCATGGTGGCGTCGTCGCCGGCATAGCGGGCCGAGCGAACGCCTGGGGCGCCGTCGAGTGCGTCGACTTCCAGGCCAGTGTCATCCGCCAAGACCCATTGGCCAAGCTGCGTGGCATGGCCGATTGCCTTTTTCCGAGCGTTCTCTTGCAGCGTCTCGCCATCTTCTTCGAGCGCGGCTAGATCCGCATCGTCCGGCAACGACCGAACCGGGATACCCAGCGGAATAAGCAGCGTCGACAACTCGCGAACCTTATGAGGGTTCGAGGTCGCGACGAAGATCTCGGTACAATCTGACAAAGGACGAGGCATGGGCCCGCTGCTTTCTAAATGATCGCCAGGGGATCGCGATCGTGCTCCAGCGTGCCGCGAGTCACACCAACGCGGTTAAGTGCTTTCAGTTCTCGCCAGACGTCTTCGCCATCGACATGGCCTGCCAACAGATCGCGGTAAAGTTGGATGACCCGAGCGATCTCTTGCGGAGGATCGTCGTTCAGCAGTTCAATGCGGAAGGTGCGGACACCCAGGTCAAGCAGCGGCTGAACGATCTCGGCTCCACTTTGCGGAGTCTTGTTGAAGAGCGTATTGCGGCAGCCAACGTCCGCCTTCAAGGGATGCTCGGCCCCAACACGGTCGCGAAGTTTCACGTCGTGCTCGTCACACGGACGACCACAATTGGTTTTGTTCGTTCCGGGCGAAAGAACGCTGCAGAAGACGCAGTGTTCCATATGGAACATCGGCATGTGCTGGTGAATCACCGGTTCCAGCAGATGAGCGGCGCAGTTCTCGGCCATCACCAGCAACTGATCGCGATTCAAATCGTAGGATGGCGTGATCCGCTCGGCTCCGCGTTTTCGCAGCCAATCGACCGTCAGTTGATTGGCGGCATTGAACGAGAAGTCTGCCACGCAAGCGACGCCCAGTTCCGTGAAGAACTTCAGCCCCGACAAGTTGCGGACAACGTAGCCATCGGCACCATGCTTCGAGAGAGCTTTGAAGATGCCCATCTCGCCTGGCTTCTGAATCCGTGGCGTAACGATGTAAATGGTCGCTTGAAACTCGCGAGCCAGCGGGACCGCGTGTTTGTATTCGCGGATGTCCTGGAAGTCGACGTACACCGTCTTGATGTCGGCACGCAGGACCGATTCCAACTGGTGCATGGTACGAGCCAGGACAATCAACTTGGGATCGCCTGGTTCGATCTTGGCCGGTTCGACTTCAGCTTGAATTTGCGGCAGGACTAAATCTTGATCGATGATCCGGCGACGCGTTGCCATCTGCTGACGGGCTTCGTCGAGTTGGGTCACCATTTCTTTTCGCAGCTTGCCAAGCACGCTTAGCGGAACCATCGGGGTGCCGGCGATCTTGGCCGTCAATTGCTCCAGGCTGTAGCCGCTGCCACCTAGTCGCGAGAGTTGTTGCTGCAAGCTTTCTTCAGTTAGCGAGTGCTTCTGAGCTTGTTCCAATGGCTGCTCAGTTGCCAGTTCCAGCTTGCCGAGGGCTCGGCTTTGCACCCAGATTCGTAGCGGCTGGCCAACCTTCGCGGTGGCATCGATGGTCAACGGAATATCACGGCCGTGCAGTTCGCCGCTGAAGCTCTTACGAAGTTCCCGCGTCAGGGCGGGATCGTCGCTCTTCCAGACTTGCAGTCCTGGCTTCAAGTATTGAAAGTCGACCGAACCACGTGGGAAGTCGACTTCGACCACGCCACGCGTTGCTTCGCCGGTGACGCGTCGGCCATTCTGGCTGACGGTGAAGACGCGGCCACCTTGTTCGTTGCCGGCAGCACGGTCTCCCTGGAAAACGATCCCGTCGCCTGCTTTCAATCGACCGAGGAGTTCCAGCTTGACCCGTTTGCGACGGTCGTCGACCGAGACCACTTCCGCCACCAGAACGCCCCGTTTGGCACTGCTGGTCGCCGGGACGAGCATCTTGTGATCGCAGCCATGCAGCCAGCCTGGCGAGAACCCACGCGAGAAGCTGAGTTCCATCTCTTCGACTTGACGCTGCGTGAAAGTTACCGGCTTGCCGGCCAAGGCGGAATCGATGGCCTGACGATAGTGCCGGGTGATGTTGGCCACGTACTCAGGCGTTTTCAAACGCCCTTCGATCTTGAACGAAACGACACCAGCCTCGAGCAGTTCCGGCACCAGGGAGAACGCGGCGAGATCTTGCGGGCTGAGCAAATACTTCTGGTCCCCCAGGTCAATGTCGGCTCCATCGCAGACAAGCTCGTACGGAAGGCGACAGGCCTGGGCACATTGACCACGGTTTGCACTACGGCCGCCAAGCGATTCGCTGGTAAGGCACTGCCCGCTGTACGCAACACACAAGGCACCATGCACAAACGCTTCCAGCGGCATCTGCGTCTGGGCATGGATCTTCGCGATCTCGTCGACCGAAAGCTCGCGAGCGAGCACGACCCGTTCGATACCGGTGTCTTCGATTTCGGCGATACACTCGGCACTGGTCAACGTCATCTGGGTTGACGCATGAATCGGCAACTCGGGAGCGGTCCGTCGGATCAGGTTAACTAAGCCCAGGTCTTGAACCAACACGGCATCGGTGCCCGCTTCCGCAATGCGGCGGATGATCGGTTCGATGGTCGACAGCTCGTCGGCGAAGGTCAGCGTGTTGACCGTGGTGTAGCCGCGGACGCCATGCCAATGGAGCATTTCCATCAGGGCCGGCAGGTCATCGAGCGAGAAGTTCTTGGCGCGGGCGCGGGCATTGAAGCCGGTTTCAAGGCCGAAATAGATCGCATCGGCCCCGTTAGCAATGGCCGCGCGAGCGCAGTCCCAATCTCCTGCCGGAGCCAAAAGCTCTGGTCGCGTGGATGCGGCTGGCTGCGATTCGGTCATCAGTTTTCGTACTTTGCCCAGTAATGGATAAAAGGTGCCTCGGAATCGGTTGATTTTACCGGGGGATCAGGCAGGCGGATAGGGACGAAATCGCCAGGAATCGAGCCGAAAACAGCCAGGTACGGCCACAAAAAAAGATGGCATGCCGCCCAGGATATGGGGGAAGGCCATCTTATTGGACCAGTTCGTGAGGTGGACCAGAGCTAATCGCCCACGCCGATGTCGTCTTCTAAAGCCTTCTGGACGACGGCATTTTCGTGATGCTCGTGATTCAAAAAGCGGGTGGTGAAGTCACGAAATCGTACGTGGAACGTCGACAGGGTTTCGTCCGGACTGTGATGCAGATCGTCGAGCATGGCGTCTATGTCGCTCAGCAGCAAACGGTGCTCGTGGCGAAGTTGCTCGCATTCGGCAGAGTAGCGGGGGGCGATGCTGATGGTGTCGCGGAGATAGCCGCCATACTCTTCCCGCGCGAACTGGTCATGCATCATGTCGCGCAGTTCAAGCAAGCCCAACACCAGCGGTTCTGGTGAGTCCCCTTCGGCGGTGATGCGATCTGCTTCTTCCAGCAGGTCGTAAAGAAGGGCGTGCTCGGTTAGAAGTTTGGTTACAGCGGCATCCGTCAATCGTTGCAGGTCGGGCATGGCATTCTCCTTCTCGTTGCGGAATGATCAGGCGGGTGCCCCTTCCAGGTCGAAGTGAGTTGCGAATCCTGCAATCATTTTGCTTCCCTTCATCTGTCGTTTTATGTCGGAAACTGGGGGTCGTCAATGAATTCCTGGCGCGTTTGGTTCAAAAAAGGTAGGCGCGATTTACCACGGAAGAGCTCGCCATTTCTATCGGCATTCATAGATGTGAAATGGCAAACATGAAGATTGAAAAGGGCGCGGAAATAGGAAGACCTTAACGTGGACGATCTGCCCGGATCGTAGCACTCGATCTATTCAATCTGGGGGGAGTCCAGTTGGTGGCTAGGTTTTGCTGGCATTCAGGACTGCTTGAAGATACTCTGAGGAGAGTGGAGTATACTGGTAGGAAATCCCCCAGAGGGGTTCTTGGGAATTTGCTGGGTCGAAGGAGCTTTTGTGGCTGACGACAACGACGTTTCGCGCGATTACCGCGTTCGGCTGTTCTATAAAACGAAGCCAGAACCATCGAAGGCCGCCATCCTCGACAAGATGCAAGTCTTGTCGGAAGGATTCGCTCCGCGCGACGGCAAACGCGATTCCGATCGTCTCGACTTTCGTCATCCACGCTTCGTCGCCAACATCGGTGGTAAGTCGGTCGGGGCGACCTGGAGCATTCGAGAAGAAGAGATCGAATACCCCGGCGACCTCACGCCATTTCTGCCGGCTCTGGAACAATCATGGTTGTGGGACGATGCCGAGCAAGTGGTGGGCGACTGTGAACATCAATTGCTGATCACCGATCAGACGGCCGCGAACATGCGTCCGATTGAGCGGCTGCAGATGATGCAGTTTCTCGTTTCCGCCGTGGTCGAAGCCACGGCCTGCGATGCGATCTACTGGGAAGCGACCGAGCAGTTTCTCGATCCACAGAAGTTTGTCGCAGGACTTCACCAGTTCGGGGCGAAACCTTGGAAGGCACCGGGTGCTTTCAATGTCCGCGTGTCGCGCGTGATCGGTTATGGGGAACGTCGCGACGACGAGTCACGCGACATGATCATCGATAGCTTGGGATTAGGCATTCTTGGCTGGCCCGATTTTCAGTGTCATTTCCGCGGGCTCGATTGGCGTGAGATCCAGCAGATCATCTACGAAAACGCCCTCGAGGTCTTCGAGAACGGACCGAAGCTGCAAGATGGTCAGGCCTTCACCTCGGTGAAAGCCACCCAGGTTTGGAAGTGCCGTTACGAAGAGGCACTACTGGGACCGCCCCGCAAAGTGATCGACATCGATCCGGGCATTCCTTACTGCGCTGGCCTGCGATATGCCGTCACCGCAGGCGTCTATGTGAAGTAGTTCACGCCCACATCAAGTTTCCGATCGAATCTCGTTTTCCTGCGTAACGCCCGAAAACGATGGGGAATCGTAGTGCTCAGATTTGCCAGTTTTTGGTTCTTTCTGACACAAGGAAATACCCCATGCCTCGTTTGCAACCTATCTCGATCGAATCGTCTGAAGGCAAAACCCGCGACCTCTTGGAAGCTGCCAAGAAGAAGTTGGGCAAGCATGTGAATCTCATCGCCACGATGGCCAACGCTCCGGTGGTCCTCGAGGCCTACCTCGGGTTCTCTGGTGCGTTGGGTCATACCCGGTTACCGGCCAAGGCCCGGGAGGCGGTCGCCATGGCCATCGGCGAGAAGAATCATTGCCAGTACTGCGTCTCCGCTCACACGATGGTTGGTCAGTCGATCGGTTACACCCAAGAGGAAACGGTCCGCATCCGTCAGGGAGAGGCCGCCGATCCGAAGGTTCAGGCGGTCATTGATCTGGCGGCAGCGATTGTCGACTCGAAAGGCTTGATCAGCGAAACGCAGTTTGCTGCCGCGCAGCAGGCTGGGCTGAGTGATGAAGAGATTTCCGAAGTGGTCGGCCTGGTCGCTTTGAATATCTTCACGAACTACTTCAACCACGTTGCCGAGACCGAAGTCGACTTCCCGAAAGTCGAACTGTTCGCCGAAGCGCACTAAGCGGATGTTGGACGGAAGCGTTCCCTGCCGGTCATCAACGAGGCCGGCAGGGAACCTTCTTTATCGCTACTCGGCATGAACCGGAGGGTAACTTCCGCTCTTCGCTTTCTCGATCCACTGCGGCTTGCCATACACGCCAACGTCGTCGGTGTTGAAGGGCTTGAATCCCAGCTTCAAGGCCGGAGAATCGCTGGCCAGGGTGAAGTCGTGATGTTCTGGATCGGCGAACTTCGGATCGGCGATGATCGAGCCCTTCTCGTGCCCGGTCTTTTGCCATTCTTCCAGCGACTTGCCTTCAAACGTGACCGGTTTGCCTGAGGCGTCGAAGTAACAGTTCCGAGCACTGTCGTGCTTCACCTGGCTGAAACGACCATCGAGCAGCGACCCGGTGTCGTAATAAACAATGTTCTGCTCGAAGACAAACGAACGATGTTCTTCGGGGCGAGAGGCACGCAACTGATAGAGCAAAGCGAACGCGAGAATGTTGTTTCGCACGATGTTGTCTTTGCCGTAGTGCTGATGGAATCCCCCGGTCTTGGTATTATAGACGAGGTTGTTCTCGAACAGGATATCGCTGCTGCCTTCGTCGGTATACATCCCCCAGCCGCCATAGCTGTAGGCATGAATGTCGTGGAAAACGTTACCGGTCACGACGGTCCCTTCGGAAGGACCAAGCGTATAGATGCCTCCCATGTCGCTCAGCAAGCCGTAGCCCAGGTGATGGACATGGTTCTTGGTGATCGTGTTTCGTTTCGCCAGCGACTCGGCGTATCCCCAACGCCATCCGACCGAGATTCCGCTGTAAAAGTAATCGGCGATTTCGTTGTGGCTGACGACGTTGTCGGGACTATGGCCAATCCAAAGTCCAACGGCACAAGGGAAAACTCGGCCACCACTGTTCAGAATGTTGTTGTCGACCGTGATATGATCGGTCAGTAGGTTCGCTTCGTGACGAAGCGCGGTCTCGCCGATCCGAACACCCCCGGCGCCTGTATCGTGGACCCACGTTCGCTCGATCCGACAATCGTGGCAGCCACGGCGAAACCAGATGCCGAAGATGCCGACATGGCCAACCTCGCAGTCGGCGATGGTCAGGTGCCGGGCTCCATCGATCTGCACGGCAGCTTCAATCGGCGAAGCGGCCTGGCTCGGTTCAAAACCTTGCTTGGGAGTCGTCCAGCGACCGTGACAGAAGCGGAGGCCTTCGATGGTGACATGCTCGACAAACTGGTTCGCTTCCGGCTTGCCGGCAACAACCAAAAGCTTTTCGAGCCGCGGCACGATCATCGGCAGCTGCGAAGGATCTTCCCCTTCGCGTGGCAAGTAACGAATTTTGCCATCGGGCGAAGCAAACCATTCGCCAGGCGTATCCATTGCGGCGGCGAAGTTCTCGAGGCGAAATTGCGTCTTTTCGTTAAGTGGATTGTGCCCCTTCATCTTCCGGCCTGAGCTGACCATGGCATGTTCTTCCGGGATCAGCTTATCGAGATGACGGCGGGTGTTATCCCACTTGTGATAAGCCAGGAACTGAACCTGGGGCAGTTCCTCCGGGGTGACCTTCGCCAGCGTGGCCGCGTAATCTTCAGGCGTCAGACGCAGCATTTGCGTGGCAGGCTTCTTGGGCTCGGCTTCCTCGGTGACGCCGACGAACGTGAACAAGCCTTCGTCCGGTTCGCGTGCGAGCGTGGTGGGCTTCGTGCCGGCAATCAGTTGTTCCGGCAGTGGCAATCGAAGATCTTCCGGCAGCGTCGCGACCCAGACATTTCCTTCCTGCTTCCAGCCAGTTACCTGGCTGCCGCCACTTATTAGTGGAGTGGCACCTTCGATGGCACGGTACCGAATGGGATGGTCGGCCGTGCCACTATCTTCAGGCGTTAGCTGAAAGGGAGCCGACAACGTGTAGGTGCCGTCGGCAACCCAGACGGTGTGCGACTGCGGCGGTCCTGCTTTTTTCGCCGAACGAATCGCATTGCGAGCCGCTTCGAGCGAAGCGAAGGGGGCTTCCTTTGTGCCGGCGGCGGAGTCGTTGCCGTTTGTGGCGACATACCAATCGGCGGCAGAAAGCGTGGTGGTGAACAGAGCCAACAGGCCCAGCGAGGCAAGTCGCAGCGACTTCATCAAATGCATCCAGAGGTGGGAGGGAAGGCGGGTGGTGGGAGGTATCTTCTATGATAAGCCGCCACCCGCGAGAGTCCAACCTCTTTCGCAGCGGCTATCGATTCTGCAACGCGTTGAGTTGCTCTCGCGCTTCCTCTAGCAGGTGGCTTCCCCACGATTCATTCTGCAGCAGTTGAATCACACCCACATAGATCCGCCGGGCCTCGTCAGGCTTGTCACCGGAGATCCGACGAGCGTAGTCCAAGCGTTCGCGAAGCGAGGCGGTTTGCTGCTTGTTTTGATAGGCGAGCGTTGTGTTCAATTGCTTCAAACGCCGTTCGGCCAGAACCAGACAACGGGCGATGTCCCCTTCCTGAGCGTCGGCGGGACCATAGACCAGCAGAAGTCCCTGAAGCTTGTCACGGGCTGCCTGCGGGTCGAAGTCGGTTGTCTTCATCGCATCCAGATAAAGATGCTCGACCGGATGCATTCCCTGGCTGACACGACCGATTGCCGCGGCCAGGCGATAGCGATTCTCTTGTCGACGAAGGTTCAACTCTTCGCGGAGTTGAGCGATATATTCCGAGCGTGGATCTTCAGGAAAGCGGTCGAGGAACGAGTCCATCTCTTCCGCAACATCGCCCAGGTTGCCTTCGTTGGCACTTGATTCGATGGTGCGGTAAACGTCGTCGGCATCCGGTTGCTTGGGTGCGACGAACATGATGCCAATGACCACGCTCAACGCGATCAGCAGACCACCAATCTGCAAGTAGTTGATCCACGCATTTCCTTTTTCACGCTGCGACTCTTCCTCTGACTTTCGTTGCCGTTGTTCGGCTACGGTGGTGAACCGGGTTTGCGGTTCGTCAGACTTGGGACGTCGCTGAGTGATAATGGTCTTTGGTGCAGCGGTCTGATCGCTATCGGCGACCGACTGAGCTGGATCGGATGTCCCTGGGTTGGTGAGCTGCATCGTTGGTGCTTCGGCCAGCTTCCGAGCCGTAGGATCGACGGTCGGAAAGTCGTCGCCCCCATCTTTCAGCTGGTATTCGTCGACTGGTGCAGAGGGAGCCTGGGTCGAGTAGTCGGCCAGGTTCATCTCGAAGTCCGTGTCTTCCGGCAGATCCAAGATGGCTTGCAGTCGGCGGCAAAGTGCCCGGGCCGTCGGAACGCGATGCTCTGGATTCTTTTCCAGAAGCTGCATGATCAGTTGGGAGAGATCGTTGGGAATGGTGTCGACCAGGCGTCCGATTGGCGTAGGATCGGAGTAACGAAGCTTGTCGAGGATCTCGGCGATCGTGTTGCCCCGAAACGGTGGCTGTCGCGAGAGCATCGCATACATCAGCGCGCCCAAACTGTAGAGATCTGCCTTGGGCGTGACCCCTTCGCCGAAAGCTTGTTCAGGCGCCATGTAGTCGGCGGTACCGACAATGCCGCCGGCCATCGTGACACCGGTCGCTCCGAAGAGACGTGCGATGCCGAAGTCGAGGATTTTGACTTTGTCGCCGCGCGTTATCAGGATGTTCGCTGGTTTAATGTCGCGATGAACGATCCCCATGTCATGCGCTTGTCGCAGTCCCGAGGCAATCTCCAAGGCATAGCGGACAACGGTTCGCCAGCTTTTGATCGGGGTCTTCACGATCACCTCGGCCAGGCTGCGCCCTTCGACCAGTTCCATGGCATAGAACAGTTCGCCATCCTCTTCGCCGAAACCAAACAGCCGCACAATGTTGGGGTGCTTCAGCTGCAGCAGCGTCTCGATTTCACGCTGGAAGCGTTCGCGCAGGCCTTCGTTATGGGACATGCCGCTGGGCAGGACTTTGATTGCCGCCTGGTCGCCGGTACGTTCGTCGATGCCACGATAAACGGTCCCCATACCACCACTGCCAATGGTGGTTTCCAGCCGATAGGGACCCATCTTCTTTTCGGTCATGGGGAAGCTACTTCCGTTACGAGAAGATTGCGCAGAGGAGAATTGCCAGATCACTGCGACCCATTATAGAGACGAATCGAGCAAACTTCGACGACCGCTTACAGCCAGAAACAAATCACCGCGAGGCCCAAAAGCAGGGTGGCAACACTGTCGCGAACGCTCCACTGGTCGCTCGAGGCATTCCAGCGGACATGCGAGATCACCGCTCCGGTCGGGCAAGCAAATCGGCAGAAGCCCATCGGAACGAACGCCGAGAAGATCAATCCACCGATGGCGATCGAAAGGGAGGCCCAGCCAGCGATCGTCGGAACATAGGCATCGAATGGCTCGAGAGCGGCCAGGTTGCCATCGATGATCGAGAAGGCGATCAGGATGGCTACGGCCAAAAGAATGGCCGGAATGGCCGATAAGACGACACGCAGTTTCTTCGGCACCGTCCAGTGCCATTTCGAGAACCGCAGGATCATCATCTGGGCCGCACCATGTGGGCAAAGGTGATTGCAGTAAACCTGCTTCTTGCTGAAAAGAGGCACGGCGAAGGCCGCAATCGCGACCGCCACCAGGCCGATGCATTTCTGCCAGGGGACTGGGTGACTGGCCCAGCCAACCAGCAGGGCCATCGACAGAATATCGCCCGCGAAGAAGCCGAGGTAAGCAATCACGATCAGCCCGAAACCAAACTGAACCGACTTCTTTCCACGCAAGTTCGTAAAGGCGATGACAAGGGCCGCGATCACAACGCCAATCGTGGCCAGGTCGCGCCAGCCGATGCTGATCGGAGTAGTCGCGATCGCTGGTGTTTCTTCCGCTTCCCTTTCCTGCTGATAAGCAGCTGCGGCGATTCCGATGGCGGCGGTTGCCGACTGACTGGTCATCGTCGCGCCGGAGACACCTTCGATCTCGGATTTCTCGATATCAAAATTCGCAAGCTGTGCCAGGTCGTAGCCAGCCAGGTATTCAGGAAACGACCAGTCTTCGCGAACGTAGCGGACATAGGGATCGTTGTCATAGCTATCGCGAAGCGCGACCGCTTTCAACTTATCTTCAGCGTCCATGATCACCAGGACATCGGTCGGCCCCTGGTAGCCTACATGCTGATCCGCCTTGGGACTGGTACGCCAGGCGGTGCCGATCTTCTGCCCGTCGGCGTTCAGGACATCGAACCAACCGCGAGGGCTTTCCTGCGGGGCAAGGCTTGTCGCTTCCGGCAAGATTTCGACGACTTCTTCTAGCGTAATCTCGTCAGGGAAGCGGTAGTTGGGAGGATCGCTGCCGAGAACCTTCGTAACCGATTCGATAATCGCCAGGCTGGTGAGCGTTGCCCCGGAGACGGCGTCGAGACGTTTCTCGCCGCCAAGCTGGGCGACCGGAACGCCTGAGAACTGTCGTGGAAACCAGGTCGCGTTGCGGACCGCGTCGAGATGCTCTGGCGTATCTTTGCTCGAGAGGATCTCGATTCCGCAAAGGTTGTTGCCACTGTCGACGACGACCAGCGTATTGGTTGGGCCTGAGAACCCAATGATCTTATTGGCGGTCGGCAGCGTGGTGATCGCCCAGCCGATTCGCTTGCCGCTGGCGTCTTGCACGTAGGCTCCGTCCCGATCGGTCGCAGGCGTCAGCGAGGCGGCATCGGGCAAGAATGCCTGAACCGTTCCCAGTGAGATATCGACGGGGCCAACATCTGCCCGGTCTTCGCTTTGCACGTGCAAGCGTACGAGAATCGCAATCGCCGCGATCAGTGCGAAACGATAGCCATGCAGCAGGAAACGCAGGCCCGAAGACCTGCGTTTCTTTTTGACAGTGACGTGCTGATCCGAATCGTTCGGCATCGGTGCGGACTATTTCCCGTCCATCGGAATCAGTTGGACCGCATCCGCGTGAACGTTACCGTTGCCGCTGGAGACAACTTCGACGTACGAATCTTCGCCGGGCTTGATGGTGAAGGTGCCGAGCGAGACGAACCCACCTTCGATGGGTGGTTGCTCTTTCATGTTGACGATGGTCGATTCCTTCGAGGTTTCGATCACCAGCGTCACGTTGACCTGAGCACTGCGATTTTCGTGTGGAAGGTAAGCGTAGCGGACTTCGTAGTTGCCTGCCTTCTTCACCTTGATCGGGAACCGAACGGTGGCGCCCTTCTGTCCCGAGTACAGATAGCCGTGACCGACGTAACCTTTCAGGCCGCTACCTTCCGACCACTGGCCACTCTTTTCGGCCTGACGATCGTCGATGACCATGCCAGCCATCTTGTTCGGATCGAGCCCGGTTGGAGGACCGTAGGGCGAAATTGGCTGAATGTTCTTCGGCATTTCGATTTCGGCGTTGACCGTTTCGCGACGGGCCTGACCTGGAAGCTGCAGAAGCTTGTCCATTTCAGCCCAATGCTCTTCGTAAACTTCGCGTGGCGAGCAGTCGTGCAGCTTGCAGATCGAAACGGCCTTGCCGACCACTTCGCCCATCATGCCGCAGGTCTTCATCACGCGAACGGTACCGAGGGCCTCGTGTGTGACGCTAATGCAGCGACCTGCCATGAAGAGGTTCGGTACGTTCTTCGAGTAGAAGCAGCGGTAAGGGACCGGGTAGCCATAGGCACGGTCGACACGCTGATCGTGAACGGCGATCGAGATGAATGGATTCTCGGGGAACTTGTCGGCGAATTCTTTCTTCGGATAGTGAAGGTCGATCGACCAGGTGCTTGGCACGCAGCCATCGGGGAATTCACGCTTCGCGACGATGTCTTCTTGCGTCAGGATCACGTCGCCGATCAAGCGTCGCGATTCACGTGGACCACCGACATACGCCAGCCAGGTCAGCTCGGCGTTCTTGTGCTTCGAGGCACCATCGCGGTTCTTCATGGCGTTGAACGCACCATAGACGGCTCGCAGGTTCCAGTCGCGAATCGCTTCGGCGCCGCCGATCGGATCTTTGTCGAAACCGCTTTCCCAGAACCACTGGCCGTGATGGTCACGTGGGTAAGGGAAGTCCTTCATCGTCAGGTCCAACGCCCACGGAGTTTCGGGGAAGGTTGTCGGCTGATCGGCTTCGTCCCAACGCCACATGTTGCTCATGCCCATGCGACCCTTGTCGGTTTGATCGTATAAGGCACCTGCCAAGGCACCAATCGAGCCATGACCGGTCGCGTCGCAGAAGAAACTGCCTTCAAACTTGCGAACCTGGCTGGTACGGGTATCGAAGGCGGTGACCGACGCGATCTCGCCATCCTTCATTTCCAGGTCGTTGGCGTGGTGATTCAGGAAGAGATCGATGTTGGGTTCGGCACGAACAAGGGCTTCCTTCTTGTCGTCGCCGAATTCTTCGTAAGTGCCTGGCGACTTCTTCGCTTTGTCGGCGAATTCATCGATGATCTCGCCAATGCGTGGGTACTTACCACGGCGGATCAAACCCATCGCCCAGACGCGGACTTCGCTGCTGCCGTTGCCGCCCAGCACCGGGCGATCTTGGATCAGGGCCACTTTGCAGCCCATGCGAGCCGCACTCAGCGCGGCACCCATGCCGGAGTAGCCACCACCGATCACGACCAGATCGTAAGGACCTTCTGTTTTGATGTCTTCGACGATACCAAGTTGGTCTTTACGCCACTTGGCCAACTGCGAGCCGCCAGACGGAGGCGTCGCGGTGGTGTCGTTGGTGAAGTAGATCGCGTCGCAGCGGCCATCGAAACCAGTCAGGTCTTTTAGGCGCAGCGTGACGGTTTCGTTTTCGATGTCGACCACGCCGCCATCGTGCCAGAACCAATCGGCGCTCTTGGTGCCGAAGGTTTCTTCAAGCGGCTTGCCATCGATCGCCAGTTGGAACTTGCCAGGCTGCCCTTCGGCGTTCCAGCGAGCCACCCAATCTTTGGTGCGAACGAAGACGCGGTAGCGACCCTTGGTAGGGAATGTGACTTCTGTCTTCGCTTCCGCAACCGGTTTGCCCAAGCCATGGGCCAGCAGATAGGGGGAACCCATCTCGCCGATGAACTGGGTATCCAGCTTCCAGCCGCCATGGTCGGTAAAGCTCTCTGCTTCTACCAACAGATCGGCAGCCAACAACGACGAGGACCAGAGACACAACAAGGCCGCCAGGGCGGCGGAAGCAGCGTATTTCATAGAAGATTCGATGCCAGGGGTAGGAAAGGCGGGTATGGGGCAATGGAAAGAAAAAAATCTCACCGTAGTTGCTAGTTTAACACAATTTCCCTCGAATCAGGAAACTGGAACCAGCAAAGTGGGTTATGCAGAACCAGCCCCCACAATCGACAGAAATCGATGAGATAAGGGGGCTGATTGCTTGCACGAATCCTGCTCGGAGATCTATTTCGAGGTCACCGCGAATTGAAAATCGTTGATTTGTTTGTCTGTAGTGACATCCGCCGAGAGGGTGCTTTTGGCGTTGTACTTTGCGGGGATGAAGTTCTCTTCTCCCTCGCCCATACCTGGCGTGGCACTCGGGACAGGTCGGAACGCAGAGATCTCGACGCGGCGTTCGCCCGGCTCGGCTTCGCCTGAGAACTTGCCGTCAACAATATCCATGGCGTCGACCGACCCAGTTGCGATGGTCTTGAAGTAGATGATTCCCTTCGGCATCGGCTTCTCGTCGAGCGTGACGGTGCCTTGGACCGGGAATTTGGTAGCATTCTGGCGTTGTGGCTGGCAGCCGAGCGTGAGTGTTGCGAGAGAAGCGATGGCAACGAGATAGGTGACATGACGGAGCATGAGTCGGGGCTTTCAAGAAATGGGGACGAGAGGGTTTGCCCAATGCAGGAACGAGGTCAGGTGGACTCGCGAGGAATGCGAGCCCACCGTCAGAGAATGAAGCGATAGAAAGAATCGCGAATTAGAATTCGCCGATCGGCTGACCATCGTCACGCGTGGCGAGACGGGCCAACGTTTCCAGCGGAATGGTTTCGGCCAGGAAGCGAACCGAACCGTCACCCAGCAGAACATTCACGCCGCCAGGGTGCGTCGAGTTCAAAGGAATGTTGGCGCCACCATCGTTGCCCACGCCGGTGCCCCCTTCATCATCGGTCCAGCCGGTGGTGCGATTCACCACGTAGCGGATCGTCGTGATGTTGAATGGACGATTGTCGCCGTTGTAGGTCATGTTCGGCGGCGAATCGGAGCTCTTGCAGCCGATGGTCCAGCTCCAAGGCTGGCTGGCTCGCCAGTCCTGACGAGTGCCGGAGGTGTCGGTCAGCCAGTTGCCATGTTCGCTGGCGGCCAGGGTATTGGTTGAACCATCGGTCATGTCGGCGAAACGAATCTTGCTGTTGGCAAACAAGATGCCGCCAGCGCTGAAGCTACCACCTCGAGCGTTGGTCGTGATGCGGCTTTCGGTGTAACCAGGGATCGTCCCGTTGATCGCGCCGCTGATGCCCACATAGGTGACTGCGGCGGAGTTGCCGCCGTTGGATCGCGAAAAGCCAGGCAGAGGTGTCGATGGGCAGCGGTATTTTTCCATTTCGAGACCTTCGACAACGTCATTATTGTCAGCATTGAAGACGCCCGACGATCCTTGCCATTCCCACTTATCCGCGATGGCGGTCTCTTCGACATAAGGCAAGATGTAGACCAACCACGAACTGCCCCAGTTTGTGGTATTGGCGGCGTCAACACCAAACGGAGGTTGATCCTGGGCGCCACCTGGGGGAAAGCGTTGGAAGGTGTCGTGATGGTTGTGGAGTGCCAGGCCAATCTGTTTCAGGTGATTGGTGCATTGCATTCGTCGAGCCGCTTCGCGGGCTTGTTGTACCGCTGGAAGAAGCAGAGCGATCAAGACGCCAATGATGGCAATAACGACGAGAAGTTCGACGAGCGTGAAGCCTCGTCGATGGGGAGTGAGTGCGCGCATATTACTGCCTCTTCAACTTACAAAGACAAGAGATGGGATGGATGAAATGACGTTTCCAAACACCCTTCGACGAGATCGCGATCGCGGCAAGAATTCGTCAGATGGCTGAAGAAGAGCTGTTTGGATGATGGTAGTAGTTCTGGCTGGGTCAATTGTTAGCCAGGGGGACTATTTGCATAATAAGAGCAAACCCTGTTTAGGAAATGGGGTGCCGGGGTAAAAATGAGAAAATCGGGAAAAATATCTCTTGGGTCGCGACGATTGCCTTAAATTGGTAGTTAGACAGCTAAATTGCCAAATAGCACTTGCTTCCGTAATGATTTACATGTAAAGTAAATGCAGACGGAGGAAACCATGACCCCACCTGGACTCAAAGACGAACTGAAGAAACGCGACCCTTTCGAATCGAAGGAACAGGAAGCCATCCTCAATATCTTGCGGACAAGCGATCTGTTTCATAATCGGTTGGGGCGACTTCTACGTGACTACGGTCTGACCGGATCGCAGTACAACGTCTTGCGGATCTTGCGTGGCGAAGGGAAGCCTCTGCCGTCGCTCGAAATCGCGGGTCGCCTGATTCAAGTGGTGCCGGCAATTACTGGTTTGATCGATCGCCTGGAAAAGCAGGAACTGGTCAGCCGAGTTCGGTGCGAGAAAGATCGTCGGGTGGTGTATGTCGCCATTACCGACAAGGCCCTCGAGATTTTGGCCAATATCGATCAACCTTTGATGGATGCCCACAAGCGATTGATGGGACACCTGACCGAAGTCGAACTGCAGCAACTGATCGATTTGTTAGAAAAGTCACGTGCGGCTGTAACCGAGGACGAATCGTAGCATCTCTTTTTTTAGTGCGATAGTTGATATGTAAATAGTTGGTCAAGTGCTTTTTTGGGGAGTTCAAGCAATGAGTCTTCAAGACAAGGTCGTATTAATCACCGGTGGTACCTCGGGCATCGGCGAAGCGACTGCTAAGTTGTTGGCCGGTCAGGGCGCTAAGGTAGTCGTTGCTGGTCGCCGGACCGAGCAAGGCAACGCAGTCGTCGATGCGATCCAGTCGTCTGGCGGAGAAGCGTTCTTCGTGCGTACCGATGTGACGCAGGAAGAAGATGTCAAAAACCTGGTGGCGGAAACGGTCCAGAAATATGGTCGCGTCGACGTGGCCTTCAACAACGCAGGCGTCGAAGGCTCAGGGCCTGTGCACGAGGTGAGCGTCGAGCAGTATCGGCATATCTTCGATATCAACGTGCTGGGTGTATTCCTCAGCATGAAGTACGAAGTCGAGCAGATGCTGAAGCAAGGGAGCGGGGTGATCATCAACACCTCGAGCATCCTCGGCCAGGTCGCGATGCCAGGGGCAAGCGTCTACAACGCTTCCAAGCATGCCGTCGAAGGGATGACCAAGACCGCCGCGTTGGAATATGCCCAGCAAGGCATTCGGGTTAATGCAGTCGCTCCGGCTGCCACGGCAACCGACATGATCGATCGCTTCGCCGGAAAAGAAGGAGCTGGGTCACGAGCCCAACTGGCCGCGCTGCATCCGATGAATCGGCTGGCCACGGTAGAAGAAATTGCCGGCGCTGTCGCCTATTTGGCCTCAGATGCGGCTTCGTTTACGACCGGCATCAGTTTGCCCGTCGATGGTGGTTTCCTCGCAAGGTAAAGGAATCGAGTCATGATCCAAGTCCGAAAAGCGGCCGACCGAGGCCATGCGAACCACGGTTGGCTCGATACGTATCACACGTTCTCGTTTGCCAGTTATCAGGACCGCAAGCACGTTCACTTCCGCTCGCTGCGAGTGATGAATGAGGATCGTGTTGCCCCGGGAGAAGGTTTCGGAACGCACCCGCACAACGACATGGAAATTGTCACCTATGTGCTGGAAGGTGCCCTGGAACATAAAGACTCGATGGGCAATGGCGAGGTGCTCCGTCCTGGTGAGTTCCAGCGGATGTCGGCTGGTACTGGGATCACGCATAGCGAGTTCAATCCGTCCAGCGACGAACCTGTCCACCTGTATCAGATCTGGTTATTTCCGGATCAAAAGGGTTTGACCCCTAGTTACGAACAGAAGCGATTTCCCGATGAAGAGCTGCAAAACAAGCTCCGGGTGGTCGCTTCGCCGGATGCCGAGCAAGGTGCATTGGCGATTCACCAGGACGCCAAGATCTTTCTCAGCAAGCTCGATGCCGGTTCCAGTGTCGAGTACCCCATCACCGAGTCGCGGCATGCCTGGCTGCAGGTGCTTCGCGGCAACGTCACGTTGAATGGGCAGCCGCTCGATACCAGCGATGGTGCGGCAGTCAGTGACGAAACCGTTTTGAAGATCGAAGCGGGCGACTCCGCCGAGATCATGCTGTTTGATTTAGCTTAATCCAACACCACTGAGATTTTCACGAAGGAAAGAACCATGAATAACCCCGTAGTCCGAGGCGTTCTGGCAGTCGTTGGTCGACTGTTTATCGTCACCATCTTTATCATGAGTGCCTTGGGGAACAAAATTCCTCAGTTCAGCAGCGTGGTCGAGTACATGGCCTCGGAAGGTGTTCCGGCGCCACAGGTTATGCTGGCCGGTGCGATTGTGTTTTTGATTGTCGGCGGCTTGTCGATCCTACTGGGATTTTATGCCCGCTTCGGGGCGATCTTGTTGTTCACCTTCCTGGTGTTGGCGACCTACTTCTTCCACGACTTCTGGACGTTTGAAGGAGAGGCTGCCCAAATGCAAACGATCCAGTTCATGAAGAACCTTTCGATGATGGGAACGATGCTGTTCATCATGGCCGTGGGCTCTGGCCCATGGAGTCTGGACAAAGTCCTGGCCAAGGAGGATATAGCCGCTTAGAGCTCCCCCAAGATTAATAGGCTGCTCTTCCTCCAGCAAAGGCACGTCTTCGCCATCGAGGGCGTGCTTTTGTATGCGCGGTTGGAATGGCTCGGGCAATTGAAGTATGCTGAAGCTTCCTCGATTGCCCCCCCTTCCCTGCCCTTCAGTCTGGAGCCCCCCGCGTGAAACGCCTTTGCTGCCTATTGCCGATCCTGGCAACGTTGTTCGTATCGATGGCTCACGCCGAAGAGACCAGCAAGCCAAACCTGTTGTTCCTGTTCGCCGACGATCAAAGCTACGAAGCGGTCGGTTACCGCGGGATGACTCAGGTCAAAACGCCGAACATCGATCAGCTTGCCTCCCGGTCGCTCTCGTTCACGCATGCCTACAATCAGGGATCTTGGAGCGGAGCCGTTTGTGTCGCCAGTCGCACGATGCTCAACACCGGTCGCTTCGTCTGGCGAGCCAACGATGTCTATAAGACGGCCGAAGCAGAGCGGTCTGCCGGCCGGTTCTGGTCAGAGCATCTCAAGAAGGCTGGCTATCAAACCTACATGACCGGCAAGTGGCACGTGCCTGCCAATGCGGCCAAAGCATTTGACGTGACCGGCCATGTACGCGGAGGCATGCCGAAGCAAACGCCCGAAGGTTACAACCGACCGCAGAGTCGGGACGATAAGACCTGGCAGCCATGGGATCCGAAGTTCGGTGGTTTCTGGGAAGGTGGCAAGCACTGGAGCGAAGTGGTTGGGGACGAAGCGGTCGACTTCCTGCAGACCGCCGCCAACGATCCGCGTCCTTTTTTCATGTATGTCGCCTTCAATGCACCGCACGATCCACGGCAGTCGCCCAAAGAGTTCGTCGACATGTATCCAGCCGACGAGGTCGAAGTGCCCGTCGACTTTCTGCCCGAGTACCCTGAGCACAAATCAATTGGTTGCCCACCGAGCCTGCGTGACGAGAATCTGGCTCCTTTCCCACGCACCAAATATGCGGTCCAGGTCAATCGCCAGGAGTACTTTGCGATCATCACGCACATGGACCAGCAGATCGGTCGTATCCTGAAAGCCTTGGAAGAATCGGGCAAGGCCGACAATACCTATGTCTTCTTCACCGCCGATCATGGCCTGGCATGTGGTCACCATGGTTTGATGGGAAAACAAAACTCGTTCGACCACAGCATCCGCGTTCCGCTGTTGGTCTCAGGCCCAGGCATCAAGCCGGGAACGAATCCTGCCCCGGTTTATCTGCAAGATATCATGCCGACCACGCTGCAGTTGGCCGGTATTGCTCAGCCGAAGCATGTCGACTTCCATAGTCTGATGCCCTTGATCGAAGGGAAAGAGAAGACTTCGTACGACGCGATCTACAACTGCTATCTGGACCTGCAACGATCGATTACGGCTGATGGGTTCAAGTTGATGGTTTATCCGAAGGCAGACTGCGTGAAGCTTTTCGATCTCGCAAAAGATCCCTCCGAAACAAAGGATCTTTCCGCGGACCCCTCGTACGCGGAGAAGAAGCAGCAACTTTTTGCGACCCTTCAAGCCTGGCAGACCAAGGTCGGTGACCAACTGCAGCTCGACCCGAAATTGCTCGACTAGTCAGCTTGCTGGCATCAGTACTTACTCGGAAATTATCGGCCGATAAGATCGGAGCGATCAAGAAGTCGCGAAACCTGGCGATGGTTTTGTAGGTAAGTATCCCTAGGAAAGGTAGTCGGCCAAGTCGACCGCGAACTGCCTGCTTGCAAGCTGAAGTCGTCTTGGCGCTTCTGGCGGTCCCGTGCGACACTCAGCTTTTGATCTTGTGATTCAGCCCAGGAGTCTGTCGTCGTGAAATGGATCGTTTCTTGTTTGATCGTTTGCAGCCTGGTCGCCATTTCCTCCGATTCGACTTGGGCCGAAGAAGCCAAACTGACCGCCGGAAACGCTCTGACGCTGAACATGACTCGGCAAGACTCGCAAGGCAATGTGCATGCGATTTCTCCTAGTTCGCGAAAAGCGGCTCGAGTTTATGTCTTCGTGACCGGCGAATGTCCTATCTCGCGAACCTACTTTCCGGTCCTCAACGATCTCTATAAGTCGTGGGGAAAGAACGAAGGGGATGTCGAACTGATCGGTATCTGGGCCGATGTGACCCAGTCGCCACAAGACGTTGCCCAGTTTGCCAAGGACTTCTCGATCGAGTTCCCCATTCTGTTGGATCGCGATGCCAGCCTGGGCAAGGCACTAAAGCCAACGACGGTGCCGGAAGCCTTTGTGCTGAACCATCATGGCGAAGTGGAATACCATGGTCGCATCGACGACCGCTTCCTGCAGTTGGGGGCCCGTAAGCCAGAGCCGAGCGAAGACACACTGAAGTTAGCCGTCGATAACGTGGTTGCCGGCCTTAAGGTCGTGATCTCGGAAACGAAACCGGTCGGTTGCTTCTACGAACTTCCCCCGGCCCGCAAGCCAGCGGAAGCCGAGCTAACCTTCAACCGCGATATTGCACCGATCTTGAACGCCAACTGCGTTGTTTGCCATCGTGAAGGGGAAGTCGGCCCGTTTACGCTGACCAGTTATATGGACGCCGCCAAGCGTGCCCGGCAAATTGCCCGCGTGGTCGACCAGAAGTTGATGCCACCTTGGAAAGCGGCTCAAACGCATGGCGAGTTTGAAGGACAACGCACGCTGACCGATCACGAAATCGAAACGATCAAGCAGTGGGCGAAGTCGGATCGAGCCGAGGGCGAAGCTGCCGACCTGCCACCATTGCCGACGTTTGCCTCGGACTGGGCCTTGGGGGAACCTGATTTGGTGCTGGAGATGCCGGTCGACTTCACCGTCCCGGCAGGCGGACCAGATATCTTCCAGAACTTTGTCATTCCTTACGACGTGCCCGAGAACAAGCTGGTCGCCACGGTCGAGTTCAAACCGGGCGATGCTAGCGTCGTGCATCATTCGCTGCTGTTTCTCGATAACTCGGGGCGAGCCCGCAAGCTCGACGAAAAGACCCCTGAGCCAGGCTACTCGACCTTTGGCGGACCAGGCTTTGCTCCGGCGGGCTCGATCGGCGGTTGGTCCCCTGGCAAGATGCCCCGACGCCTCCCAGATGGGTTGGGGCGTATGATGGACAAAGGCTTCGACCTGGTGATGCAGATTCACTATCACCCCAGCGGCAAAGAGACGATCGACCGCTCGAAGGTTGGGATCTACTTCGTCGACAAGCCGAAAAACGAAGCCTTTGCCATTTGGACCTCGAACTTCGATCTCGACATTCCTGCCGGCGAAGCCAACTATCGAGCGAAGGCGGTCTATAAGCTGCCGACCGATGTCACGATGCTGAGTTGCATTCCGCACATGCATTTGTTGGGACAGCAGATGACGGTGACCGCCCAACTGCCAGATGGCACCACCAAGCAGTTGATCGATGTGCCGCAATGGGATTTCAATTGGCAAGACGAATACATGTTCGCCGAGCCGTTCAAGCTGCCGGCCGGGACAAAGCTGGAGGTGGTCGCGCGGTTTGATAACTCGTCCGAGAATCCGTCGAACCCGAGTACCCCTCCGCAGCGAGTCACCTTCGGCGAAGAAACGACCGACGAGATGCTGTACTGTTTTTTCCTGGTGGCCACTGAAGATCCGAATATGGTGCCACTGGTTGAAGGGGACGTGCTGACGCAAGAGGTGATGCGTCGTGCTGCCTACCGCCTGCGAAAGGGGCGATAAGGACACCGCGCGCCCAAGCAAGCTCTGCTAGCAATCAGAAAACGTCGATCTCTGCGGGGATCCTCATCATGATTGCTTCCTGATCTCGATTGACCCCCTGGCGGTCACCTTCTATTGTACGCGCCCCTATTAAGCGGCATCCTCCGGAACGGATGCCGTTTTGAAGGTGGTTTTGATTCGCTGGGCCGTCATCTAATCATCAATTCGCGGCCCGTATTCAGGGATGGTACGGAAAGAAATCATGTTGCAGACAAAGCGCTTAGGGATGGGCGCCATCCTGGCCTGTTTGGCGGTTCTTTCGCTCACCACGGCTATGCTCGCTCAGCAGCCGGGCACATCTGGCTATGGTCCCATTCCGTTGACGATCGAAGGGAATGATATCCCTGCGACGGCCTACGAAGGGCAGCCTCAGCAAATGCCGCCGCAACAACAACAATACGCGCCTGCGCGGCCTGCCTATGGGCAACAGCCGATGGCTGGCCAATATGCTTCACAGCAAGCGTATGGCCAGCAGCAGCCGGTCTCGCGCTTCGCTCAGCAACCTCAAGCCGCGCCACCGATGCAGCCGGCCCCACAAGGGCAAGCTCCGTTTCAGCCGAACTTCGGACCTGCTTCGACCCCTCAGCCAAGTGCCTTTGCTGCTCCACAACCAAATCAGCAGCCAGCAGCAGCTCCGGGAGCTGCAGCCGTACCGGGGGCACCTTCACGTCCAGATCAAGAGTTGACGCTCGAACGTGTCGAGTCGCTTCGCAAGGAAGCAGAAGAAGCTCCGAATCTGGACGAAGAAAAGAAAAAGAAGATCGCCGATCTCTACCGAGATGCGGCCGCCAAGGTGAAGGAAGCCCAGGACTATACCGCCAAAGCCGCTTCGTACGCCGGCGATAGCCAGCCCGAAGCGCTTCAGAAGCGGATGGAGACGATCAAAACCAATCTGGCCGAGCTGCAGAAATTGAAGCCGGAAACCTTCAACGACCTGCCGCTGGCCGATCTCGAACAGCGTCAGGCGAAGCAGGAACTCGATAACACGGCAATCCAAAAAGAACGTTTCGCCGCTGAGAATGAAGCCAAGCGTCGCGCCGAACGACGCAAGGAACTTCGTCAATGGATGGTCGAACTGCCCAACAAGTTCGCCGCCCTCCGTCAGGCTGGTGAAGCCGTTTCGCCCGATGAAAATCCATTGCTGGCCCAGGCCATCAAGACAAACCTGGCGGCTCAAAGCGGATTGTTGTATCGCCAATACGTTGCCGCGGAAGCGGAACTGGCCAAGTACGATGCCGAAGATTCGGTTGACCTGGTTCGCTTTGAACGCGACCTGGCCGCTCAGCGTCTGGCTTTCGCCGAGCAGACCATGAAGGCGATGGCGGAAGAAGTCAAACGCAAGCGAGCCCAAGCCGCCCAAGAAGCCGTTCGTCAGGCTCGCGAGCAGTTGATCATGGTTCAGCCCGCTTTGCGCAGCTATGCCGAAAGCAATCAGCTTCTGGCCGAGACCTCGCAAGAGATTACTCGCAAGTTGGACGAAACCGAGAAGTATGCCAAGAAGGCGGAAGAAACGCTTCGAAATCTACAGAAGCAATTCCGCGAAACCAAAGAAAAAGTCGACCAGCTTGGTCTCACCAGCTCGATCGGTGTGCTGCTGCGTAAACAACGGACCGAATTGATCGAAATGTCGCCCTGGCGAGCAGGGTCCCCTGACCGACAAGCGATGATCGACGAAGCACAGTTCAAGCACTTTGAATATGACGACCAGCGCGACGCGCTCGCGAATCCAGAAGTGTTCGTGCAGCAGGTGCTCGCCGAGTCGAAGATCGAAGATCCGGCCGAACGTGCCGAACTGGAAGCGGCGGCCCGCGATCTGTTTGAACGTCAACGCGACAACCTGGATGGCTTGCTCAAGAACAACACCAAATACCTCGACAAGATGATCGCATTGAATGCTACCGAACAGCAGACTGCGAAGGTGATTGCCGAGTACCAGAACTATATCGACAAACGCGTCCTATGGATTCGCAGTGGCAATATCCTGGCCACCGAACTTCAGATGGACGCTTCGGACAAAGAGTTCCTGACACCGGAAAGCTGGACAGCTGTCGGCAAAGTGCTGTGGACCGACATGAACCGCACGCCGATTATCTATGTGCTGGTTGTCGGTATCTTTCTGACGTCGATCTTCAAGCGAGGCAAACTCCGCAGCGATTTGCGTCAGCTAGGCGAAACGGCCCAGAAGGCAGGCTTCTTCGGTTTCTGGCCAACGATTCATGCGATCTTCTATTCCATTCTGATGTCGGCCATCAATCCGGCATTCGTCGCCTTCATTGCCTGGCGATTGATGGTCGCGGCACCTGATCAAACGTTCGCGATTGCGGTCGGCAATGGTTTGTTCTGGACGGCGGTCATGTGGTTCCCATTGGAACTGCTGCGAAACGTTTGCCGTGGCAAGGGTCTGGGGGAATCGCACTTCAAATGGCCAGAATCGTCGCTTCGCCTGTTGGGCAAGAGCCTGGCCTGGTTGATCCCGGTGATCTTGCCGCTGACCTTCGTCACATCAACGTTCTACGCCAGCGATCCAACGCATGGCCACGATGCGATTGAACGCGTTTGCTTTATCATCCAAGCGATTGTGCTGGCCGCTTTCCTGGGACGCATTCTGCACCCCACCGGCGTGTTTCAGGAATACATTGCTTACAACCAGGGTGGCTGGTTCGATCGCTTGAAGTACGTTTGGTACTGGGGTGCCGTGTCGGCTCCGCTGGGACTGGCCGTATTGGCCTTCTGGGGTTATTACTACACGGCTCAAGTGCTGCAGTGGCGATTGTTTGCCACGCTGTGCTGCGTGATGGCGATGATGCTGATCCGGGCCACCTTGATGCGCTGGGTCATGTTGGCTCGCCGGAAGATGAGCATCGCCCAGGCCCGTGAACGTGCGGCAGCCGCGGCGGCTCAGTCAGGCGACTCCGCCGCAGCTTCGCTATCGAATTCGATCCTGGCCGAACAAGCCAAAGAAGATCTTTCGGCTCATAGTGCCCAGACGCAACGTTTGCTGGCGACCGGCATGTTCACCATCGCCTTGGTTGGTTTCTGGGTGATCTGGGGACAAGTGCTGCCGGCTTTGAGCATGTTGGACCGCTATGGCTACGACATCGAGTCGTCCGAGCAGGTCGCTGATGCCGATATGCCTACGACTCCGGGGATGCCCGCTGTGGCGACGGATGGCGAAACCAAGGCAGCCGCCGATCCATTGGCCGCAGTGACCACGACGAAAAAGATCACCATTCTGACGATGGCGTTCTCGGCGTTGATCCTGGGGCTGACCCTGGTCTTCGCTCGCGATATTCCGGGCTTGATGGAGATGACCATCCTGCAGCGACTACCGCTTGAGCCCTCGGTGCGTTACGCGATCACGTCGCTTACAAGCTATGCGATTGTGATGATTGGGATCGTGTGGGCGTTTTCAACGCTCGGATTACAGTGGTCGCAAATTCAATGGCTGGCGACCGCGTTAACGTTCGGTTTGGCGTTTGGTCTGCAGGAAATGTTCGCCAACTTTGTGGCGGGCATCATCATTTTGTTCGAGCGTCCGATCCGTGTCGGCGACATCGTGACCATTCACGATGTGACCGGCGTTGTCTCGCGAATTCGTATTCGTGCTACTTCGATCACCAACTGGGATCGCAAAGAATACGTCGTCCCGAATAAAGAGTTCATCACCGGCCGGCTGTTGAACTGGACCTTGTCCGATACGGTTAATCGCGTGGTGATCAATGTGGGTGTTGCTTACGGTACCGATACCGATAAGGCCCGCAAGCTACTGATCGAAATCGCCGACCGAAACCAGTTCCTGCTGAAGGATCCGGCCCCGATGGCGACCTTCGAAGGCTTTGGCGACAGCACGCTGAACTTGACGCTGCGAGCCTATCTGCCGAACCTCGAGAACCGCATGCAGGTCATTACCGACTTGCACACGCAGATCGATCGAGCGTACCGCGACGCCAAGATCGAGATCGCTTTCCCACAACGCGATCTGCATATTCGCACCGCGCCTGGGTCATCTGCCGCTTTGGGAATTCCAGAGCAGAAAGAAGTCGCTAACGAGATGGAAAACAAAGAAGGCAAACGAGGTGCGGCCTGAAGGGAACGCACCGAGGCCTAAGTCAGGTCGCTAGCATCGAAGTCGCTCTGGCCCGAAATTCCGCAATGCGATACAAACCCCACGAAGGTTTGCGCGCAACGCGGAAAAGTAAAGGTTACGGCGATGAAGAAAGATCAAAACGAATCCAACGGCTCTGCCCAGGGACTGTCGAAATGGCGCCCCCTGATCGTCGTGGTTGGCTTGATTTTGCTGGTGGTCCTGTTGCCATCGATCGCGGCACAAACGCCCTTACTTTCGTGGGGCGTTTCGCAGGCGGCGTCTGGTGTGAATGCCAATGTGAATGTCGGTTCAGCCTCCCTAGGTTGGTTCTCGCCGATTGTGCTTCGCAATGTGACCGTTACCGATCTGGAAGGGGAACCGGTCGCCGAGATCCCTTCGGTTCGCGTGAGCAAATCGCTGCTCGGGCTGATTTCTAACCCGAGTGATCTCGGAACGATTGAAATCAATCAGCCAACCCTCCACGTTGTGGTCGGGGAAGGAACCAGCAATCTCGAAAATCTGATCGTCCCCGAGACGCCGGACGAGACCGATCACAACCATGGAACGTCGACTCCCAGGACGTATCGCCTGGTCGTACGAGAAGGGACAGTCCAACTAGCCGACTCAAATTCTTCGCGGACCTGGACGGTCGAAGACTTCTCGGCTGATGTCGACTGCCGCGATCCCAACATTCCGGCACCTTGTTCATTCTCGGCCAATGTTCGTGATCAACAGCAGATGGGCGTCGTCCAAGGGCGAGGCACTTTGCCCGGAACAACTGGCGACTCGAATCTTTCGGTTGTGACCAAAGGGTTGCCGATCGGTGTCGTCGAACTGCTTGGGGCGCGGATGGCTTATCCGGTTGTGGCACGCGGGGAACTCAACGGCCAGGTCGATCTTGTCTCGGGGGCAGCTGCCCCGATGCTGCAGTGCAACCTGGAAGCGAGCGGCGTGAACATTCGCTCGATTCGTTCGACGCGCGGCAATGGCTGGGCGAATGGAACGTTGCGATTGACTGGGCAAATCGCCTGGGTGGGTTCGCACTTGCAAGCAAACCAGTTCACGCTGACCACCGACTGGGGACAACTTCTCGCTAATGGAAATATTCCGGTCCAACTCGGTGCCAGCCCGAACGCTTCGCCGGCACAACTCCTGGGTGACCAGCCATGGCAAGTGCGCGGAACTTTAGATGTCGCCCGCCTGGCGATGGCGTTTCCTGACCTGCTACAGATCCGCGAGGGCGTTCAAATTCAAGAGGGCCGCATTACGGTCGGGCTCGAGAACATTCAGGGCACGGCCACTCCGGAAGTTCGAGGTGCTGCGAACGTGTCGAATATTGTTGCTTCGGTTAATGGTCGACGCATCGACTGGAATCAGCCGTTGGAAATCGCCTTGATGCTTTCGGCACCGGGCAACGAGATTCAACTTGACTCGATCGCGTGCCGCTCGTCCTTCTTGACCGCCGAAGGCAAAACGAATGGTCCACAGACCGATGTTCAGTTCACCGTCGATGGTAATCGCCTGGCGGCGGATCTGTCGCAGTTGGTTGACTTGAGTGGCAATCAATTCGCTGGCACGCTACAGGGATCGCTGCAAGTTCAAAACCTGGGTGGCGGCCGGATCGCGTTGTCGACGCTCGCCAACGGTGCCGATTTGAAATGGGGCCGAAACTCGCAGGTCTTATTGTCGGAACCGAACCTCCAAACGCAGTGCCAGGCAACCGTCGTCTTCGAGCAAGGTCAGCTTCGCCAGGTCGAGTCCGCAATTGCCTCGCTGAAGACATCCACCACCACGCTGTCCGCACAAACGGCGACTCCCGTCGTGATCGGGCAGCCAACTGTGTGGCCGATCAAACTGCAACTACAAGGCCCGGTCGATTCGATCTGGGCCCAGATTCGTAATTCGATTGGCTTCGGCGACTTCCAGTTGGGTGGCAATGGTTTGATCCTTGCCAAGCTGACGATCAGCGATCAGTTGTGGAACCTGGAAGGTGTGAACGTCGACATCAACAACTTCGCGATCGTCGGCCCGATGACTCAGGTCTACGAGAACCAACTCAAAATCGAAGGTGCCGGTTCGATCGACTGGGCCAAGGGGCATTTCGCTTCGCCACAATTTACCGTGGTCGGAACGACGATTTCGGCTCGCGGTACCGATGTGGCTGTTCCGCTGGGAAGTGGTGGCACGGCATCAGGAAAGCTTGCTTACCGCGTCGACCTCAGTCGTGGGATTCATTGGATCTTGCCTGCCCAATGGCTGGGGCAAAATCGCGTTGGCGGCGAACTCTCTGGCTCGATGACTCTTTCCAATGAAGAGCAAGGTTTTGTGTTGCAGAACAACGGTCAGATCGCCAACTGGGAACTGGTCGTTCCAGGTCAGGTCGCACCCAACATCGGACCTGTGACGCAGCCAGCGGCAGCAAGTCGTCCGCAGATGACCTGGCGAGAACCGAACCTGACCTTCGCCCAGGCAATCAGTTTGAATCGGCAAGAAGACTCGCTGGCACTTCACTCGTGCACGATGCAGTCGTCCGCGCTCAAACTGGCCATCGAAGGGGGCGTCGGTCAATTATCTTCGGTCGGAAATCTCTCGATGCAAGTTCAAGCCGAATACGACTGGGCGAAGCTGGCTCCCCTGGTCAATGCCATCATGGGACCGAAGGTTTCGATCGACGGACAGCAGATCTCCAAGTTCCAAGTGGCAGGCCCAATCTGGAATAGTAACCCGGCCAGTGGGACCTCACTGACCATTGCACCAACCTGGCAAGGTGTCGGTGATCTTTCGTGGAAGCAGGCCAATCTCTATGGCATTCCGGCAGGGGCTTCCACGTTGAACGCTCAGCTGCGCCAAGGTGCGTTGCAGTTAGCCGCGAACAGCCCCGAGATCAGCGGTGGCAAGCTTTCGCTGCAAAGTCAGTTGTTGCTCAACGCCACGCCAATGCAGTGGCAAGTGGCCCAAGGTCGGGCGATTGATAACGTGGCAATCACGCCGCAGATGTGCCAGTCTTGGCTGCAGTACGTGGCACCAGTTGTGGCCGATGCCACTCGTGTGGAAGGTCGATTTTCGTTGGACTTCGACGGTGGCAATTTTCCGCTTGCCGATCCGATGCAAGGCGAAGGAAGCGGTACCTTGACGATTCATGGGGCCGATGTGCGTTCCGGTCCGTTGTCACAAGGTTATGTGATGCTGGGACGCAATGTCGAAGCCTTGGTCAAAGGAAAGCCGGCGACGGCGATCGATCAAGGATCGGCTTCGCTGTTAACACTGCCAGCGCAACAGGTCCGGTTTCGCGTGGTGCGAGGTCGCGTCTATCACGAGAACTTGATTGTCCAATCGGGTGAAGTGCAGGTGGTGACCTCTGGCTGGGTTGATGCGAACCAGCAGATGCAGTTGATGGCGGCGATTCCGATTCGCGATAGCTGGATCGAAAGGGCACCCTGGCTCGCTTCGATGCGAGGAACTGCGCTCAATGTTCCAATCACCGGCACGATGCGTCAGCCCAAAATCGACAGCAACGTGATCGAGCAACTGACCCGCGGCATGCTCAACAACGCCGCGCAAGGTGCGATCCAGAATGGAATCAATCGAGGCCTGCAAGAGCTGTTCGGTCCCAAGTAGCGGGGCCGCGGCAGACGTTTAGAGCTCGTATTCCGGCTGCAGGGCAAAGCGACGAAATTCACCTTCGTCGATGAAGACACCCTGATCGGAAAGCTGGAATACCATATCGGTGCCCGGCCAACCCATGGCGGTCAGCAGCGTATCGAGGGCGTCTTCCGAGCAAGCCCCTTTCAGTTCCGCCGAGTGCAGACGTCCGTTGCGATCGTAAAGCACGCCATCGACCTGCCAGCCATCTTCGCTGGTCCAGACAAATGAACCATCGGGTTCGAAAAGCATGCGTGGCAAATCGACCAGGCGATCTTGAGCGGCTTCGAACGATGCTGCCATCGGCTCGCCAAGCGTGATTGGCGAGATCGCAAGGGTCTGCAGACGGAGTCCTCGTACATGACAAAGAGGACCCAATTGCATCGACCGGGGGCGGGCATGCACCGAGACGTGAAATCGATACATCGAGTTACTATTGCGTATTGACCTGATCCGCAACCCAGCTCAGATAGTCATGCCCGCCATCGATGACGGGAAGTGCGATGATCTCTGGCACGTCGTACGTGTGGAGTTGGCGAATCAGTTCGACCAGTGGGGATAATGCCTGATCCGTGGTTTTCACCGAGACCAGGTACTCTTCTTGTTTCTGAACTTTGCCTTCCCACTTATAGACCGATATGATCGGGGCGGCGATCTGAACACACGCGCCTCGGCCTTCGTGGATAATGGCTTCCGCAAGCTTCTCGGCAGCCGCGCGGGAGTCGATCGTGGTTTGCACAACGATGACCTGCGACATACTGAAGTTACCTGATAGAGAAACTTGCTTTTCCGGCGTTTCTGCCCTGCTCGATAGTCTACAAGAATCACAGGTGATTCGGGGGACCCTCGTGGCTGTGGGTTCCCGCAAAGGAAACGGTCCTACGGATTCTGTGGAACTTGCTCGTTCGCCGGACGAACTGGGGTGCTCGGAATTGATGGTACAGCAGTCGGTGGCGCTGGGATGGAGTGTCCGCCAAGATTCATCGACTTCGCGGGATAACGCAGGGGGGCAGATTGCACGTGGCGCGACTTTGGCGCCATCGCGGACTGAGCCGCATCGACGCGAATCCTTCGAATGGGTGACGGAGCGGTGCCCAGAATACCGCTCCATACTTCGTAAGCTGCGCCTTGCCGCTCATCGTCGCAGTAGAAGGTCAGGTAGGTCATCTTCTCCGAAGGGAGGAACTCTCGCCACGATTCCGTCCCACAAGTCGGTGTGTAAACACGACGCCATGTACCACTATTGAAATACAATTGGCTCAGCATAAAGCCATCGGCGAAACTGGCATCCAGTGGGACCGTTTCATCGCTATGCGTATGTCCGAAAACAATATGCTTCGCCCGGCGGTTACGGAATTCGCTTTCGTCCAGTGCGCGTTTGGAGAGCGACTTCTGGATTCCTTGTTTTCGAATCCAGTTCATCATCCGTTCGCCCCAACCGTCGTTGTCCTGGCAACGGAACTTCAGCAGCGATCCCATTTCTTCCAGGTCGCGGACTCCCAGCGGGCTCTCGCGATCAATGCGATAGATCAGCGGCATCATCTGCTCGATAACACGATCCCAGCAGTTCTTGATCTCGAACTGTAACGAGGTAACCGGGCACGAGATCTTCATCATCTGACGCAAGCAGATCGGTGCCATCACTAGCGGGCGGACGTGATCCAGTTCCTGGATTCCTAACTGGCACGAGGGCGGCAACTGTTGTCCCAGGCCATGTTGGATCTCGAAACGGAACCGGGTCAGGCCTTCGATCAAAATAATATCGGCCAGGCTGCACCGGTCGCGTTGCCCAGTAAAGCAAAGGGGATCGAAGACGTCGCCATGTCGCGCGAAGACGCGATGTTGCTGGAGCACTGCCTGAATGGTGGTGTCTTCGAGAGGCTCGTGAGCAAACGGTTTGCCCGGCGTATTGTTCAGCCCGAACGCTTCAATGATCGAGCCTCGGACGCGGCTCATTTCTGGATCGGCCAAATGCAGGGGCCAATCGGCATTGCCGACCATGTAATGGATGCGGACCGGGACCGGTTGCAAGTCATCTTCAAAGGTAGGCTTGCCGTCCGACGCCATTGCTGGGACGCGAATGGTTTGCCGTCGACTAAGACTCTTCAGGATGGCAGCCGTTTCGAGATTGCGTGTGAGGATTCCGGAAACCACCGAACCAACACGTTGAGTGAACTCCGCGGTCGAGTCGCCGCCCCACGGCTTCGCTCCATCGATTAGCCAACGCGATGATCGCATGATGTCGAGAACATCGCCCAGCAATACGATGTCGATTCGGGGGATCGGGCGATACTGCCCGTCACTTCGCCACGACGCGCGTACTGCAAGATCTTGAAGGCGCTCGCTGAAGATCCGGAAAGCTCCCGAATCCAAGGTTTCACAGCTGGTGCCATCGGTCAGGTGAAGATCGCTAAGTACGACTAACATTCCAGTACCCCGCGGATAAAAACGACCTGGGCGCGCACCGTTCCGCGTACGACGCGCTTCGTCCCATATGGGTCATGAATCGGTTGCGCCGAATGCGTAGCGTTAGTTTTATCGCGACTCGCGACGACAACTACTACGGGGAATACGGTAGAAAGGCAGAAGATGCAGTGCTGACACTATCGATGATAGCGACTGCTAGCGAACGCGTTTGCGAGCTTTCAACGCGATGTAGCGTTCTTCCGGCATCGTCATGCTGGTGACACGGACGCCGAACTTGTCGCCGATCTTCACTGCTTCACCTTCGGCGATCTTCTGGCGACCGATTTCGACGTCGAGTGTGTCTTCGCATGACTTGTCGAACTGAATGATCGTGCCGACCCCCATATTCTCGATGTCGTGCACTTTCATCTTTTTGGCGGCCAGAATCACACGAATGGGAACCTGGATATGCAGCAAGGTTCGGCTGTAGCTCGGCAACTCTTGGAAGTTAGAGATGCGGCTACGATGGGCACCAATGCCAGCAGGGCTTGGGGCTGCACTTGGTGCAGGAGCGGCAGGTGCCGGAGCAGGTTCGGCTGCCGGTTCTCCTTCGAAGACACCAGAAGGATTGGTCAATGGCCAAACCATCATCGCTTCGCGTGGTTTACCATCGGCGGTGAGCTGAAGCATCAGCTTGGCCGGTTGCGAACCGACGGCGCCACCTACGCAGGCCTCGGCTAAGTTGTCGACCGCTTTGACTTCGAACTCCATGGCCATGAACTCTTCGGGAAGAAGAGTCATGCCGAGTTCCTGGCCAAGCGTCGCTAACTTGCTTTCGCCGGTTGGATCTGGCGTGGTGTACCAATCAGGCAGAAGGCCGCTCTCTTCCGAAATCAGGACGAGGGCCGCTTCCGATTCGACATTCAGCACGATCGCCAAACCAGCCGTGTTCCACGAACTCAGGTCGGCGGCCGCATCGAAGGCACTGCCGTCCTCGATGCTAAGCTGAATCGACTTGTCGAACGCCCGCGAAATTGCATCGGCAGCTTCCACTGCTGTGGCTTCGCAGGCACTTTTGACGTCGTTGATGGCATCGGAGTTGAATGCAGGCATGGCTTCAAGATTTGCTGGTGCGCACGGAGAGACAATCGTTCGTCTTCTTTCTGGATATCGACGCTATAGCCGTTAAACTTGACATATTCGGCGTATTTTTCTGCTGTCAGCTATCGCGATACAGACCCCATCCTTGATGGATATCTTCGAGTGGTTCGGCGTGTTAGGCTGCCGTAAGATAGCTACTGGCTTGGGTTTCCTGATGGATGGCTCGTGCTTTCTAGCGGAGTCTAAGATTGCGACCCTGTTGGCCACTTGCCTCGAAACCCTCGATTTCCGCAGCGTACCCTCTCCACCATTGCCTTCCCCGTTGAGTATGGCTATATTGCCATTAAGCCATGAATGAAGCAGCCCCCCAAATCGTGACGAAATCGCCCCAGCAGTACGAAGCACGTGCGAAAGTGGCCAAAGCGCTGGCTCACCCCAGTCGCTTGTTCATTTTGGACCTCTTAGGTCAGCAAGATATGTGCGTGCAGCAGCTAACGCAGCAGATTGGTTGCGACCAATCGACGGTCTCGAAGCACCTGGCGGTGCTGAAAGATGCCGGGCTGATCGAGTCGCGAAGGGAAGGCACGTCGAACTTTTATCGTGTAACGTGTGGTTGCCTGGATAGCTTCTTCCAATGCCTGGAAGCGGTGGTCCAACTGGACGTGGAGAAGAGAGTCGAAGCGGCCTGCGAAGTGAGGTGCTCGCCATGAGGAGCTACCTTGCGGAAGTCATCGGAACATTTTGCCTGGTGTTCGCCGGGACAGGTGCGATCGTCATCAACGATGTCGTGCCAGGCTCGGTCACACATGTCGGCATCGCGTTGACCTTCGGCTTGATCGTGATGGCCATGATCTATTCCCTGGGAGATATCTCTGGGGCACATCTCAATCCCGCAGTGACGGTCGCTTTCTGGGCAGCGAAACAGTTCGATCGGAAGAAGATTATTCCGTATGTCACCGCTCAATTAATCGGTGCCATTCTGGCGAGTTGTCTGCTGCGAGTTTTATTCCTGGAACACGATCACCTGGGGGCGACGCTGCCGCGTGGTCCCTGGTGGCAATCGTTTGTTTTAGAGTTCGTACTCACGTTCCTTTTGATGTTCGTGGTGTTGAACGTGGCAACGGGTTCGAAAGAAACAGGAGTCATGGCAGGTGCCGCGATTGGTGGAACGGTTGCCCTCGAGGCAATGTTCGCCGGTCCGATCTGTGGCGCCTCGATGAATCCGGCTCGTTCGATTGCTCCGGCACTGGTCAGTGGACAGCTTCAGCATCTTTGGATTTACATCGTGGCTACAACGGCAGGCGCATTGTTTGCCGTGGTGGCGTACCAACTGATTCACGTTGAAAGGCAGCGGGCGGTTCTTGCTGCCGATCAAGCTATCGAGGAAGAAAGCCCGTGAAGCGAGTATTGATCCTATGTACCGGCAACTCGTGCCGGTCCCAGATGGCCGAGGCACTGTGGGCCACGCTGGGTGAAGGAGCTTGGGAAGCCCATTCGGCTGGTTCGAAGCCATCCGGCTACGTCCATCCATTGGCGATCCGTGCGATGCAGGAACTGGATGTTGACATCGCCGACTATCAAAGCAAATCAGCCAGCGAGTTCCAGCAGCAGCCATTCGACCTGGTGGTTACCGTTTGCGACAACGCCAAGCAAGACTGCCCTGTTTATCCCAACGCGAAACAAACCTTGCATTGGCCTTTCGACGATCCGGCCGATGCAATTGGCACCGACGAAGAGAAGTTGCCAATGTTCCGTCGCGTGCGAGACGAAATCAAAACCAAGATCGCCGATTTTTTGGGAGCCAGCTAGATGGAATCCGCCGTTGAATTTCCTGGAGCCTTCCGGGTGCATGTCGCTTTGAATGTCTCGAACCTGGAAGCCTCGCAGCGATTTTACGAGCTGCTGCTGGGGACCGCCCCGTCCAAGGTGCGTCCACGGTATGCCAAGTTCGAGCCAATCGATCCGTCGGTGAACTTGTCGCTCAACGAAATCGACGAAGCCTTTGAAGTCGAAAAGGGCTCGGCTCACTTCGGTATTCAAGTGAAGTCGATTTCCGACGTGCATGTGGCCGACAAGCGTTTTCAAGATGCCGGTTATAAGACCTTCCACGAAGAAGCGACCACGTGCTGTTATGCCGTGCAAGATAAAGTCTGGGTTGCTGACCCAGACGGGCACAAGTGGGAGATCTTCGTCGTGTTGACCGCCGACGCGAAAGATCAGCTCTTCGCCGAGTCGGGCTGTTGCAGTCCGAACCTTACGCAACTGAGCTGATCTTCAGGCAATTATATTGACTATCGGCGGCGTTATTCTGCCTTGCCGCCGATCAATACGCGGTAGATCGCCAACACGACCATCGAACCCAGGATCGCAACCAACAGGCTGTACAGGTTGAATCCAGAGATATCGCCATAACCCAGACCGGTGGCAATGAATCCGCCCACCATGGCACCGACGATACCAATGATGATGGTCACAAAACAGCCACCCGGATCTTTACCGGGAAACAGAAACTTAGCCAAAGCACCGGCAATTAGGCCGAAGATGATCCACGTAAGAATACCCATGGTTGTTGCTCCTCTGGGAAATGGTTGTTAGATTCTTTCCCGGCAACAAAGTGCATTTGGCGTGCCAATCGGGCTGACGGTATCGCGTTAAGCGTTTCGGCCTGGAAGCTTCTTCTGGAACGTCATTCTTCCGAAGAGCCACAGAACCCATCGGCTGGGTAGCCACAATAGTGTCCGCTCGGCCAGCAAGCGAACCTGATCGGCCGCGGTTAGTTGCCCGCGAAAATGCGCTTCCTTCATGCGGATCGTTTCGCCGAGTTGTTTCTTCAGCCGTGTGCTTTTCATGCCTTCCGGATGGATCCGATACTTCAACAGCGGTTCCGGATAGTTGGCGAACTTCGCCCCTGCCAAGGCAAGGCGACACCACAGATCGTAGTCTTCGACGAAGAACTCTTTCTGGTAGCCACCCAGCTGCATTACTTCCTCGCGGCGGAACATTACCACTGGCTGGGCAATCGGATTGTAGCGCCGCATCGCTTTGACGATCGCCTCGTGCGAACGAGGATAGTCGCGATAGCCCAGCGGATTGCCCTGTTCGTCGATCACGGTCAGGGTGCTGCCCAGCACAACGAGCTCTGGGTCTTCTTGAAAGATACGAAGCTGTGTCGCGACGCGATGCGGCTCCCAGATGTCGTCGGCGTCGCCTCGGGCAACCAGTTCTCCTTCCGCCAGACGAAGCCCCTGATTCAATTGATCCGGCAAGCTGGTTCGGTCAACGTTTCGAATGTGAATGAGGCGATCGTCCTGGATGTCGCGAATCATCTCGCGACCGTCACGCTCGGAAGGGTCTTCGATCAGAATGATCTGCAGGTTCTGGTGCGTCTGTGCCAGGATGCTCTGGATCACTTCCGGGAAGTGCAGCGGGTGCGGATTCCAGACGCCCATCACAACAGAGACAAGCGGCTGCGATGGCGAGAACGAACCAGGATCAGACATCGCTCGAACAACACAAACCAGGGATCAGGCAAAGCAACCAACCGAGTATAGATCGCCTGATTCGGCTTCCCAAGACGCGCGAGCCCCTGGTTTGATTAGCATTTGATGAAGATCGACCCGGCTGCCGATCAATTGCGAAGGTTTGTTAACTTCGCGCTCAATTCCTTCACCAATTCCGCATGCTCGGGATCGTTGGCCAGGTTGTGTAGCTCGTTCGGATCGGTCTCGTAGTCGTAAAGTTCCAGGCCATCGTCGCCCCATTTCGTCAAGCGATAACGCTCCGTCCGCAAGCTGTAGCCCATCATCTTCGGGCCACGGATGGTCTGCGTCAGGGCTGGCTTGTCCCACGTTGCTTCGGGATCGTTAAGCAGTGGTACCAGGCTCTCGCCAGCAAGATTCTGAGGGGCTTCGATCCCGCACAGGTCGGTCAGTGTTGGATAAACATCAACCAGTTCAACCGTGCGTCCGGTGTGCGTTCCGATTTGCTTTTGCCCTGGGGCCGAGATAATAAACGGAACCCGGGCACTTTGCTCGAACAAGCTTTGCTTCTTCACCAGTCCATGGGCACCAAAGTGATAACCATGGTCGCTCCAGAAAACGACGACGGTGTTCTCGCGCAGTTCAAGCCGATCGAGGGCATCCATCAGGCGACCGACCTGGGCGTCGACAAAGCTGATGGTCGCCCAATAGGCCTGTTGGGCTTCTTGCAGTTGTTGTGGATTCACGCCCAACCATGGCCACGGCTTATTGGATGCCAGAGCCCATTGCGGAACCTGTTTCACTTCTGGGAAGTCGTTGCTCCAGACGGGCACTTTGCCGATCGGATAGTGCTCGAAGTATTTCTTCGGGGCGATGTAGGGGCAGTGGGGACGATAGAAGCCGGCGGCAATGAAGAACGGTTCGTCGCGATGTTCTTCCATCAGGCGAATCGCTTCGGTCGCGACGATGCCATCGGTTTGTTCTTCATCGGTTCCCTCGGCCGCCATGAAGCTAAGCGAACTACCGAGGCCACGTTTCGGCGTGTGATTGGTGAGGAGGTTCTCTTCCTTCTTATCGCGTCCGCTCGGGTTAATGCGGACTTGCCACGACGGGGCATCGTCTAATCCGTTGGTGCCGATCTGGCCTGGGTTGCCGTAATGATAGATCTTGCCAACTCGAGCGGTGAAGTAGCCTGCCTTGGCAAAGGCCTGCGGCATGGTCACCACCTCGGGCAAAACTTTGCGAAAATGTTTCTTCAGGTCGTAGACTGTCGTCGCGTCGGGACGAAGCCCGGTCATGATCGACGTTCGGCTGGGTGAGCAGAGCGGGAACTGGCAATAGGCTCGATCAAAGCGAGTTCCCGATTGGGCGAGACGATCGATATTGGGGCTATAGACCTGATCGTGCCCATAGCAGCCCAGATCGTTGTTCATGTCATCGACGGCGATAAACAGCACATTCAGCCGTTTTTCAGCCGCGTCAGCCGACGAGAACACGCCGAATAAGCAGAGTGCGAACGTCACAGCCGAGAGGCAGATTGGGCGAAAGGGACTCGTCAGCATGGTCGGGACTCGGCAGGGAAGAGCACGCGTGGAAGGGAAAGGGAGCAAACTGCCGCTATTTTGCCGTCTGGTAGATCGCGAAGCAAACGCTTTCTGGTGTATAAGCCTGCGCAAGACGCCTTCCAGGGCGGATTGATCCGCCTTAGCTTTGGGCTACGATAGAGGGACCTCAGATTTCCCCACCCTATTCGGAGTTCTCCCTGTGATTCGCTATTTCGCATCGTGCGCGATTGCCTGCGCCATGTTGGTTTCGTCGTTGCAGGCTGCCCCACAGCAATACGACATCGTGATTTATGGCGGTACTTCTGCTGCGATCACGGCAGCCGTGCAAGCCAAGAAGATGGGGAAGTCGGTTGTCATTGTTTCACCAGACACGCACCTCGGTGGGTTGTCGAGCGGTGGCTTGGGTTGGACCGACAGTGGCAACAAGTCCGCGATCGGCGGTCTCTCGCTCGATTTCTATCAGCGAGTGAAGAAGCATTACGATCAGCCAGAAGCCTGGCGTCAGCAGAAGGCTGAGCAGTACAGCCGCTACCGTGCCAATGAAGACTCGATGTGGGTCTTCGAGCCGCACGTTGCCGAAAAGGTGTTTGAAGAAATCGTCGACGAATACAAGATCCCTGTCGTTCGCGACCAGTGGCTCGATCGTAAGAACGGCGTGAAGGTGGTCGACGGCAAGATCGTCAGCATCACCACGCTGGATGGCAATACCTACGCCGGTAAGATCTTCATGGATACGACTTACGAAGGGGACCTGATGGCCGCCGCCGGGGTTTCGTTCCACGTCGGTCGTGAAGCAAACGATGTCTACGGCGAATCGTTGAACGGTGTTCAGACAGCCCGTGCGCACAGCCATCAGTTCGATTTCCCAGTCAGCGCTTACGTGGTGGAAGGCGATCCAAGCAGCGGCCTGCTGCCACGCATTTCGGCCGAACAACCAGGTCCTGATGGAAGCGGCGACGATAAGATCCAGGCGTATTGCTTCCGTATGTGCTTGACGACTGCCAAAGAGAACCAGGTCAAATTCCCAAAGCCAGAAGGCTACGATCCGAAGCAGTACGCACTGTTGGCTCGGTACCTGCAGGGTGGCTGGAAGGGGGTCTTCAACAAGTTTGATCCGGCACCCAACTTCAAGACCGACACCAACAACCATGGTGGTTTCTCGACCGACAACATCGGGATGAACTACGACTATCCCGAAGCGACTTACGAACGTCGCCAGGAAATCATCAAAGAGCACGAGCAGTACCAGAAGGGCTGGCTCTACTTCATCGCCAACGATCCCTCGGTGCCGAAGGATATTCAAGATCGTATGAACAAGTGGGGTCTGGCCAAGGACGAGTTCGTCGACAACGGCAACTGGCCTCACCAGATCTACGTGCGTGAAGCTCGCCGCATGGTCGGCCCAGTCGTCATGTGCGAACCAATGCTACGTGCCGTTCAGCCAACGCCGAAGAGCGTCGGCATGGGTTCGTACAATATGGACTCGCACAACGTTCAGCGTTATGTCAACGACAAGGGTTTCGTCCGTAACGAAGGGGACATTCAGGTCAATCCAGGCGGCGCTTATCCGATCAGCTACGACAGCCTGACGCCCAAGAAGAGCGAATGCACAAACCTGTTGGTTCCGGTTTGCGTTTCTTCTTCACACATCGCTTACGGTTCGATCCGTATGGAACCTGTGTTCATGATTCTGGGCCAATCGGTAGCGACGGCTGCTTCGATGGCTTTGGATCATCAGATCCCAGTTCAAGACGTCGACTATGCCGAGCTGAAGGAGCGTCTGCTGAAGGATGGCCAGGTTCTGGAAATGGAACGCAAGCCAGCCCCGGCCCGTAACGTGATCGACGCCGCCAAGCTGAAGGGGGTTGTCATCGACGACCATGAAGCCACCAAGTCCGGCACCTGGCTGGAAAGCCATTCGCTGGGTGGCTACGTCGGCAAGGGCTACGTCCACGACGACAACAAGCAGGGTGGCAAGAAAATCGAATTTCATGCCAAGGACCTGAAGCCGGGCAAGTACGACGTTCGCGTTGCCTACTCAAGCAATGCCAATCGTGCGACGAACGTTCCGGTTGCTGTTTACTCGGGCAGCGAAGCCATCTACCAAGGAAAGCTGAACCAGAAGAAGCAGCCGAAAGTTGACGGCGTGTTTGTTTCGCTGGGGCAGTTTGACCTTGCCGATGATGGTAAAGTGGTCATCACCAACGAAGGTGTCGACGGCTATGTCGTGGCCGACGCCGTGGTGTTTGTCCCTGTGAAATAGCCTGCCAGCCGCAAAGGTTTGCCATCGTGATTCGATCGACGCTGCTACCGGTAACTTGGGTTCTTTCGCTTGTTCTTCCGGTGGCAGCGATCGCCAGCGAGCCGATCCAAATTCGCGTGGTGAGTTACAACATTCACCACGGCGAAGGGACCGATCGCAAGCTCGATCTGAAACGAATCGCCGACACCATTGCTGCAGCCAAGCCTGACATCATCGCCTTGCAAGAGGTCGATCAGAATACGTCCCGAACCGGCAAGGTGGATCAAGCGGCCACACTTGCTGAGATGCTGAAGATGAATAGCGTCTTTGGCGGCAATCTGAAACTGCAAGGCGGGCAATACGGCAACGCCATTCTGACCCGCTATCCATCGATCTCGATGACCAATCACCGCCTGCCCCAAGTCAATCCAGGCGAACCGCGGGGCGTGATCGAGGCCGATATCCGCGTCCCTGGCCTGCAGCCTTCGCTCAAGGTCCTGGCAACCCATCTCGATCATCGTTCGCACAATGCCGACCGCATCGCCTCGTGCGAAGAGATCAATAAGCTGACCAAGGACTGGGGCGACCGCCCCGCCCTGCTGGCTGGCGATTTGAACGATGTGCCTGAGAGCAAGGCTCTGCAGATCTTGGCCCCGCATTGGACTCAGGCCAACGCCGAGCCGGTCGCCACGATCCCCAGCGACGACCCGGAGCGGCAGATTGATTTCATTCTGCTACGTCCCGCCAGCCAGTGGAAAGTGGTCGAGTTCCAGGTACTGGACGAAGCGGTCGCGTCCGACCACCTGGCGATCCTGGCGGTGCTCGAGTGGACCGGCGGGAGCGAGTAGCTCGGCCTCGCCGCTACCACACCTTCGCGAAAAGCACGCCGTCGATGAAGCGGCCATGCTTACGGTAGTGCTTTCGCAGGATGCCTTCCCGCTGGAAGCCGCACTTGTCGAGTACCCGCATCGACGCTGGATTGTTGGCGAATACGGTCGCCGTAATCCGCACCAGCGAGAACGTTTCGTGCAGGTACTCGCAGAAAGGCCCAACCACGGTCGGCATGACGCCTTGGCCCCAGTAAGGCTTGCCGAGCCAATAGCCGATCTCGCAGCGATGCCCCAGCACCAGGTCTTTCGTCCCGATGCCCCCGAGGAAACTGCCTGGAGATTGCCGAATCGCCAATTGGCCAGGGCTCTGAAGCAAGGCCGTTTCTTCCGCGACGAACGAAAACCAAGTCTCAAAGTCGCCGGGGCCATAAGGATAGGGCATCAGCAGCAGCCCTTCGTGCACATCCTTCTCCTGAAGCAGCTCGACACAAGCGGTACTGTCGCTCGACGTGAACGGCGAAAGATAGATATCAGGTCGGGTGGTAAGGATTTGCATCGAGGACCTCGCTCAGCGGGATGACGATAAGTGCCGTATCAGACATTCTTTAACGCCGTTTGGTTCACGCTTTGGTCTTGCGCAATACAGTCTACCCGACCGTTATCTCCTTTCAGAGCTTTTCTAGCGGACTATCGCTTCCCTTCATGCGAAAGCCCGAAAACGACCAGAAGTAGCCGTTTCGGTTTAGGGATAGAAATATTCACTCTCGCAATCGCGCACAGAACTCTTTGTTTTGCGAAGCCGCCTACCCCCAGAAGTCGCACGTGATCGAGGTCCTCTATGAGGTTTCGATGAATTGTCGCTTGTCAACAAAATTGAACCCTGGGCACTATTTCAGATCGTGGTTCTACTAACGCTCGTCGGACCGAATAAGGGCGATGTCCTGGTTCGTCCGTAAGGTATTTTTAATCAAATGTGTATTAATTGATTTAGAGTGAAGTTGATGAGCTGTCCAATGTCATCGAACCCTTCCAACAGCCGGCGTGGTTTTACGCTCGTGGAATTGCTGGTCGTCATCGCCATTATTGGTGTGTTGATCGCCCTGCTTCTACCAGCCGTTCAGCAGGCTCGTGAAGCTGCTCGCCGCATGAGTTGCCAGAACAACTTGAAGCAATTGGGACTGGCCCTGCATAACTATCACGATACCAACAAGTGCCTGCCTTACGGCTGGAATAACCTGGAAGCCTCGTGGCACGCTGCGATTCTGCCGCAGATGGAATTGAACAATTTGTTTGAGACGCTCATCTGGCAGGAAGGTGGCGATGGTAACTGGAACTCTGGCAGCGCCAACGAAGCGGCCTGTGCGACATACATCGATGGCTATCGCTGCCCCAGCATGGCGATTCCCAAGGCGGTCGACAACAACGGCATCGAAGGACGCGTGCCTGGTTCGTACCTTTGCGTGGCATCGTCGCAGGCCCTCGGCAACACCAATTCCAATGTCTCTTCGGGGGAAGTCCACCTCGGCATGTACAAGCAAGACGGTGTGATGTACGGCCTGAGCTCGACTCGTTTCGCCGACGTCGTCGACGGGTTGTCGAACACTGTTGCCATTGGCGAAACCTACACCGATCCCGACGAAGCCCGCGACGGTAACGCCATGGATCACTGGTACATCGGCGCTCCTCAGACTGGCGGATGGAACGCAACCGACACGGGCCAGAACAGCGGTACCGAATTCTGCGAAGTCGCCGGTTCGATGAACGTGGTAATGAACGCCGCGCTCGATCCTTCCATCTCAGGCGTGGTCGCTCAGCTTGCCTTCGGCAGCTACCACCCAGGCGGCGCTCAGTTCGTGTTGTGCGATGGCAGCGTTCGCTTCGTGCCGCAGACCATCGACTTCAATACCTACCGCGCTCTCGGCAGCCGCAATGGCCGCGAAGTGATTGGGTCGTACTAACGCTACCCGATCTCGCGACAACGGTTTGGCGGATCGATCATGTTCCGCCAAGCTGCGTCAGGCGAAACTCGCTTGGAAGCTTTCGCCTTTCGATTGTTCCCCACGAACCATCGACTGTGATTTAAAATTACGAAACCGATAAGAACGATGACAAACCCTGCCCCTCTCAAGTTTTTGTTCGGTCTGATGATCGTCGCCGCGATTTGCGGATGCGATCCACGCCCACGGCCTAGTTATCGCGGACTTGAGTTGATTCCCGTGTCCGGCACCGTGACTCTCGACGGCCAGCCATTGGTCGACGCCATCATCACGTTCACTGACACCGAGACTCGAAAGCTCTCGTACGCCAAGACCGATTCCAGCGGCTATTACGAGCTGCACTTCGACAAACGTGCCATGGGGATCATGGCTGGCGAAAAGGTTGTCGAGATGAGCATGGATCGCAAGATCCTCGGCTTCAATTCGGATGCAGAAGCGGACGGTGAAGTGACGCAAGAAGGCGTTAAGCCTGCCAAACTTCCGCCCGACGCCATTCCGGCCTGCTACAACCGCAAATCGCAACTGCGAGTAAACGTCAGCGGTGACCGCAACGAATACAACTTCGACCTGAAGTCCGACTGCTCGACCACCTCGCCCTCGTAAACCTGTCGGCAGCAGCGAAACAATCAACCGAAAGAGGCTCGCCCTGTGCGAGCCTTTTTTCATGCGCCCTGCGAACTAGCGGCAATTCATATGGCGTTCCCCAGGCACGCCTTTTAGATGTGTCTCAGAGAATTGCCCGCTACAATGGGCAACCGGAGGAAACCATGAAGTCACTGACAAAAGAACTGTGGATGGATGTGCCCAAACGTCGGGCGATCATTTCGATTCATAACGAAGTCGAGCAAATAGTTGCTGAGAGCGAAGTAGCCGAGGGCCTGGTCCTTGTGAATGCGATGCATATCACCGCCAGCGTGTTCATCAACGACAACGAAAGCGGCCTGCATCAGGACTACGACCGTTGGCTGGAAGAACTCGTTCCTTTTAGCCCTGGTACCGACCCGGCCAGCGGCGGCTACCTGCATAACCGCACCGGCGAAGACAACGCCGATGCCCACCACAAGCGGCAAATCATGGGGCGCGAGGTGGTGGTGGCTATCACCAAAGGCAAGCTGCACCTGGGACCGTGGGAGCACATCTTCTACTACGAGTTTGATGGGCGACGGCGGAAGCGGATCTTGGTAAAGATTATTGGGGAGTGAGAGTCGTGTTTCAGCAGGGGAAAGATGGACCGATGCATTTTCGGCTGAGGGAAGCACCACGATATCACGCGTGGGCCGAAGAGAGACTGTCAAATGGAGAGAACGAGGAACTTCTGTCCAAACTGGGGCAGCTTTCCTTCTGGATGCGGCCCAGCGAGTTAGCCAAGTTGTGCGCGAAAGACTTTGAGCGGATGCTCGCTGATTTGAAACACTTGCATCGAAACGATTAGATGAAGTACCCCAACAAGAATTTACCTCGGAGCAAGCGAATTGACCAACGAATTCACTCAAGACGAATGGGACAAGCTGATAGTTACCTATCCTGCCGGGACGCCAATGACTGGAGTCGTCAAGAACCAGCAACAGTACGGTGTTTGGGTCACGCTGGACGAGTTGCCCGAAATCCCGGCGCTTCTGGAGATCATTCATTTCGAGGCTATCGAGACTACCCCAAATCAAAAGTTGACGTTTCCCGACAGCTTCCCGGCCGTCGGGAAACAAATCTCGTGCAGAGTCTTGGCATGGTGCGAGTTTCCTAAAGACGTGAGACTGACTCAGTTGAGCCACCTGGATTGGAGTCATGAACGATTCCTCCACGAGCAAGAAGGAGATGATGTTTGACCCTCGACCACAAACGGTAGTGTGTAGTGCGGTGTGTTTGGGGAACGCGATGCATATTACCGCCAGTGTGTTCATCAACGACAACGAAAGCGGCCTGCATCAGGACTACGACCGCTGGCTGGAAGAACTCGTCCCTTTCAACCCCGGCACCGACCCGGCCAGCGGCGGCTACCTGCATAACCGCACTGGCGAAGACAACGCCGACGCACACCACAAACGGCAGATCATGGGACGAGAAGTTGTTGTGGCTATTACTAAATGCAAGCTGCACCTGGGGCCGTGGGAGCACATCTTTTACTACGAGTTTGATGGACGGCGTCGGAAGCGGGTGCTGGTGAAGATCATTGGGGAGTAGAGGGACAATAGCCAGTATGAGTCTTGAGTGGCTGAATTCGGCAGTGGTTTGTGGGGGGCGAGTGATTCGTCCCGCGCTAGATCCGATTGCCGTGCGTAGCGAAGACTTGCCGGATATTTGCGTTCGAATGCATCTGATCCTCGATAGTATCGAATTCGCCCGATGTGAGGGCCGGTTGATTAATCGGGACATATTTGAACCTATCGACACGCTGTACTCGGATTTGCTTCATAAGGAGTACAACTCAATTGAGGACTGGCGGGATTGCATTGGTCGATTCGGAGACTATTACGAACTCGACGGAGCCGGTCCAATCGAGGTAACGTCTCGCACACTCGAAGAACTCGGCCCAATGTTTGGAGAGTTGAAAGTCGAGAACGCAAGCGACTTATGACCAGCCCTCCGTTGCTCCAAATGCCACGAAAGGCAGTGTGTAATGCGGTGTGTTTGGGGAACGCATTGCATATTACGGCCTCTGTTTTCATCCATGATGATGAATCGGGACTCCGTAACGACTATAAGAAATGGTTGGAAGGTCTGGTCTCGTTCGATGCGTCTTCTCAGCGATACGCCCACAATCGAACAGGCGAAGACAACGCTGACGCTCACATGAAGCGGCAGATCATGGGTCGGGAAGTGGTCGTCGGCCAAAACGGGTCTTGGTGAAAGTGATTGGAGAGTGAAGGCATGGGAACGACTTTTCGCTTCATTTGTGAAGATGCAATGTTTCCATGCGGTGGAACAGTATGCCATTTCTGTGAGTCGGATGAGTCGCCGATCTACAACTACAACGGTTTGATTCTGAATCCAGATCAAGCGGCGAATCCCGATCTCGCCAGGGAAGAACCCGAAATCTCTGAACTGTGTGCAAAGTGCATTCTCGGCGAGAATGTGGAAAAGGACATCGGACCGAGGATTCAGAAGACCATCAACCGTTTTGCGAAGGACAAGCAGGCTTCTTTGGAAGAGTTTCACAGGACTCCGGACATCCCTCTCTTCTTGCAGTATCAAGACTGGCCGATGTGCTGCGGAGAGTGGTGTGAGTTCGTTGGAGTGCCGACATCATGCGAAGAGTCCAAGAGAGTTCCTCAGTCATGGCACTACTGGGAGCATGAACCCAGAGCGTGGGAGGCAGACTACGAGTTAGTGCCAGAGTCCCTGCGAGAAATCAGTCTTTTCAAGTGTATCAGTTGCGAGAAACAGCATTTCACTTGGCAGTTCACTTGAGATACAACCTTGATCGTGCTGGACAATGTGCTTGGAAGGCGGCATGGCGAACCCTGAACATGAAGAAGTCATCACGGTGGCATATCGGAGTCATCAGTTTCGATTTGCCGTGCAAGATCAAACGAAGGAGCTGCTCCGTGGGTGCTTTCGAGGGACTGACGATGAAAAAGCACAGATTCTTGCACTGCTCGAGAAGGAAGACGAAGACGAAAGACAGCCGTGGTATCTGGATGATGACGGATATAGGCTCGATGACGACGAACTTTTCCAAATGAGTCCTTGGTCAATTGTCGATGGAGAATCTTGCAGGAAGGCTGTTCAGCGGACGATGGACTGCGATACCGGGGAGGCATGGTTCTGCCTCACTCCTTGGTTTCTGATTGGAGACGAGTTGAATCGTCGGCCCTCTTAGTAGGAGCGAACGACCGCAGCAACTTCACGATTTGCTGGGAATGCCACCACATTTGACCGTGCTTGTTGTTAGGTTTATTGGTTCTTCCGGTTTCGGATGTCGCAACAACGATGATGTCATCTATATGGATGCGATGATTCGAGCAGGCATCGTAGCGTGGGACCCGTCGGTGGTGCTGCTTGACCTTCGCGAAATGTCATAGGAATGGGGTGATAGGATGATCTGTCCTCTATGCGCGGGACATCGCCATTACGTCGATAGTGACTTGCCATTGGCCGTGGTTGTGTCCGACCTGAAGGCAACGCCGATGCCCACGTGAGGAGACAAATCATGGGCGGGAAGTCGTCGTCGCCGTCACTAATGGAAAATTGGATTTCGGGCAGTGGGAGCAAATCTGTTATGGCGATTTCGACGGGCGAAGGGACAACCATGTCCTGGTCAAGGTGATCGGAAAGTGAATATGGAAATTGCATTTGATCTTGAAACAGTGTGGAAACGACTGTCGAGGGTGAACTCTCTGGTGTTCAAAGCAACAGCAGGCACGACGAGCAACAGTGGCTGGAATGGGGAAGGGCGAGGTTCGGTTGTGGTCGAGAGCGTTGATTCAGATACGATGTTGTTCCACGAGGACGGGATGTGGAAACCGGAGACGGGAAAAGACCTTACTTTCAAAAACGTCTATCGTTGGAAGGCCCTTCACGAATCACACTCTCTCCGGTTAGAACATCTTCGATTTGGTCACAATCATCCTGTTTACCTGTTTGATTTAGAACAGGCCGACGAAGTCACTTGGAAGTCGGTCGAGCCTCATGTCTGCCGAGACGATCTTTATACGGCCATAATGAAGCTGGATGGTGAAGTTCTCACTCTCCATTGGACGATTGAAGGGCCCGCCAAGAATGAGAGCATTCACTACTCGTATCAGTGAACCGAACCAATGGAGCGAAGGAGCTTTGCGATCTGTTGGGGATGCCGCCAGAGCTTGCCGGTGCGAGTCCTAAATCCAAGGTCGTTCAAAGCTTTGCAGACTTCCATGCCCGAGGCGACAAACGCCAGTGTGTTACAAAATGTGTTCGGGGAAACGTGATACAAATCACCGCCAGCGTGTTCATCAACGACAACGAAAGCGGCCTGCATCAGGACTACGACCGCTGGCTGGAAGAACTTGTTCCCTTCAACTCTGGCACCGACCCGGTTAGCGGCGGATACTTACACAACCGAACCGACGAGGACAACGCAGATGCCCACCACAAACGCCAGATCATGGGACGCGAGGTGGTGGTGATTGCCGAGGGCAAGCTGCGCCTCGGACCGTGGGAGCACCTCTTTTATTACGAGTTTGATGGACGGCGTCGGAAGCGGGTCTTGGTCAAAGTGATTGGGGAGTAGAGAAGAATGGAGCTTCACGAGTTGCTCGAAACAGTTGATGGCCCAGAATCATTTCTTGAGTTTGTTCGGAAGTTGCAAGCCGACAGAATATCAGAAGCCAGTCACTCGACTGACGAGTTTGGACGTGGAGTTAGCGGTTGGGAAAAACATACCATCGAAGATTTTCTTGAAGCGGCAATAGCATGGGCAGATGACTCTAAGTTTGGTTCCGATCAAGGTCTAAAAGACGCTTCACCGTGAAAGATGTGTGCAACGTTCCTCTACTGCGGCAAGATTTACGAATAAACCTGATGAACAAACAAGAGACTGTCATTGTAAATGGCCTCCCGTTGCCGCCATGTATCACCTCATTGATGGATAACGGAAAATGGGTGCATCCGGGCGACGACGTAATCAAGATGGTAGTTCCCTTTCTCAACGATCCGGTGGACTTCTTGTCCGTGGACTCGATGGAATCTGAGTCATCAGGACATTTGGCAGACGATCCGGATTCATCTTCGTTGTTCCATGAAATGAGAGGCAGCGATTCTATAAGCGTGCCTGACCTTCCGTGGCGAGACGTGAGCAGTTCGTTTTTCATCGCAGTCAATCGGTTTCCTGGAGATGATGTTGGGATAGCTCTCGACTTTCGGAAGGGCGTCGAATCTGATCCCAGTGTGATCGCCACTGATTGGAGCGACGGAACGTGCAAGTGGCGGAGGGTGTCCGACTCGCTAACTGAGTTCCTCCGACGTGTTGGTTTTTAGTGCCAGGCAATGCGTGCCGAGCCAGATGGTGCGAACGACCGCAGCAGCTTCACGATTTGCTGGGAATGCCGCCAGAGCTTACCGGTCCGGGGCCTGAATCCCAGCTCAGGCAGTGCTTCACAGACTTTCATGTGGGGCTTTCCCTGCTCCCGAAGTTCTGCGACCTTGGCGACGACTTCGGCGTAAACATCTCGAAGTTAAGCGGGTAAGATGTTCTTTGGTGGCCGTGCTTTTGGGGGCGGTAGCGCCGGTTTCCGGTGAAAAATCTAGAGTATCTAAATCGGGTTTTGGAAACGCGATGCAAATCACTGCCAGCGTGTTCATCAACGACAACGAAACCCGATCTGGGTGAAGATTATAGGTGAGTGAGATGAGCAGGCCTGAGTCAGACATCGCCGATGATATTCGAGCTTTCCAACCGGTGGATGTAGAATGGTTGGAAATGAACGAATTACTTGAGGAGTTCACTGCGACCGGTGGAACAAATTTTCAATGGCCAGTTCTATGAGCGACCGGACAACCGTGTTCTGGTCGAAGTAGTTGGGGAATAGAAATCGTGAAGCCTATTGATCTCATTCGAAAAGACCTCGGTGAGGAAGTTTGGAGCGAGTGCTACACCCTCAGTCGTGAGATCGAACCTGACCCGCGACTGTCACCGTTTGCAACGTCCAAAACCTATATGATTCTTGGAAGGTGTAGCCAGTTTGATTTTCCTGGCATCCGAATTGGGACTTATTGCCTTTATGACGCAAACGAGCGACGAGCTATTAGGTTGACGAGAGCAGGTAAAGAGATTGAGACCATACTTAGTGACAATTGGGCACAACTTCCAAACTGCGATCCTCAGGTGTTATCTCAACTAATTTTTATGTTCTTTGACGGTGCAATGATGTCAAGTCATTGTGTTCTACAAAATTCAGATTCACTTCGTTCGTTTGGTAAGGGACTTTCCTTTGGTGAGGAATTTGTCCTGGACGAGAAGGAATTCTGGAAAGCGGAGCCAAATATTGAGACAACCAGATCCACTGTTAAAAACGATCTCCTGACAATCAGAGTGGTTACATTATCTGGTTGGGGGTTCGACAAGCGAAATCTTGGAATCGAGCATATCCGAATTTCAAGTTCTGGCGATGTAGAGCTCTGTCCTCGTGAAGTGCTATCAAAGAAGATTTTTAAGTCAGTGCCATCAATTCAGGTCTGAAGTTCAGAAACTATCAAGCGACCGCAGCAACTTCACGATCTGAATGAGGATGCCACTGCGAGTCCTGAACCCGTGGTCGTTCAGAGCTTCGAAGACTTCCAGGTGAGTCTTCCTCTGATTTTGAAGTTCAGCCGGTATGACAATCTTCGGTTGCCGTTTCGTCTGGGCGGGTTTCCGGCCTGAGACCAACAGTATCCCAGTCGGGGATGGGCAATGCGATGCATATCACCGCCAGCGTGTTCATTAACGACAACGAAAACCGATCTGGGTGAAGATTTTAGGTGAGTGAGATGAGCAGGCCTGAGTCAGACATCGCCGATGATATTCAAGCTTTCCAACCGGTGGATGGAGAATGGTTGGGATTGGACGAATTACTTGAGGAGTTGTTTGCCCGTGATGTCACCTCTCGGGGAATTGCTTCTCTGCTGAATGTATTCGAACGATTTCCCACCGATGACGGTGCCGGTGTTTTCTGGGGAATGGTGCATGCTTTAGAAAGTCTTCCCGACTATCAGTCTGCCCTCGTTCAGTCTGTTCAAGCGGTTCCATCCGAGTTTGGCGTGATCATGATTCACCGGTTGCTCAACTCAGGCGTCCCCGAAGTGGACGGGAAGAATCTCCACGCTTTGCTTGAGAATATCGCTGAGAACGATGCGATCCCATCGGAAGTCCAAGTTCGAGCACGCAAGTGCTTGGAGAGTATGTGATGGCGAATTACTCAATTGGGTCATGCTATATCATCAAACAGAATGCCGGTGCAGAAAGCGTAGGCGGAGTCGAAGTTCGCATTAGCCCCAAGCATAACGATGCCGGAACGATCACGGTAAATCGAACCGATTGGCGGACGGGCGAGGTGCTTGCCGATCTCGAAGAACAGCAGGTAGAGGAAGCGATTTTGGGAGTAAAATCACTGGCAACAGAAATCGAGTTTCCATTGGACGATTTCGACATCACGATCCAGAAATTTGTAAGTCATTCGGTCGATTGGAATCCTCGATGCGTTCGCCAGGCTGGCCGTAGCGCGTTTCGGGCAGCGGTAGAAGGTTTTCAAGGTCGAGACTTGTAAACACATTTTACGCACCTACGTCGATTCCTTTCACCAGAGTTGACTACATCGGAAACCTCAAGCAATGGGCGGGGAATTGATCGTAGCAAACATCGATGGATGAGTTCACTTCGGCCGGTGGAACAAAGCTTACTTTTGCGACGAGTGCGACGGGCAACATCGAAATCCGATTTTGGGCAAAGTGTTTGGAGTGTGACGCATGGGCCTTGACGCCACTGTGATGTGTAACTGCTTTCGAGATGGGAAGACCAAGCCTCCTCCATTTCCAAGTGAATGGCTTGAAGTCGATAACGAAGGTTACATCAATCTCAAAAAAGAGCATAACTCTGGTGAAAACTGGGCCAAGCATTACGAATGGGGGCAGTCGTGCTGTGGGCATAAAGGCATGGACTTTGCTCGCGAACGCATCTCCAACTGGACAGGCTACCGTCAGTTCCAAGAGGCTCTGGGTGAAGTCGGCTGGCAGCACTTCCGGGTTCTGAAAGAGCAACTCCCAAATGCGAACGGCGGTTTGACACCATCAGCAGCGAGTGCCAAAGCAATCGAAGAATTAGACTTCTTTGCCTCTGCCGGAGAGATCGGAGTAAAGACCTTCCTTATTGATATAGCATCTGGTAAGGGGCTTTATGAATATGTTGCCGCCTACGGAGGTGTCTTCATTCTTTCCCGAAGTTATGAAGTCAATGCTGGCTTAAGTGAGTTTGAGTTCGTTGCAGTCGATGCGACTTCGGGCGAAGACTTGTTTCGTGCGACAAGATTCAGGCAGTTTCATAAGAGCGGGAAGAAGGTTGACGGGCACTGTGACGGAATTGCTTGGGAGAATTTGGATACCGGCGATGTCTACGACTCTGGAATCGCAATTCGTGGCCAGCAAATTCCTTGGGAAGATGGCAGTTGGGAGAAACCGAACGGGCAATGTCGATTTGAGTATCCCTCTGAATTCCAGGTCGAGCAGCGTCCAAGGCTTGTTTCTGATTTTGATGACATCGTGAAGGCTCTGCGAACGGTATTTGAGGCGTCGGTCGAAACGGGCAATCCCGTCAGGTGGTGTTAGCGTCAAATTCTGGGTGGAGATCAAAAGGGTACCAGAGTGTTCATCAACAACAATGAAAGCAGAGCGTGGTGCAGGCCACTGCGGAGGAAATACCAAATGGGGCTATCCCATGGCGACGAATTAGACGGCCAAGAACTCTTGAGGAAATACTCTCGTCTGCCAGTCGACCAGATCGAGTTTGTCGCTGAACCAACACTCGAAACCATTGCAGATATCAAGCGAGGTCTGCTGTTCCTCGTCGCGCTCTGGAGTGACCCGGCCATGCGGGCATTTGCAACCTTGACGGAAGAACTGGCTGACTTGGATTTCCATAAATACCGATTCGTTGCCGGAGACGTCGATGGGGGCAGAGGAGCTTCGCCAACTTCAGGAAGTCGGGGACTCTTTAATGACCGGCGATGGCAAGACCCTTTGGATTCGCGAGGGTACCGTACAATGCACTCTGACGCCCATCGATGGGCGATGGGACCGTTGGGAGCTTGAGCGGCGTGTGTCGAATTTGGGGGTTGGTTATTGATTCGAGCCACAGGATCAAAGGAACGCGATTCTCTGCGGAGAACCTTTCCGATGTTTGCAGCCGCAAGTTCTTCCAATTGCTTCTGAATATCGCTACCTAGGCCGGTGCGTACGAAAGCGATCGGCACGTCGATGACGATGGAAACTCGCTCGCTTGGGAGCGTCTCTGGGGCTACTTGGTTCTTACTTTCAGCGAGATGTGAATACCTCTGAAGAGAGGTGGTTCGGCGCTCGGTAGCCTTCAGGGAAGATCCCTTCTTTGGTGCCGAACTCGAGTGCATATTACCGAGAAATTAGCACTCAGCGGGGTGTTTGGTAGCACCATTTAGTGCCTCGCGATTGCGCATCAGAATCTCTGGTATGCGAGTCAATTTCCCCCGATGGAACTGGGGACGAAGCACTTCTGTTTAGTTTCGATGAATTGTCCAAAGGCTGCGGGAAATGACCCTGGGCACTCCGAAACATGGCCGTTCTATTAACCCCGTCAACGCGGCAAGGTTTTGAGTCGCGACCCTGAAAACGCAAAGTTTTCAACCAATGTTCCCTGTATTGATTTAGAGTTGTTTGAGATGAGCCGTCCTACGTCATCTATTGTTAATCTTGGCCGAAGTGGCTTCACCCTGGTCGAGCTTTTGGTGGTGATCGCCATCATCGGCGTTTTGATTTCGCTGCTTCTGCCGGCTGTCCAACAGGCACGAGAAGCTGCTCGACGAATGCACTGCCAGAACAATCTGAAACAGATCGGCCTGGCGCTTCACAACTATCACGACACGTATCTGAGCTTGTCGGCAGGTAACCAAGGGATGCCGAACTCGTCCGGTACCAACTACAGCGGTCATGGTTGGACCTGGCACGCGAACATTCTGCCTTATCTCGAACAAAAGAACCTTTACGAAGCAATTCAAGGTTCGGACGGTTTCGGCAATGAACAGGGCAGCCAAAGTTCGGGTAAGCCGCTGGTTGTCAAAGAAACGATTGTCAACGTGTTCTGGTGTCCTTCGCAGGAAGACGTCAGCAACAATAAGCAGAAGAATGGCTATCAGCCATCCAACTACAACGGCAATATGGGTACCCGAATTGGTAATGGCAACGACGACTGCAAATGCACTGGCGTCCTCGACCTGACCGACATGCGGACCAATGCGTGGGGTTGCGCGAATGGCAACGGCATTTTCTACGTCGACAGCAAGACCCGCTTCGCGGACGTGCGCGACGGCCTTTCCAATACGATCTTCGTTAGCGAAGTCCCAGACACCGGTGGCGATGCGATGGGGCATTTTGGTGGCGGCTGTGACCGACGCGCGATCTTCTCGAACGGTGCCGACGGTAATCCTCCTTACGAGATGACCGAGTACCTGATCGCCGCGGAAGGTAACGACCCAATTAATGGTGGTGCCGAAGAAGCTGCCGGTAGCTGGCATCCAGGCGGAGCACACTTCCTGATGGGTGACGGCAGCGTCCGCTTCCTTTCGGAAAACATGAACATGTCGACCTACCAAGGTCTGAGCACTCGTGCCGAAGGCGAAGTCCTGGGCGACTTCTAGATCGAAGTCCCGATAACGAACGAGCCGTGTCGCCAACAGTAGGGCGACTCGGCTGCCAAGCTACGGAACCCAAGATAATTGAGCCCCAATCGGAGTTGTACCGTGAAAGCTATTCAAGCTGCTTACCTGGTGGTAGCCTTGTCAGTGATGCTTCTGACTCTGCCTGGTTGTGGTGGTCCTAGCGATCAACCGGAGCTCGGTCAGGTAACCGGAACTGTCACGTTCGATGGTGCCCCGCTAAGTGGCATTGTCGTTGTTTTCCAGCCAGATGATGGTCGACCTGCCCGTGGTCGAACCGACGCGGATGGAAAATACGAGTTGACTTATATCCGCAGTACTCGTGGAACCAAGATTGGCCACAATCGTGTTGAAATCGCCCCGAGCGAAGAAGACGCCGATGAAGAACCGAGCGAAGCCGAAGCGGATCCTGATGGCCGTGCACCGACCCGACCTAAAAAGTTCAAGTCAAACAAACCGAGAATTCCTGCTCGCTACAACATCAAGAGCGAACTCGAAGCCGACGTTCAACCCGGCGAGAACACCTTCGACTTCGACTTGACCTCGAAGGCGTAACACCATCGGTCGACGAAGATAATTGAAAACATCGAAAGGCTTGCCATCTGGCGAGCGTTTTTTCGTGCGCGATGTCTATCGCATATCATGAAAGAGGAGCGACACGGGGAAATTCGCTTCCCACACCGGAATCCGTAAAAGCGATCGACAAATGACGATGAACTTCGACCGCCAAAAGAGCCTGCAAGACCTCGAACGAAACGACTGGGGAGAGACTAGTGGAGACACCTACATCATGCGAACGTGCCACCGACTGCGACGCGTCCCGCTGTCGGACTTCACGGATGAAGACTTGCGAGTGATGCTCGGCCAACAAATCAGCTTGCCGTTCCTGGTGCCGCTCGCGTTAGATAGACTGCAAGTCGATCCGCTACTCGAGGCCGAACTTTATCCTGGAGACTTGTTGGGCGTGGTACTAAAGGTTCCAGAGAACTACTGGAAAAAGCATCGCGACGCGAGCGAGATACTGCGGGCAATTGTCGCCAGGGCGAATGAGATGCTTCCTTGGTTAGATGAAGCGGATGCCAGCCTGGTGCGTGAGAACTTGTCGAATGCTCCGGCGTTCGTGCAACCTTAGTTGTGTAGCCAAAGAAGACAGCGCAAACACTGAGCCCGGCAGAAAGTCAGGGAGGCAGTTCCTGATCTTCCGGTCGGGCTCAGAATAGGGGACTTCGGAATGGTCGCCGAAAGCTACGACTGCGAAGGTGCTTCTTCGGGGAACAACGTTTCCATTAGCTGCTCAAGTTCTTCCCCGCGGGCATGGGTCGTGATCACATTGCCATCGCGGCCGATCAGTAGCATGCAGGGAATAGCACTGATGCCGTACTTCTTCGCCGCAGGATGATCCCAGCCGCGATCACCTTCCTTCAGGGCTTCGTGCAGGATGGTCCACGGAACCGGATTGATCTCCATGTACTTCACCAGGTGTTCGTGATTGTCGTCGAGGCTGATGCCGACGATCTCGAAGCCGGCGTCGTGATGCTTGGCGTGAAGCTCCTTCATCTTCGGGAACTCGGCGATACAAGGACCACACCAGGTTGCCCAGAAGTCGACCAGGACAACCTTGCCTTGCAGATCTTTCAGATCGAAGGACTCACCCGCGATGGTGGTGCCCGTCAGTTCGAGCGGCTTGCCTGGCAGGTCCAAGCGAAGCCCGGTCGCACGCAGTTTCTCGGCGGCCGCCTTCAATTTCTTGTCGTCCGACTTGGCCAGATGATCGGCAAACTGTTGGTGTGCCAGCGCGGTCTCGTGTGGAACCTTGCTGGTGCTGATCTGTCGACTGATCGTCATCATGGTCAGATTGGTTTCCGAGTTGGGCTCGAGCGACGTGACGTATTCGACCGAATCGCTAAGCAGTCGTTGCTGACGTTCCGGTGGGGAAGTGCTAAACGAGTCGAGTTCGTACATCAGGCCTTCTCGGCGGGCTACTTCTCGCAGGGAGGCCAATTCCGAGTCCTTCAGTTCCGCGAGCAGCGTTTCCAGCTTCTCTTGCGATTGGGGAACGCTCAGCTTGATTCCGTAGCGAAACAGCTCGGTCTTGAACTTGTAGAGCCGAATCTGGTTTGCCTCTGGCTGATCTTCGGCGAGGTAGCTGTCGACGGTTACGAATGCCTCGACGAGCTTTTCACGAAAAGCGTTCTGGCGATCTTCCAGGGTCTCGCCTTCCACGTTGAACATTTGCCCCCGGATCGATCCGAGTTCACGATCGAGCGTTTGGCTGGAGATCGGCTTTTCCGGGGCTGGATCTTCGCCCGAGTCTTCCGCGGAATGGGCCGTGCTCACCGTGAGAAGCGAAGCCAGGCAAAGCAGCCAGGCAGTCAGTTTCTGATTCATGGTTTTCTTTTGGGATACGTCTAAGGGGGTGGAAGGTCCGCGCAGCGAACGCTTCGACATTGCGAAGTCTGTTGGTAGTTTGCTAGGCGGAAGCGACTTGTCAGTTCACATCAAGCGGATTGCCGGACGGTCCTACAGCAGGCGGCAGCACGGGAATGTTCTCCAGTTCGATCGGCGGCAGTTCGTTTGTGCCCCGCACGACGGTGACACTCATCACGGCTTTGTCCGGCGACGAGTAAGCTCCCTTCAAGCGGTCGGTCCGATCGCCCATCGGGCTCTTAGGCCAGTAAAGCGTAAGGTCATACGTACCGACCGGGGCCCCGTCGCCTCGCTCATAAGTCGTCATACGGAAGGTGCCGTCCGCTTCAACAATCGCCCATGGCTGCGATCCGCGAACGTCGACTTTGCCTTCGCTCGAATAGAGAACCACAAACGCGTTCTCCGCTTTCTCGCCGTTGATTGTGACGGTGCCGGTGACGGGATAGGTTCGCTCCTGCCAGTTGTTCGACGAGTAACAACCTGAACTGCCGAGCGCCAACAAGAGCAAACCTGCGGTGACCGCGTTTGAGCGTTTGGTCAATACCTGGGGCATTTAGAACTCTCCTAAGACCTTGCCGTCGGCTGGATCAGACAGACGAACCGAAGTATCGAAGTCGATGTATTCGGGAATGAACCGCACCGAGCCATCGCCGAGCAGTCCATTCATGCCGCCTGGGTGGAAACTGTAGGCACGCCCCAGCAAGTTCGAGTTGTTAATGCAGTTGCCGGTGTTCACATAGCTTTGCAAAGCGGTTTCGGTCGAGTTCAAAATCCAGGTCGTCGGCATCAAGGTGTAGCCCTGCGAAAGTCCGAGCCAGCCAACCGAGAAGTTCGCATCGAGCGACTTGCCCCAGTTGAGGGTTGTCTCGTACGAGTCAGGCATTCGCTTCTCGTGAATGTAGATATGGTTCTTACCGGCGGCTTCGTAGACGAAGAGCGAGTTCGACAGGCCATCGGTGATCTTGCGGAATGGCATCCAGGTACGGAAAGGTCCATTGCCGGTCAGACTCGAAGCAGAGGTCGCCGACGCATAGATGACGTAGTGCGTCATGTAGTTGTAGTCGGATGTCTGCCAACCGGTCAGGGCAAGCGGGGCGTCCCCGTCAGGCGTTGTCGGACAGCGGAAAGCGTCGGGACGCTTATCTTTCAGATAGTCGTTTGGTGAGTTAAAGAACCAGTCGGTATGGACGTATTCGGCTTCGATGTTGCCTTGTTCCATGTAAGGAGCCAGGGCAATGTTGACAGGCGTATAAGGCGTAACCAGGTTCGGCAACTGACGTGGCAGCGCGCCCTGGGTGTCGTGATAGTTGTGAAGAGCGAGCCCGATCTGCTTCATGTTGTTGGTGCATTGCATGCGGCGAGCAGCTTCGCGGGCCTGTTGCACGGCAGGCAATAGAAGGGCGATGAGGACTCCGATGATCGCGATCACGACCAGGAGCTCTACCAGGGTAAAACCACGCTTTTTCATGGATGCTCCAAAAGTAAAAAATGGGAAGTGATGTATGAAAGAATTGTAGTTATCAGCAAGCAAAGTCAGTGCCGGGAAGCTGCTGGCAGGCGGCGTGGCCCCAATTGGGTGTTGTCGTAAGTGCTTGAATCGGAATTGCTTGCGAAGAGCGTGGTGGCCGCCGGAGCACTACTGCGGAGAACCGAACCGCGAAATCGATATCACAAAAGATGCGCCGGTTGAAATTGGTTGGCGGCCGCCGAAGAGATATTGCAGGCCTTTTGCCCAAACCGTAGGCAGGCGTCCGAATAGTTTCGATGCAACTTGCCGGTGAACCGAGCCAGCGGGAGGGGTTAGGTGTAGGTTCGGTAGAGATTGGGCGTGGTGCCGACCTGGCGGCGGAATTCTCGCCCAAGATGGGACGGGCTATAGAAACCGCACTGCTGAGCGATCTCGGCCATGCTCAGGTCCATGCTTCCATATCGCAGCAGTTGCTTGGCGTGGTCGATGCGGATCTTCAACAGATAGCGTTTGGGCGTTTCCCCCATGGTTTGGCGGAACAGCCTTGTGAAGTGACACGGATCGACGCCGGCGACTCCGGCGATCAGATCGCGGGAAAGGTCGTCGGCGAAGTGAGCGTGCATGAAATCGAGGGCACGCTGAATCGAATCAGGCCGCAGGCGATCTCGTTTGCGAACGTTCGGCAGCTTGTGTTTCGAGATGACCAACAGACGCCGGACGATGTCGTCGACCACATCGCCAGCCGTCATTCGCTGACCAGCCGCCGGAGAGGCCTGATATTGATGGAGCAAACGCTTCATCAGCACTTCCAGGGCATCGTCGCGGAAGAAGTTGCTGTGCAGTACGTCCAGCGACTTGAACTCTTTCCCCAGTAAGCGACTGGCCCGTGCGTTGAGGGCATCTTTGTCGATGTAGAAGGTGATGCTGTGGAAAGGCCCTTTGCCTTTGATCTCGGTCGAGACACCCGCCGAGGTCAAAATCATGTTGCCGGGCTCGTTGGGGCGTAGATATCGACCGAACCCCATGTCGAGTTCCAGCGGGCTTGTCGCGGCACTGTTTACCAGCAACGAGAGCAAGTGCTGGTCGGCCGCGTCGCCATCGTCGATCGCCTCGGAGAGCAGGACTTCCGCGATCTCGAATCCAACCACGTCGTCCTGAAAATGATTGACCGCCAACATCCTCTCACGCATCCAATTGGGCGTGGTGCGATACATCTCCCAGCTATCGACGCTCATCGATAGCTTGGGACGTTTCGACAGGATTTGGTTCAGTGCACTCATACGAACAAGATATTCGAGGTAAATCGATTTCTTGAACAAAGGTGTTATTATAGCTACCGGCTCGCTTTCAGCAGGGGATAAAATCGCCGAAGATTTCATCCGCAGGGCTTCCCATGGCGGGGTTGATCGGCCAAAGATGAGTGGCGTCGATGCCTGTCGAATACCACATCAAGCCTATCCGCGAGGGTTTATGTTTAGCTTCTTCCGTCACCAGAAGCAGGCTCCTACGCTGGAGCAGCAGCTAGAAACGCTGCAAAAACTGGGCATTGGCCTGGCCGAGGGGATCAAGGTCGACGACTTGTTGATCTCGTTCGATCAGGCCAGCTTCGAGGCCGAACCTTATTCGCTGCTGCTGTTTGTGCTGGGGATCGAAGTCGAGGAAAGGCCGTTCGGTCGCCGGATCAGCCAGGACGTTTGGAACTTCGATACCGAATGCATCACCGGTACCGGCAGCTACGTGCCGATCGTCCAGAATCTTGCATCACTGGCTGGACAGGGCGAGCGTATCACCGAGATCGAAGACTTTGTCGATCTGGAAGAAGGTCAGGCCTGGCTGAAGTATTGCCTGGATGGTCAGCCCTTGACTTGGGATGTCGAGGTGAACGACGACTGGGCCGATCCGATGGTGGTCAACTACGTGATGGGTGACCTGGAGAAGCCCAACCAGCATTTCTATGCCTTGGATAACGGGCAGTCCGCAATCCTGTTGTTCCTGGAAGATGGGATCACGAAGGAGCTCGGAAAGATACTGCCAGAGCCCCTGATGCGTGCGATTCCAGAGTACTAGCTGGAGGTTACAGTTCCCAGCTGAGGCCGGTGTTGGCTTCCGGTTTGACCTCGAGTTCGTGCTTGCTGTGCACATTGCATTCCGGAGGAAGCGTCGCCGAATCGGGGACCTGACGGCCATCTTCCAGCGTAATCATCTTGCCGTTGGGCCAACTGGCGTAGAACTCGACCCGCTTCATGCCAGGCGTCGATTCGCCATCGAACTGGCCATCGACGATCGGAATGACCTGGGTTGGGCCAGAGCCGACTTCGCTGGTCGCTGGCAGCAGAATCAGCTTGCCTTCTTCGATCGGCTTACCTTTAAACGTGACCGTTCCAGCCACCGGAAAACGGGTCAGACCATCTCCGGCAGTACCGCATCCAACCAGCAGACAAGCGGCGAGCAGAATGCCTGTCGCCGCGAGAAAATTTGATTTCATAACTACCAACCGCGCGAGAAATGAATGGAATAAGTGCCGAGGGCAGAACTACTTATTGCAGGCCAGCCGTGACTTCGCCACCGTCACGAGTCGCTGCCGCTCGCCAGATGACGCTGTCGATCGTTTCCGCAACGAAGCTCACCGAACCGTCGACCTTCAAAGCCTGAACACCGCCTGGGTGGTGGCTACGGGCATAAGTCGCATAGACACCGCCACCACCGGCGCTGACAGCCGGGGCGTACTGATCGTTGTTCACAAACCGGCCAGCTTCTTGGACGTCTGGGGTTGGCGAATTCGGAGTGACGTTAGCCGAGATCGTGGCATTGCCGGTGTAGCACATGTTGTACATCCCGCGACGATCGGTGACCGAGGCATCGACGCCACCTTCCGGGATCAGGTTGATTTCGCTGACCAGCAGCGTGTGGCTGGTGCCGTCGGTCACGTCACCCATCCGAACCTTCGACAAAGCGAAGAACATGCCGTTCATCCGTTCGTCGGCGTTACCGCCTGAATCGTAGTAGCGCGAGTTGCCATGCACGCCGAGGTAGTTACCGCCGAAGCCTTCTTTGGAAACCTTCGGGCCGGCGCCATCTGAAGGGCACATATAGCCCTGGACCACTGTGCGAGCCGCGTCGATTTCCCACGAACCTTTATTGATCTTCTGACCGGCGTCCAGCTGTTCCCACAGGGCCTGTTGTTCCATGTAAGGCAGGATGCTGCGGGCATAGCAGTAACGGAACTGGTGCCCCGACGTGTTATAAGGCCGGACATCGTATCCCAGTGTCTGGAAGTAGCCAGGAGGGAATTTCAGGTGAGTATCGTGATAGGTGTGCATCGCGATCCCGATTTGCTTCAGGTTGTTACTGCACGACATGCGACGTGCCGCTTCACGAGCTTGCTGCACCGCTGGAAGCAGAAGGGCGATCAATACACCGATAATTGCAATCACCACCAGCAGTTCAACCAGGGTGAAACCGAGACGAGAATGAGTACGCATGATCGCGCGTCCTAAAAAAGACTAAGAATTATTTCGGTAACTCAATGGTAGTCGTAGAAATCTGGACAGGCCATGAGCTATTTCACATGTGGCTATGTTAATGAACGGTGAATCACTGGTGGTGGCCCCCTATGGTGAGTGTTTTATGGAGCCTAACCCTGCATTCACGTCTTCTATGGGGGACTTGGTCTGCTTGTTGGGGGTGTGGTTGGTAAGCCGATAGCTGCCGTGGATGGGCATTAGCCCAGCAAAGATTGCTGCTTTGGCCCTTCTTGCTTTTCGCTAGAACGGGTGGAGTGGCGGTGGATGATAGGCGGGGTTCGCTTCTCTGAGACGAAAACGGCTAAGGTGGAAGATGGTTCCGTTAGATGATTCGGGCCTGCGTGGAAGAGAGTCGGATCCCACTGAGATGTGTCGCCACGAATCGACGTTCAAAGCGCTCACTGACTCGGTGCGTTCAACGCGAAGATAAGCTGATCAGCCCGAATTGCGTTCGCCCAGCATTCGGTCCAGTGCCGTCAGGGCAACCGGCCAGGCAGCCTGACGCGTCTCTTGAACTTGCCACCACTGTTGAACAACTTCTGCCAGGGCTTCGTGTCCTTCGCGCGTCACTTGCCAAAGCTTCAGAGCTTCGGCCAATGAAACGGTTCCGGGGCGGACCAGTTCGACTTCTTCCGCTGCATAAAGAATACCTGGCAAAGTGGCGAGCCGAGCCACCATCGGCAAGCGATCTCGGGCGATGTTTTCGCTGTATTTCGGCAGGTCGAGATTCAACTGCGAGAAAAGCCAGCCCAGTCGAGCCACCTCGGGCAATTGGGGATAAGGATCGTACAGAACCGCTTCCACACGAACACTGTTGTAGTCGAGATGAGCCGTGCCCCGGCCGCCCGAGAAAGGCAGGATGAGGATGACGTCGGCACTCTCTGGCAGGAAGGCTTCCGGCAAAACCCGTTGCAGAAAATAAAGCAGGCCTGGTCCGCGAGCTTCCCAGGCTTCTCGCAGAGGTCGACGTCGCAGCGGCAATTCTTCTTCCGCCTTTGGCATGGCCGTGTGATAGGCATGCGAAAGATCGGTAAAGATTGCTGTCAGGTGCTCGGCAGTGCCACCGCTTTCGTACTCGAGACCTCGTGTCTTGCGAAGAATCACGCCAGCGAGCTCATGTTTTCCGGTAAGCTGCGCCGAAAGTGGCAAAGCGTGTCGCCAGAACGGTTTGAGGGGAACGCCAGCCGTCTTCAGGACATTAATCAGTTGGTCGACGACCGGTTGCATGGTCTCGACCACCACGTCAGGGACCCCTGGCGGACGCTGTTCCGACAGGATCTGGGCCGCGTGCAAGCAACTTGTCCACGTACTTTCTTGCCAGCGAACTTCCAGATTCATCCTTGGGTTCCTTCCGTTAGGGTGGGAATTTGTTCTAAAATCATCTCTTTCATCGCGAACGATTGCAACCGACAGGGAGAACTGTTTCCCTGTGTAAGAGCTCGCGGCCCGTTTTCATGTTCTACACGCCTCAGGAGAGTGGAACTCATGCTGAAAGAGAATGGCAACCGGTGGTCTGCCGCCGACTCGACCGAACTGTACGAAGTCGATCGTTGGGGGAAGAACTACTTCAGCATCAATAGCGACGGGCACGTCATGGTGCACCCTTCCAAGTCGTCAGAGAAGGGAATTGATCTGAAGATGGTTGTCGACCGCCTCGAGGCCCGTGGTGTCGACCTGCCGATCTTGCTGCGATTCAGCGAGATCCTGCAGAACCGTCTGCAAGACATCAACAACGCCTTCGCTTCGGCCATCACCGAATACGAATACCAGAACAAGTATTCGTGCATTTACCCAATCAAGGTGAATCAGCAGCGGCACGTCGTCGAAGAAGTGCTCGACTATGGTCGCCCTTACGGCTTTGGTTTGGAAGCTGGTAGCAAGCCGGAACTTCTGGCCGTGATCGCGATGACCGACGAAGCGACGCCGATCATCTGCAATGGCTTCAAAGATACCGAGTACATCGAAATCGCCATGTACGGCCAGAAGCTCGGCCGCACCATTATCCCGGTTGTCGAGAAGTACACCGAGTTGGCCTTGATCTTGAAGACCGCCGAAGAAATTGGCGTTCGTCCGAAGATCGGTTTCCGCGTGAAGCTTGCTTCGCGCGGCAAGGGACGCTGGTCGGCCAGTGGTGGCTATCACAGCAAGTTTGGTCTGACTGTAACGGAAGTGCTGCGAGCCCTCGACGAACTGAAGTCGCGCGGCATGGAAGATTGCTTCCAACTGCTGCACTATCATCAGGGAAGCCAGGTCAGCAACATCCGCTACGTGAAGACGGCCTTGATCGAAGCGGCCCGAATCTATGTCGACCTCGTCAAACGGGGCGCCGGGCTGAAGTACCTGGACGTCGGTGGCGGTCTGGGCGTCGACTACGACGGTTCGCAGACCGACTTCCATTCCAGCATGAACTACACGCTGGAAGAATACGCCCGCGACGTTGTGTCGCACGTTCAATCGATCTGCAACGAAGCCGAAGTCCCGCATCCACACTTGCTATCGGAAAGTGGCCGCGCGGTGGTCGCGTTCCATAGCGTGCTGGTATTCGGCACGCTGGGTGTCGCTGAGCAAGGCTTGGGCGAACTGAAGCAAGAGATCGACGAAGATACGCCGACGCCACTTCGCGACCTGAAGGAAGCCTACGCTTCGGTCAGCCCACGCACGGTGCTGGAGAGCTTCCACGATGCTCAAATGGCGCTTGACATGGCGTTGTCGATGTTTGGCAACGGCAACTTGACTCTGGAAGAACGCAGTGAAGCTGAAACGCTGTATTGGAACCTGTGCTTCAAGATCCGCGGTCTGATCTCGGAACTGGATCACGTGCCGGAAGAGTTCGAAGGTTTGGATCGCATGCTGTGCGATACCTACTTCTGCAACTTCTCGCTGTTTCAGTCGCTGCCAGACAACTGGGCGATCAACCAATTGTTCCCGATCATGCCGATCCATCGGCTGAACGAAGAACCGCAGCGACATGCGGTGATTGGCGACATTACCTGCGACAGCGATGGCAAGATCGATCAGTTCATCGATCGTCGCCACGTCAAGCGAACGCTGCAACTCCACCGTTACGACGGCGAACCTTATTACATGGCGGCGTTTCTAGTGGGTGCTTACCAGGAAGTGCTGGGCGACCTGCACAACTTGTTCGGCGACACCAACGCGGTGCACGTGGAACTCGACGACCAGGGTGAGCCTTCCTTCACCCACATCATCAAGGGTGACACCGTTCAGGAAGTGCTGCACTACATGCAGTTCAACGAAGAAGAACTGACCCGCCAGATGCAGCGAAGCGTCGAGCAGTCGATCAAGCGTGGTGCCATCGAACAGAAAGACGCCGGCACGATCATGAAGTTTTATGAATCGGGTCTGCGAGGTTATACCTACCTCGAATAAGCCGAGCTTGCGTAAAAGCGAAACCAAAACACCCTGCGAAGAGCAACCAAACGGTCCGACTTCGCAGGGTGTTTCTTTGCGCCAGATAAAAAAGGTTTTACACGTCCAAGTCGATCTGAAGACTAGCCCGAGCGGCTAGTTTTCGCGAACCTTACGCATGGTGTAGTGAGCTTCCTTCGGCCAGAGGGTTTTGCCCGGGCCGGCAATTTCATCATCCAGGAACAACTCGTAGACGAAGCCCTCACGGATCGGAGCTTCGAGGGTGACCGTCGCTTCCAGGCGGTCTTCCGAAACGACGACCGAAGCGACCGATTCCAAACGCCGCTGTTGATCGTCGCCACCATAGGCCGGCGTCGACGTGCGGGTGTAAGAGGCAATGCTGTAGTTCGACGCCAGATTGCCATAGCCGGCATCGATCTGATCGGTAAAGCGAATCTTGAAGCCGGTCGGTGTCGCACGGACTTCGTCGATCCCCAGTGGCAAGTGCACCGAGTTCGGACGAAGGCGTGTGAATGTGCCAACATTGTTGCCGCCGCCCCAGCCGGCATCTCGGAGGTTGCTGACATAAAGGTCCCCGTCCGGAGCGACTGCGCAACTGATCGGTCCCAACAGGCCTTTCTCGACATCTTGCGGAGGATCGACCGTCAGTGGATACGCGGCTCCTTGGATCGTGTCGCCTACTTTCTCGAGGCTCATGCGGACGAGCCGCCGGGTGTCGTATTCGCAGCCAACGAGGTCGCCTTCCCAGGGACCAAACAAGTCGTAGCCCAGTTTCTCGCGAACATCGGCAGGTGTTTCGAGGAAGCAAATCCCGTTGACGCTTCGGGTCCATGGATGTGGGATCGCAATCGACGGAGGCGTTTCCGGTGGAGCAAATCCCGGCTTGCGATCGACGGCATTGATGAAGCCGTACCGCAGACCTGGGACGACATGGTTCAACTCGTTGAATGGGTTCCAGTTGCCTTGATTGTCGGTGACAAACAGTTCCCCCTGATGATTCCGGGCGATCCCCATGGGGAAGCGATGCCCAGCAGTCAGTTCTTCAATGCGATAGGTTTGCTTGTGAGGATCGTCGGAAGTGGGGGTCAGTTTGACGACCGTGCCACGCAGCCTTGCAGCTTCTTTCGAGCGACCATCTTGCTGGCAAGGAATCGCCGCGTAGTAGTTGCCATCCGCGTCTTGCGGCAACCCTACGACCCAGTCGTGATAGTCGTCGGTATGGCCCCAGCCGTTGGAAAGGTTCGTTACCTTTTCGACGATACCGTCGCCATCTTCATCCCACAGCCGCAGCAACGCGTACTTGTTGACAATGTCGACATACTTGCCGTGAGCCTTCAGGCCGTAAGGGGCCGCGTATTCGTCGCCGAACTGCCGGTAGGTGTCTTCCAGGCCGTCGCCATCGGTGTCGGTCAGTTTCCAGATCCGCCCCTTCAGCGAAGCCGCCATCAGGCTGCCGTCAGGTTGCCAGTCCATGGCGATCGACATCATCTCGGTGGTGATCGGCAAACGAGTCGCCGACCAGCCAGGGATGATGTCGAGATCGACAGCCTTCGACAATTGCGGAGGTAAAGCAGCGGCTGCGGCGATCGTTTCGCCTGGCAGACGAAGCGAATAGGTCGCTGTCAGGTTCTTCTCGTTGGCGGCTAACCAGACAAGCTGACCGGCATCGGGCGATAGCGTTTCGGCGTGATCGAGTGCGATCAGCATATCGCCGGAGCTGAACTGGATCTGGTCGTCGACCTGGCCTGCCAATTGAACCGGGCCGGCCAGCGTTTCGCGAGGAAGCCGGAGACCGATCGAATAGCCTTCCGGAAGATTGGTGACGGTGATCGATCGCGTGAAGCCATTTCGCGGCGAACCTTCCTTTGTCCAAAGTGGCGTCAGCGTTTGACGGACTTCCAGATCGATAGGATCGGACGTGCCGAAGTGCAGCGTCTGCGTCCAGGTCAGCGCGTCGCCGTCGTAGTCGATTTCTCCGAATCGCGTGAAGAACTGACCGTCGCGGCGCGGCGAGATTGGATTGTCGTCGCCATCCCGAAGGACAATTTCAGGAACTGGCGAAGTGGGATCGAACAGCCCGCGTCCGCCGATTTCCCAGTGCCAAGTCTTTCCTTCGCTCCGTTGCCGAGCAACATCGCCGACCCACCATTGGTAAAGCGAAGCTGACTCGAGGTCGTACAGCACGTTGTTCCGATTCGGCAGACCCACCAGCAGCGGCTTGATCAGCACCTTCTTGTCGGCCAGCTTGATAACATCGGTCAACACGATCGCTCGATCGGTGGCCGACTTCGCGCCTGTTTGTCGCACGATGCGAACCGGGTCAGGCTTCGGCGGCGTGAAGTCTGGCGTATTGAGCACATGCCACACGGCGGCCAACTGGGTATCGACCTGGTTGTCGAGCACGCCTTGGACCGGCAGTTTCACGCTGGGCATTTCCATGCGTGGAACGATGCGTGCAGGATCATGGACCCAGCGATAGAACCAGGGCTCGCGGATACGATCCCCCAGCATCGACAGGTCAGGTCCTTTGGCATTTAGCGGAGCCTTCGGAGGGATCATCTGCCCGACCTGATGGCAACTGGTGCAGCCGAAGCCATCGGTTGTGACCAGCCGCGATCCAGCGATGGTTGCCGCCAGCCCTTCGACTTCAGGAATGGTGGGAATCGCCGGGGCTTTCTCCGGGATGCGATCCTGAGCGACGAAGTGATTGACGAGGGCCTGTTGTTCCTCGGCCGTCAGATCGAACTTCGGCATCTGCACGCGTAGCCATGGCCGGTGATTGCCTCCGCTACGGCGAATGGCGGCCAGCAAGGCTTGGTCGTGCAGCTTATCGCCAACACTGTTGAGCGACGGAGGCACCATCGACGGAAGCAATGAAGTGAGACCTGAGTGGGCGTCGACAACCTCTTTGGCCGTTTCCGAAAGGCCCTTCCCGGTGCCACGAGGATGGCAGGCCAGGCAGTTGTTCTCTTTCAAGATCCAAGCGGCATCGGCACTCGCTTGCGGCGACTGCTTGGCTCGGGCAACTTCGCGAATGTAGGTCTTGATCGCTTCGCGGTCTGATTCTGGCAGTTGGTAGCCAGGCTGCCCTTTGGCGGCCACCGGCGATCCCATGCAGGCATCTTGCCAGAGGTTGCCAGGGCCAAGCTTCGGCAACGAAGGGTGAACCTGCTTGGCGGCATCGCCAGGCAGCGTATGACAAGACTGGCAGCGATTGTCCGCGATCAGCTTGCGGCCTTGCTCGATCAGCAGCGGATTGAATTGGCGGACAGGCGTCTGGGCTAAGGTTTTGTCTTCGGTCAGCGTTGCCAGGTACGAAGAGATGTCGTCACGCTGTTTGTCATTTAAATCGTAAACCGGCATCCGATGGTCTGGGTTCAGCTTAGCGGGATCAGCCAGCCAAGTTTGAAAGAAGCCTCTCGGGCGTTTCGCGGCGATGTTGGTCAGGTCTGGGCCACCCATCACGCTGGCCGTGCCGAGCTCGCCAATCGTATGACAGGCGGTGCAGCCGAGGGTTAGCACCAGGTTCTTTCCACTGGGGGCCGAGCCTTTCGTGGGCAGCTCGCTTTTCTTTTCGCGTGGCTTCGATTCCGACAGAAGATATTCGACCACCGCATCGACGTCGTCGTTCGAGAGCTCGAAATGAGGCATGCGGCGAAGTGTGTCTGAATCCTCTTCCGCCGGCTTGCTGGCGAGCCATTCGCGAAGCCATGGCTCGGAAAGGTTGCCATCCAGTTGGGCCAGCGACGGAGCCTTGGCGGCGAGTTGCTGCTGCTGGACATCGTGACACGCGGTACAGCGATAGCCGGCAATCAGTTCGCGGCCTCGTTCAAAAGGCTGTTCGATCGTCTTGTCGATGTCGTGATAGAAGTACTCGGCAGGGATCGGCTCGAGAGGAAAGTCAGGTCCTGACCAGAACAGCTTGAGCTCGGCATTGGGCTGAGTTCTGGCGAAGTCGACCTGAAACGGATGCCAATCAAACTTCATCGACAACGGCTTGCCAGTGACCCACTGCGGCGTAGTCGTGTTGGCTTCTAGCACGACCTGGTCTTCGAGCTGAACGCGAACTTTGCCACACACATAGGCATAGATGGTGTAATCGCCAGAGGTGCGGCTGAGCAGCAGGCCGTCCCACCTTGCACTGAACTTCCCTTCGCTGATCCGAAGATCGGGCGATGCTTTGCCCCAGTCGAAAGACACCGTCGGATCGATGCGAACGCAGCGTGTGCCGTCGGTTGCCTGGATCGTGGTGATCAGCCCAGGAGCGAAGTCTTCTTCAAATTGAGCTAGCACGACGCTGGCGGGAGCGAAAAACCAGGCAAGGGCGATGGTCAGGGCCGAGATGATAGGGCGCATGCACAAAGTCCTGATGAGGTAGGCGGTGGTGGGAGGTTTGCTGGTTCCGTCAGGGACGCTAGGCCCCGAAGACAACCGATCGACCGAGGAGGCATGCCGCGAAAAGGCACGTTAATACGTTAGATATAACGTGGAATCAAATCGAAGGCAATCAAGTTCCCGCCTCGGCGGCTGGACATTCGCTGGGCGAGAACCGATTCCAGTATAAGGTAACCCTAACGGTCGTGCATGCTATCCAAATCGGGGTAAGTCATGGCGAATCGGGGAGCCGCTTTGATCTTGCTTGCATCAGGCCAAACTTCCTAAACTACTGCCCGCCACGGATTCGGCATGTTCAGAGGGGGAGAGGTTATATGGAAACCATACAAGTCAACGCATTGATCATTGGGGGCGGAGCCTCCGGACTGTGGCTACTTGATCAACTGCGTCGCGAACGTCGTTCGGCTCTGCTGGTCGAATCGCACGCCTTAGGAACCGGCCAAACGATTGCCGCCCAGGGGATTCTGCACAGTGGACTGAAGTACTCGCTGCAAGGTCTGCTGACTGCGTCGGCCCGTGAAGCACGCGAAATGCCTGCGATCTGGCGGAAGAGCCTGGAAGGCAACGCCCAGCCGAACCTTTCGCAGACCAGCATCCGTTCGCAATCGTTCTATTTGTGGGGCACAAATTCGGCTTCATCGAAGCTCGGCATGTGGGGGGCCCGACTGGGGCTTCAGGTCACACCGAAGGCTGTCAGTCCGCACAACGCCCCTGCCCTGCTGAAAGGTTGCCCTGGAGCGATTTTCAGCGTAGCGGAACAAGTCATTTCTTGCGGTTCGTTTTTGCAGAATCTGGCGGAAACGAATCAGCAAGCCACGTTTCAGGTCGATGCCAAGTTCGGCACCGAGATCGTGCGAGATGCTTCCGGCAAGGTTCAAGCCGCGATCCTGACATCGGCCGACGGTCGCCAGGTCCGTGTCGAAGCCGACTGGTATGTCTTCGCGGCGGGGAAAGGGAATGCGGCATTGCGTGTTGCGGCTGGTCTCGATCCTCGCAAGCAGCAGACTCGACCACTCCACATGGTGATGCTGCGCGGCGGATTGCCCGAGTTTTACGGCCACTGCGTCGATGGTGCTGCGACCCGCGTCTCGATCACCTCGGCACGTACCGCCAAAGGCGAAGTGGTCTGGCAGGTCGGCGGGCAACTGGCGGAAGAAGGCGTGGGCATGGAGCGTGCCGACTTGATCGCCAAAGCTCAGCGAGAACTGCTGGCCACGTTGCCTGGCATCTCGCTTGATCGTGCCTGGTGGTCGACCTATCGCGTCGATCGTGCGGAAGGAACGACCATGACCGGTAGTCGCCCGGAATCGTTCAAAGTTGAAACGGACGGCAACGTTCTGACCGCGTGGCCAACGAAGTTGGTTCTGGTACCGCAGTTGGTTGCCAGTCTCACGCAAACCATTAAACAAGCTCCGATGCGTCAGGCATCGTTTGAACCTGCTATGACCGGTTGGGCGAAGCCAAGCGTCGCCAAGACGCCGTGGGATCGCGAGCAGTTCTGGACTTCGCTCAACGCCTCTCAGGTAGCGGCCGCGTAATGTTGGAAACACAGACCCGGCCACTTGGACAAACAGGCTTTTCGGTCGGACCAATCGGGTTCGGCGCGTTCAAAATTGGACGCAACGCAAAGATCAAGTATCCACAGCCGTACGATCTCCCTTCCGATGCGGAAGTGGCTAACCTTTTGGATGGTTTGATTGACCTGGGAATCCAACACTTCGATACCGCGCCGGCCTATGGCATCAGCGAAGAACGGATCGGCAACTGGCTGGCTGGTCGCGATGTGCCTTTGTTGGTGTCGACGAAAGTCGGAGAGCTGTTCGAGGATGGCGAGTCACGCTATGAGTTCGACGCCGATTCGATTCGGCGTAGCGTTGCCACGAGTCTCCGGCGGCTGCGGCGAGATGTGCTCGACATCGTCCTGATTCATACACCTCACGACGATGAGCGGATTCTGAAGGAATCGCCGGTCGTTGAGACGCTCCAGTCGCTCAAGGATGCCGGCGACATCCGTGCGATTGGCTTGTCGGGCAAAACGGCCGCAGGGGCCGAGATGGCCTTGGCGTGGGCCGACCTCTTGATGGTCGAGTTCAACCCGGACGATCTTTCGCATGCCGATGTGATCGCTAAGGCGGGCGAGCAAGGGCTAGGCGTCTTCGTGAAGAAGGGACTGGCTTCCGGGCATCTACCACCGCGCGAAGCGATTCCATTTGTGCTCAGCCAACCAGGCGTCAGCAGCCTGGTGGTTGGAGGTCTCAACCTGCAGCACATGGCCGAGAACTTGCGTCTGGCGACGTCGGCCTTGCAAGGCTCTTAGTTCTGCTCGATACAGCGGAAGCCGGTGAAGTTGTTGCTCATCTCTGGCGATAGTTTGCTGCGATACCACACCATCGCCTCGCTGGTTCCGGTCTGATCGGAGCTGAGCCAGCTTCCGCCCCGTACGACCTTTAACTCACCGGTTCGTGGCCCCACTGGATTGCGTGGATCGATGCGATCGAGACTGTCTTCCGCATACCAACTGCTGGTCCATTCGGCGACGTTACCAGCCATGTCGTGCAGCCCGTGGGCGTTGCTCGGAAAGGTTGCGACCGGGGCTGGTTCGGTGTAGCCATCGGCGGCTTGATCACGCAGCGGAAAATCGCCTTGCCACAGGTTCGCATGCGACTCGAACGGCCGTGGCGTGGTCGTTGGCCAGGGATAGTCTTGTTCCAACTGCTTGCCTCGGGCTGCCGCTTCCCACTGGAACTCGGACGGCAGGCTTTTGCCGGCCCACTTGGCATAGGCGTTGGCGTCGTACCAGCTGATATGAACGACCGGGTGATCGTCTTTGCCGAGAATCGACGAGCCTGGGCCGGCTGGCTGACGCCAATGGGCTCCCTGCTTTTTCATGAACTGGTGGGTCTGCTTGTCGAAGCAAAGCGACTCGCCTCGCCGCTCGGCGTCGGTCTGGTAACCGGTTTGCTCGACGAACTGGCCGAACATCGCGTTGGTGACTTCCGTGCGTTCGATCGAGAACGGATCAAGGTGAATCTGCTGGGCAGGCTGAGCGTGTCGAGGCCCCGAGTCCTTACCAACCAGGTAGCGTCCACCTGGGATGGGATGCAGAACCGCGAGCGGCTTGGGGGACATCTCGGGGCTATCAATCGCCAGCTGTGGCGGCGTCGGCGCGAGAGCCTGCCCCATAGAAAAATAGATGGCACCGCCAGCGATCACGCAGGTGATGCCGAGGGCTAGCTTGGTCTTCGAATGTTTCATCCCGAAGTTCATCCTTGCACTTGGGTGACAGGCCGTGCATTACTTAAGCTTCTGCCGCATCCGGCGACTGTAAGCTTCCAGCTTGCGGCGTTCGGCTTCCGAGAGCGACTCCATCCCGGACTGGTTCACTTTTTCCAGGATGCGTTCTGCTTCTTCGTCTGAGTCGTTGTACGGATCGTAGTCATCCTCTTCGGTATGGATCCGAAGGCGTGGCGAACGACGCGGCCATTTAGGAAGGGCCAGCTTGCTGGGGATGAATTGTCCGAAGCGGATTCCGCTGAAGAAGTAAATCAGACCGAATCCAATCCCTGCCAGGTGAGCCGAGTAAGCGACATCTTCCTGACGGCCAAAGATGTTGGTCACCAGCATCAGCCCACCGATCGCCCAGGCGGGGACCGGAATGAGGAAGCCGAGGTAAACGGTCATCTTGGGATAGAGGCAGACGAACAGCATGAAGATCGTCGAGACGGCCCCCGAAGCACCGGTCATCACGGCATTGTCGCCCAGTCCAATGATCACGACATTCCAGGCGATGCCGCACAGCACCACGCTGATCAAGTAGATCTTCAGGAACTCGGCTTTGCCGTAGCGTTCTTCGACAAACCGGCCGAACATCCACAGCAGGAACATATTCGAAAAGATATGCCAACCGGCGCTGGGACCGCTGATCGCATGCAGGAAGCCATAGGTCAGGTATTGGTACCAGTACTGTGGCTGGTACAGCGTTTGGGTATGCACACCAAACCATTGAGCCAGGTCGAGCTGCAGCAGCCAATCAAACAGGAAGATCCCCACGTTGATGTAAAGCAACAACATGGTGGCTGATTGATTGCTCGCCGAGAAGGACATTGAATCGTCCGGCTCGCGATAGTATTCCCGATCGTAAAGGCCCATTTCCTATCCGTAACACAAAGACCGAGGCGGCTGCGGCGCGTGTTCCAACACGCTTCTACTCAAACTATCTTAGGTGCGCCGTACAGAAAAGTGCAGTGTAGCCTCGATTCCTCAGAATCGGCGGCAAGCTGCAAGGTGTTACTAGATGATAGCTTAAGACACCGAAATAGGTGGTAAATCGGTGCCATGCGACTGCCCGTAATCCAGGGCAGCCAGGAAGAATGCGGCGGGATGCTCGGGGTTTAGAGGGCGAGCGTCAGCGAATCAGGGTCGGCTTTGTCGAGTTCTTCCTGACCCAGTTTACGCAAAATCGCGTCGCTGGCTCGCTGAAGTTCTTCGACCAAGGCCTGATTGGTGCGGTAAAGCTGGCTGTTCAATTGCAGGGTTTCGGTCAGATACTTCAGCAGTTTGTCTTTGTAGACAGCGATCTGTTCCTGCTCGTAAACGACCTTCTGCTTGTCATCCTGCAGCTTCTGCTTTTCCTGGGTGCGATACGCAACGACATCTTTAGCGATCGTTTCCGAATCGGTCAGCATTTTGATGTCTTGTTCCAGGGTGTACTTCATGTCGCGGAGGTCTTCGACCCGCGTCTTGAAGGCGTGGAACTGAATCACGAAGTCGCTGAGCGGGCGAACATAGATCTGCTTGTCGACCGTCACGATCCCCTGATCGACCAGCGATTTGCCCGGCTCACGCGAGGTGAGCAGCACGACCTGGTCTCCCTTGCTGAACTTGGTCGGAGCACCCTGTTTCAAGTATTCGGCAGCGGCCAACCCGGTCGCCGGCTCGAATTCCTGGGTGATGCCCGAGGTTGCTACCTGGGCGTCGACCGGCACTTCATGATCTTGCTGGAAGGTGACCATGCTCAGCACAGCCAGTTGAGGATCGTCAGCCTGGGCGTCCTGGCCGGTACGCTGGATGTCGGTCACCAGCTGGTTGACCATGGTATCGGTCAGGCCCCCGGTGCGAGAGGCAGCGCCAATGATCAGGGCGGCGACTTCATCGTTGCCCATATCAGCAAACAGCTTGTGTTCGTCGACAGGCATCTTGTCGTACAGCATCCAAGGGGTTTGGATATTCAGCACGCTTTGCTGAGCGCCATCAAGCTTGGTGGTCGGTTCGACGGTGACGTTATTGTCTTGGACCGTGCGAACGACGAATTCTCCGATGAAAAACGCCGGCACGGCGATCGAAGGATCGTTGGGGTAGTCCATCTGGCCGAAGGCATAGACGATATCATCCGGAGCGAGTGAACGCTGGCCTGGGGCAGGTGCTGGAGGTGCTACCGCGCCACCGGCTGGTGGATTTGCCGCGTTGCTGGTTTGGATTGGTGGCAAGATCAAGTTGATCTGCTTGCCGTTGATGGCACCACGGGAAACGTTGCGCCACACGCGACCGCGATCGTACATGGCACGCTTCAGTTCCGCTTCCGCACCAACGATGCTGTCGACTGGCTTGGCGGCCGTTTCTACGTGGCCCGACATCGGATTAATGGCTCGGCCATATTGCAGCATTTCAACCTGCATGGTGGCCTGGGCGAGTTCTTTTTCGCGTTGTTCCGCCAGCTTCTTCCACGACGTCTCGGTTTTTAGCACGGCTGAAGCAATCACCAGGTAGGCGAAGGCAGCGCCGAACGTCAAGAACAAGCTCAACACATGCAGGACATTCCAGTTCGCCGCGTTCAGATACGAGAAGATCCCGAACAAAAGTACGAGCACGGCAATGACAATGTAGAAGACGGTCATGTGGTCTTTAGTGCTGAGATTTGACGGTCGTGACAATGACAGAAAAGGTGGTGCATGGACCTGGGTTTACGGAGGAGAGAACCAGTAGGTGCTGGGCACTCTGCGCAAATCCATCGGTGTATTGTACTTCAGGCCCAAGGCTTTTCACGGAAAATGCCATGGCATTCCAGAGAAATCACCCTGAGATCATAAATTGGGTATTTTGGGGAGTCAATAAGCTCTTTCAGACGACAAGCGTCGTAAAGCCTTAATACGACGAAGCTTAGGTTGTAGTTTGAGGGTGGGACGGACGGAATAACCGGCAAATTCGTTCAAGTCCGAACGGTTTCCGGGCCGAAATGATATCGAAAGCGGAACGTTCTCCCCCGGAATGATTCGCTGCCGAACGATTTCACATGCCCAAGCTGGACAAGGCTGATGCCCTGTTCAGGGAGGGTACGACCGCTGAACTCAGGGAAGGAATCCCATGGCAGACTCGGAGCGAACCTCGCCACAGCTAGTGGTGGAATTGATTCGCATGGCCATTGAAATGGCTTCGTGCGAGAAGACGATGCGAGCCGCGATCGCGGAAGTGGTTTCGCCGTTTTCTTTATCCGAGAACGCCTTCTTTGTTCTGGTTTTGTGCCAGCAGAACTTGGAAGAGCCTTTGCCACAGGCTGCCTTGGCCAGGACGGTGGGCCTTTCTCCTGCTCAGCTTAGCAACCTCGTCGAACAGCTAAGGCAAGATGGCTGGATCGAATCGAGTCGCGATGCCAACGATCGGAGGCGTCAGTTCTGGACGCTGACGCCGGATGGTAATCGCCGCTTGGGTGAGATCCTTCCCAAATTTCACGAAGCCTGGCAATTCGACCAACTGCCCGTCGATCCGCGAACGTTGTTGGAAGGTTTCCGGCAACTGGTCGCGCTGCTCGGGTCTTCGTTGAAATCACGACCGACCACGGTGTCGGTTCACCCAGCCACATCCCAAGCCGCATAGGGACATGGGTCAGCATGCGTTTCCGAACAACTTTCAAACGAATTAAAACTCGACAGCCAGCCGCCGCCAGCTGTTGGTTCTCGCTCGCGTTGCTGATGAGCGGACTCTTTCTGGTGGGCTGCCATTCGCCGGCGTTCTATCGCGTTCAAGCCGACGACGACGCCTATGGCCTGGTCCAAGAGAAAAACTACGACCCACGCTGGCATCTGAACCGGATCACCATCGATCCGAATCCCGCGTCGCGTATGTACGATCCGTTCAATCCCGATTGCCCACCAATGCCGCTGGATGATCCGGCGGCGAACCAATACATGCACGTGGTCGACCAAAAACAGGCCTATTGGGGCTGGGAGCGGGATGGCGTCACAACCGACGTGGCCAACCCTGACTGGTTAGCCCATATGCCGTTGAACGACGAGGGCGAACTGCTGTTGAACGTCGACAAGGCCGTGGAACTGGCTCGACTCAACTCGCCTACCTATCAGCGTGAGCTGGAAGACTTATACCTTTCGGCCCTCGATGTGAGCTTCCAACGCTTTCAGTTTGATGCCCAGTTCTTTGGTGGTTACGAAACGTTCTTCACCGCTGACGGACCGATCCGCGGGGGTGGCTCTTCTTCCAGTGTGCTGGAAGCGAATACGCGTAACATTCAAATGGAAAAGCTGTTCGCCACTGGTGGTCAGCTTGTCGTCGGCTTTGCCAATAGCTTGATGTGGGAGTTCTCGGGACCGAATCGCGACTCGGTGAACAGCGTGATCGACTTCTCGCTGGTGCAGCCTCTGCTGCGAGGCGGCGGCCGCAAGGTGGTCCTCGAAAATCTCACCCAGCAAGAGCGTAACCTGCTGGCCTCGGTCCGTGATATGGAGCGATTCAATCAGTCGTTCTATCTCGATATCGTAGCTGGCCGCGGCCTCACGGCGGGACCTCGTCCAGGCGGCGGTTTGCCAGGCACCGGACCGAACGGTTCGTTTGGCGTGGGTGGTTATTACGGTTTGCTGCAGCGTCAGCAAACGATTCGCAACCAGGAAAGCAACATCGCTTCGCTGCGTAGCAGTCTTTCGCAATTGGAAGCGTTCTTTGAAGCCGGACGTATCGACTCGTTCCAGGTGGAACTTACCCGTCAGTCCCTTTTCCAGACCCAAAGCTCGTTACTCTCGAACAAGACGCAGTTGGCCAACTCGCTCGATCAGTTCAAGATCGACATGGGTTTGCCGCCCGAGTTGAATGTGGCGATGGAGCGTGACAGCTTTTTCGACCAGTTCAATTTGATCGACCCTGCTTTTACTCCGGTGACCAACAAGTTAAACGATATCCAGTTGACCGTGGGTAACTCGCTGCTGGAAGTTTTGCCAGACCCTGAAGGTATCGATCCTACGCAACCGATCGAACCAAATCTGGTTTGGAACGAGGACGTCGAAACACGACTCAAGGCAGTTCAAACGTTAACGCAGCAGTTGAAGGTGATCCTGCAGTTGGTGAACGAAGACTTCTTTCCGCTGGTCGAACAAGACGTGCAGCGACTGGAAGACAACCTGCCCAATCGCGTTGCCGACCTGAGAGAGATTCAAGAGAAACTGGCCGGCTACAGCGAAAAGGTGCCGGACGAAGCGGTCTCGGAAGGTGTGCTCAGTACGCGTCGTCTGCAAGAGCTGCCTCCACAGTTGCGTACGGTGTTGGCCGATCTGAAGACTCGCTTCGCTCAGCACGAACAGATCCTCGATCAGATCAACAACAACGTCAGTAAGGTCATCCAGGATGGTCCGACGTTACCGCCAGGTCAGCTTTACGGCCAAGCCAAGGCTGCGGTCTTCGATCCGGTGCCGGACGAAATTCAAACCTTGATTGCCGATGTGCTGGGACTGTCGCTGGTCCAAGCCCGGGCCCGTGCTGAAACGGTCTCGTTGGTGCCAGTCGATATCTCGTCGGACACCGCTCTCGACGTGGCACGCGTTTATCGACTCGACTGGATGAATGCCCAGGCCGCCTATGTCGACTCGTGGCGAAACATCCAGGTCGTCGCCAACGAGCTGTTGAGCGACCTCGACATTGTCTTCACCGGAGAGCTTGGCAACGTGGGTGATAACGGAGTGAAGTTCAACAGCGACAACGGTCGGTTGCGGGCAGGCCTGGAATGGGACGCTCCGCTGACACGACTGGTCGAGCGAAACAACTATCGAGAAGCACAGATCGAATACCAGCGAACCCGTCGTGCGTATTATCAGTATCGCGACCAGATCAGCCAGGGGCTTCGCGATGTGATCCGTACACTCGACTTGAATCGTATCAACTTCGAGCTGCGACGAGCCGCCGTTCAGGTCGCCATTTCGCAGGTCGAACGGACGCAGCTTCGCTTGCAAGAGCCTGCCAAGCCGAACCAAACCAATCAGCAGTTCGATTCCAGTACGGCTCGAGACTTGTTGAATGCGTTGGATAGCTTGCTCTCGGCCCAGAACGACTTCCTGTCGGTCGGTGTGAACTACGAAATTCTCCGCCGCGGTCTCGACATCGACATGGGAACGGTTCAGCTAGACGACCGTGGTATCTGGATCGATCCAGGCCCGATCGATGGCACCTACTGGGAAGATCAGCTGGCTAACATGCAAACCGGGGGCGAGATCCCAGAACTGATCGACCTGCATCCGATTCCGGAGCCAATCGAGGCACCGACCGACATCGATCCAAGCGAATCGGAGATCACCGCCCCGGGTGAACTCCCTCCGCCAGCGGTCGAGCTTGAACCAACGCAGGTACGTCCCATCATGCCGCCAGAACTCGAGCCACCCAAATGAGCCGGCGATGGATCAAAGGCAAGCGGCCTACATTATCTATCTAGACTGCTTGCCGCAAACTGCCAAAAGGAAAAGTCGTGGTCGTAACTCTTTTTAGAACCACGATTTAGTTGACTGCCCGAATGCCGTTCTAACAATGTTTTCCGGTATAAGGGAATCCTTCGGCCATTTTCGGGGTTTCATCGAGCATGAAGTACTTCGGGAGTCGATGAACTTTGCAGGGTATCGACTACCAGCCCCCAAATCCTAGGTAACTTGCTGCTAACCAAAGGGTTAGATGCATAAACCAACGTGGAATTGTGATGGTTTTCGCGTGATTGTGAACGCCTGGGTTGTTAGAATGAACCAGTGCTTTCGGGCATACTCCCATCCTTTCTATTGCTGTGCATGGAAATCCATGGTTAGGTCCATGCATCCTACCTTCGACGAGAAACGTCCATGGCTAGCATGAAGCCTAGTTTGCTGAACACTCTCTTTCCGCGCGGATCGCGTACTGCTCGTCGCCAGTCGATGCGTGGTGGTTACTTTGCCAAGGCGGCCATTGTCTGCCTGGTGATTGCCGGTGCTGCCGGCTACTACTACTTCGGCATGGCGAAGAAGGGATCGAGCCTCCATGGTGCGACTTTTCACGAAGTCACCAAGGGAGATTTCGTTCACGATGTGGTCGAGAAAGGGGAAGTCGAGTCGGCTCGAAACGTCGATGTGATGTCCCTGGTCCGTAGCTCGCGTGAAGTGAACAGCTTCGAGATCTTGTGGGTCATTGAAGAAGGGAAGCAAGTCGAAGCTGGGGACGTGTTGGTACGTCTCGACTCTTCGGCCCTGGAAGAAGAAGCGAAGCTGCAGCGTCTGGACCTCAGTGGTTCGATCGCCGGCCTGGCCAAAGCCCAGAACGAACTCGAAGCTGCCCAGATCGCCATGACGGAATACGTTGATGGTCTGTTCGTGCAGGAACTGCGAGAGATCGACGCGGAAATCACGTTCGCCAAGGAAACGCTCCGCCGTGCGGAAGAGTACTATGCCTACAGTTCGCGTCTGGCGGCCAAAGGCTTTGTGACTTCCTTGCAACTGGAAGGGGATCGGTTCGCCGTCGATAAGGCGAAGATCGAGCTTGAAAACGCAACCCACAAGCGGGGCGTGCTGATCAACCAAACCAAGGAAAAGAAGATCAAGGAGTTGGAAAGCGCGATCGGTGTCGCCACGGCAGACCTCGAGTCGGCCAAGGAACGCAACTCGATCGAGCAGAAACGCCTCGACTTCTTTCTCGAACAAATCAAGAACTGCACCATCACCGCTCCGGCAGCGGGCCAGGTGGTGTATGCCAACGAACGTGGTAATCGCGAAGCCTCGGAATTCATCGTCGAGCCAGGCACCTCGGTCCGCGAACGTCAGACGATCATTCGCCTGCCAGACTATAGTGCGATGCAGGTTCACGTTTTGATCAACGAATCACGCGTGGCGATGGTTCAAGCCGGGATGCGTGCCACCATCTCGCTCGACGCCTTCGACGACGTCAAGCTGGAAGGTACCGTCACCAAGGTGAATGAGTATCCAGAACCAATCAGCCGCTTCGGTGCCCAGGTCAAACGTTATGCGGCGGTCGTTTCGATCGATGGTTCGCCTCGACAGATTAAACCGGGCCTCACGGCAAACGTCGCCATTCATGTCGAAAAAGAAGACAACGCCACGTTGATCCCCGTTCAGGCGGTGCTTCCTTACGGGGACGACTATTACTGCATGGTTCAGGTCAGCGAAGACGCGGTCGAGCCTCGCAAAGTCGAGGTTGGGTCCAACAACTCGCGTTTCGTGGTCGTGCGAAATGGGGTCTCCCCCGGCGACTTTGTCTCGCTGAGTCCGCGTGACCTGGTCGAACAGGTCGAAATGCCAGAGCTGCCGCCAGAACAGTTGAACTCGAAGGGACCGCAAAAAGGTGAAGCTACAGGAGAAGGTAAGCCAGGCCGTCGTGGTCCGCAAAGTCCAGGCGAAGAAAACAACTCCAAACCGGACACGAAGCTCGTTGAACGACCTTCGCGAGATACCAGCGCCAATATTCCGCCGAAAGGTTCGGACAAGCGGCCCGAGGTGACCGAGACTTCGTTCAACCAGGAAGCCAGCATCGAGAAAGACCCGGTGCGGATTGCTGAGGATCAGCCTCCGCAACCAGCGGGAGGTGCTCAGTGAATTACGCCACGCGCGTAGTTGACCTCAAGAAGATCTACCACCTCAAAGGCGAAACCGTTCACGCGCTGCGAGGGATAAACTTCGATGTTCCCGAGGGCGACTACGTTTCCATCATGGGGACGTCGGGCTCTGGCAAGAGCACGCTGCTCAATATGCTCGGTTGTCTCGATCGCCCTTCATCAGGCCAGGTTGTTCTGGGGGGGCGAGATACCAGTACGCTGACCGACGATCAGCTTTCGCAGCTACGTGCTTCCCGAATCGGGTTTGTGTTTCAGTCGTACAATCTGATTCAGCAGCTGACAGTGATCGAGAACATCGAGGTTCCACTCTTCTACCGAGGTCACGTCACCGCTGCCGATCATCATCGTGCCCGTGAATTGGCCAAGATGGTCGGTCTGGGCGATCGTATGGGGCACCGACCGACTCAGCTTTCTGGTGGTCAGCAGCAGCGTGTGGCGGTGGCCCGTAGCTTGATCAACAATCCCGACTATATCCTGGCGGACGAACCGACCGGTAACCTCGACTCACGCACCACCGAAGAAATCTTGCACTTGTTCGAGACTCTCAACGACGAGGGACGAACGATCATTCTGGTGACGCACGAAGACGACGTTTCGCATCATGCCAAGCGTTCGATTCGCTTGATGGATGGTCTGATCAAAGAAGATCACCCGGTCGAAAGTCGCCGCTCGGCGAAGGCCCAACGTGGCCTGGATACTTCGGCACTCAATCTGACGTAAGCAAGCGAGAACTTATCCCATGCTCGGGCTCCGTATCTGGAAACTTGGAATCAAAAGTCTGCTGCTGCACCCGATGCGGTCGCTGCTGACGATTCTGGGTATCTTCATCGGCGTGGCGAGTGTGATCTGGCTGCTGGCGATCAGCGAAGGGATCAGTGCCAAGGCTCAGCAGCAGATTGAAAAGCTGGGGGCTGAAAATATCATCGTCCGTACGGTCAAACCGCCATCGGAAGCGATCTCGGAGCAGCGTGGTCCATTGACGTATGGGTTGACCCGCGACGACTGGCAGCTGTTGGATGAAACGCTGCACTCGGTCGAGACCGCCACCCCGATTCGTGAGATCCGACGGCAGTTTCGGCATGGTACCAACGCGGTTCATGGGCGCCTCGTGGGCTGTACGCCGGAATATGCCCGACTGAACCATTTGGAAGTACAGCCTCGCCGCGGGCACTTCATCTCGCAGGTCGAAGTCGCGGATCGCTCGAATGTTTGCGTGTTGGCGGCAGAAGTCGCGGACGCGCTGTTCGGGTTCGAGAAGCCGATCGGCAAGACAATTCGCGTAGACGACGATCTTTACACCGTCGTCGGTGTCTTGAAGCCGAAGGCCGCGACCGCAGCCGTTGGTGGCAGTCTTTCAGGTCAAGCGTACGATAAAGACGTCTATATCCCAATTTCCACGCTCTGGCAGCGGATTGGCGATCACGTGGTGACGATCGAAGGGGGAACGTTCTCCGGCGAGATCGTCGAACTTAACCAGATCACGCTGAAGGTTGTCGCTGCTAATCAAGACATGTCGAACCAGGTCATGGATACGGCCGAACTGGTCCGGCAGAGCCTTGCCCATCACGATCGCCTCCGCGACGTCTCGGTGGTGGTCCCATTGGAGCTGCTGGAGCAAGCCCGCCAGACCAAGTTCATGTTCATGGTCTTCATGGGGCTGATTGCGGCGATTTCGCTGCTGGTGGGCGGTATTGGCATTATGAATATCATGCTGGCAACCGTGACCGAGCGAACACGAGAAATCGGGATTCGCCGGGCCCTGGGGGCCAAACGAGGCGACATCATCCGCCAGTTCCTGGTCGAAACGATCGTGCTGTCGGTGGTTGGTGGGCTGACAGGGGTGCTGGGTGGTTTGCTCTGTATCCCAGCGGTCGACCTGGCTCGCTTCCTGGCATCGACGTATGATCCGGCGGTGATTGAAACATTGCCAGAGTCGATTCGGGACGTGCGTCCTCAGATCGTTCCACTCTCGATTCCACTCGCGTTCGGGATCTCGGTGGTGGTGGGGGTTATCTTCGGGCTTTACCCCGCCAGTCGTGCGGCCGATCTCGATCCGATCGAGGCTTTACGGGCCGCCAATTAGTGGCCTGCAAAGATGCCCATTCTCGCCAGGGGCGAAGCGCGTTATTCTGATACGTTCTTCGCGAGACGGATATTTTCCCTAAGTCCCTCAACTTCAATCGATCAGGCGCAGCGGATGGCCAAGAAAAAAGCCCCCAAAAAGGTGGCTCCGAAAACGGATGCAAAGGAAAAGGTCGAGTTGACCAAGAAGGATGTGAACACGCTGAACCAACTTGTCGGTCTGGCCGACAGTGTGGTGGCGGCGGCGGGCCGGGTTCGCGACCCGAAGATGGACATCCCGACCCGTTCGCTCTCGAATGTGCGCTACAACAAAACGCAGCGTATCATCGAAATGGGAAAGAACACCACCGGTCGCCAGCTCTTCAATCTGAACCAGGCCAAGAGCTACATGCAGACAATGCTCGTCGGCAGTGGCTGCAAGCGGTTGATCGACGAAGGCAAGTCGACCAGCATTCGAGGGCTCTACTATTTGCTGAAGCACACGATTGCCGGCACCAAGGAAGAGACCTTCGCCGATCAGGCCGAAAGCGATCCGATCATTGAAGATGTCGAAGTGCTGTTGAACGTGCTTCGCGAAGAGTTGCACTTGTACGCCCAGAAGAAGGGTGACATGGTCGGCCCCCTGGTCCTACGTGACAAGGGCGACGAAATCGACTGCTCGCGCATGGGGAGCGGTGGTTATGGGATTCCCTCGATCGTCGAGCCCGACACGATCGAGTTTGTGAAGTGCGAAGCTGACTTTGTCCTGCATGTTGAAAAAGGCACGGTCTGGCAACGCTTCAACGAAGACAAGTTCTGGAAGAAGCACAACTGCATTCTGACCCACGGTGGTGGTCAGCCATCGCGTGGTGTGCGTCGTCTGCTGTCGCGGCTCAACAACGAGCTGAATCTGCCGATCTACTGCGTGCTCGATAATGACCCATGGGGGTATTACATTTACAGCGTGATCAAGCAGGGATCGATTAACCTGGCCTACGAATCGAAGCGTATGGCAGTGCCCGACGCGAAGTTTATTGGGCTGCGTTCGATCGACTACGAACGCTGTAATCTCTCGCCAAGCGTGCAGATCGCGCTCAACGATTCCGACCGGAAGCGTGCCAAGCAGATCGCCAGCTATCCCTGGTTCGAGCACAAAAAGAACTGGCAGAAAGAGATCCAGAAGATGCTGGACAACGGCTTCAAGCTCGAAGTGGAAGCCTTGATTAGCCAGGGTGTGAGCTACGTGACGGAAGAATACGTCCCGGCTCGTTTGGCCGAGCGAAGCTGGCTCGACTAAGCCCCGCGGTTGTCCTGTTGAAGAATCTGAGAACCGAGAAAGCAAGATGCCCAATCCAGATCTACCACCACAGCTGGCCGACTTTCCCGCCGTTGCGAAAGTGCCGGTTCAGTGGGGAGACATGGACTCGTTTCAGCATGTAAACAACACGGTTTACTTGCGCTGGTTCGAGACCTCGCGTGTTCGTTACCTGGAAGTTTCCGGGCTGAATCCCATCATGGAAGCAACCGGCTGCGGACCGATTCTCGCTTCGGTGCATTGCAACTACCGCAAGCAGTTGCGGTATCCGGATGAAGTCTTGATCGGGGCCCGGATGGTCAAGCTGGGAGGAACCAGCATGAAGGTCGAGCACGTTGTCTATAGCGTGCAGCAGCAACAACTGGTGGCCGATGGCGAATCTGGCGTGGTCTATTTCGACTACGCCAACCAGCGGCCGATTGTCATTCCGGATGACGTCCGCAAGCTGATCACCCAGACCGAAGGCCGAGAAGTCTAGTTCTCGGCGGATACTGCTTCCTGGAAATCTTGCATTCGCATTCCACGCTGACCGCGAGGACCATTCTGACCTGGCTGCCCATTAGCGTTCGGCTGGCCATTGGGATCCTGCGGCGGCTGTTGCGGCTGCGGATTCTGGTTTTCCAACAACCGCGTCAGCAGCTCCTTCATTTTCGTCCCGTTGACGCCCGTCTTCAGGTTGACGATGCGGACCGTCGAAACCGGCTTGGCCGACTCGTCGATCCGTTTCACCATATCCATCACCAGCGACATCAGGCTCTCGCCTTCGGTCGAGATGAGCAGCGTGTTTGAGATATCGTCGACACCGATCGAAAGCTTCCCTTTGAAGCCCGATCCGGTACGTGAGACGTAATCGCTGGCGTAACGGTCCGGAGCCTTGTCGCGATCGCCTCCGCCCCCTTGTTGCGGCTGCTGAAGCGACTTGTCATTCGACGAAAGCAGGTCACGGAAGACTTCCTTCACCGACTCGGCGATGGCCGATGCTCGTGAGTAACGAACGGCGTACGTCGCATTGAGCCGCTTCGATGCCTCGACCACCGGCTCGGGCTTGTCGTAAAGTTCGATCAAGTCTTTGATCGTGGCCAACTGCGCGGCATTGGCATTCTGCACGACGATCGTATTGGTATCGGTGTCCGAAAGAAACTTGAGCTTCTTCCGCTGTGACAAACGCAGCGGATCTTCTTTCTTCTCTTCACGACCATAGTCCCAGTACCAAGGAGTCGGACGCGTGTCTTCCTCTTCTTCCTTCTCTTCAAAAAAGTCTTCCAGGTTCCACGCCACCCAGTAAGCCGAGGCGTACTTCAGCTCGAACACTTCCCAGTCTTTCGGCTCGGGAGTCAGGTCGATCAGCAGGTCCTCCAGCAGATCGAGGGCGGCGGGGTCATCCGAGGCGAGCGTGATTCGTCCGTTCTCGTCGACTTGGATCACGACCGGAGACTTCGACCCTTCTGCGTCGTTCGCCGGCTTTGTTTCTGGTTTGGGAAAGAAACGATTGCGTAGTTCTTCCTGGGAAAGCTCTTCCAAGGGGCGCTGCTCGGACGCTTCATCTTCCGCGGGATTCATCGCAGCCAGGTGAACGGGCACCGTGATGCGGGAACGGGCCTGGGCCGAGTTCTCTTTTTTCGGCGGCTCCTTCGTTGATGGCGAAGGGGTTTCTTCTTTTGGTTTGGTTTCGGGCAGCTTGATCTGCAGCGGTGCTGGCGAGACTTGGGGCCAGAGTTCCTTCAATCGCTTTAGCATCTCTTCTGCTGAACCACTGGAGCCTGCCTCGAGCGTGCGAAGTTTGCCTCGCTGCGAATCGCCGCCTGGGGGAATCTCGCCGAGTTGGATCAGCAGGTTTTCGATCGATGCCATTTCCACTTCGTTGGCGCGGAGTAAGAGCCGATTGTTGATCACGTCGGCATCGACGCGAAACTTGTCCTTCTTATTATTCTGTTCCGGCTGACGACCATATCCGTACATCGAGTAATAGCCTCGACGCGAGTTGCTGTCGTCTTCCTTCTCTTCTTCCCCCATCATGAAGCGGATCGAGCCGGCGACGTAATCGGCTTGCAGACGACGCAGCCGAATCACTTTGAACTCGCGACCGGCGCCGTCGAGCTTGTTGATCAGGGCCTGGATCGTGATTTGATCGGCCGCTCCGGCATTGGCGATCAAGGCGTTGTTTTTGTCGTCGATCACCAGCTGCGTGGTTGGATCAAGATTACCAGACTGAAGCAGCATGGCCTGAAGCGACTTGGGATCGAGCTGAGCCAGGCGATAGACTTCCACTCGCTGGAAGTTCGCCCCTAAAGGCGAGCCTGATTGCGAAGGAACATCGAACAGCTTTACCGCTTCGGCGATTACCACCAGCTTGTCAGGCGGGGCGTTGGCAATGATGCTGTTCTGCCTTGAGTTGATCACCAAGTGAATGTCGTCGCTACCGGGCGGTTTGCGGCGTGATCTGTTTCCACCTTGCTGTTGTTGTTGCTGCATCTGCTGCATCATTTGCTGCTGCATCTGTTGTTGCATCTGCTGCATCATGTTCGGGTCCATCATCCCCATGCCCCCGCCACTCGGCCTGCGGATGCCCAGCAGCGATTCGAGCTTGGCCAGAACGTCTTCGGCCCGGGTGTATTCGAGGTAGAACTCGTGCACCTTGGTCGAACGGACTTCGGACGATTGCTCTTCCTGCAGCACATGTTGGATCTGTCGGAGGTTGGTAACCACGTCCATCACTTCCAACCGGTTCGAGGTTGGCAGTGCGGCCATCGTGCCGTGCGGACCTAGCATCGGCTTGAGTTCTTCGACGGCGTCTTCGGCCAGCAACCAACTGAGTGGGAACGAGACCTTCACGAACTCGTGGGCATCGCGATGACGAAGGTCTTCCGAATGGACGCGCGGAACCCGGGCCGTGTTGAGCCCTTCCAGCTTGGCAACGACCAGGCCTTCCTGTTGCTGCAGAATGGTATAGCCACGCGTCATCAGGCGTTCGTTGATCAGGTCGCGAACTTCGTCGATCGAGTAGGCTCGCTGCGTGGTGAGATTGAGATAGTCGCCTGGCAACTCTTGCCAATCGAGGCTGGTCTTCGAGATGTCGGCCAGCCAGTCGAGAACATCGGGCCAGGCCTGGCCGCGGAAGTTGAATCGAACCATCCCCTGCTGATCAGGGCGAACCTTCAGTTCTTCGGGATCGGCGGCTTCGCTCGGCTTGTCTTTTCGCTGGATCGGACCTTTGGGGCCTTCGGGTTGGGCTTCCGCCGGTTTGGACCCATCGTCAGGCTTTTCGGACTTGCCTGGCTTGTTATCGCCTGCCTCTGGCTTGGGGCCTTCTGTGGCGGGAGTCACTTTGCCTTCCATAGAATGTCCCACACGGTTTGGCATCTGAGAGATGCTAGGCCCAGGGCCTTGGATACCTGGCCCCATAGACGGTACTTGAGCCATTGCCAGGGGGTATAAGGCGGAGTTGAAAGCTGGCATTTCAACTGGCAAGGCAAACGTCAGTGCGGCACAAAAAAGTGTGCCGACCTTCCGAAAAGTCATGGGGCTTCCTAGTCGGATGAGAAGATCGATGGGGCAACGCTGTGTACTACGTGTGGTTCGATTATCTTTGTTCAGGGGGGTGGTCGCAACGAAATGTCCGAAATTTCCCCCGGACCTAGCGGATTCGCAAACTACCCGAGAATGGGCCATCTAACCAGACGACGGAAAATATCGTTTGGTTTCTTGGATCTCTCTTGTTTGTCGGGCTCCAAGCTTTACCTTAGGGGCAAACTGGGTAATTGATAGCAACACGGCGGAATCAGTGCTTGCTTGGCAATTCTTTTTGAGAAATAAGTTTTGCCCTGGATTTGGGGAACTTCCGTGGTTAAAAGGCCATCTACTTCTCTACACAACCGCATCCTGCGGCACCTGAATGTGATGTGAAGTGTTTAAGTGCTTGAAGGACAATGGCTTGGACTTAACGTCCGGCTCTGTTAAGTAACGATCGACCGATGAATTTGCAGCTTAATGACGAACTTCTTTCGGCTTTCCTGGATGGGGAAGTCTCGCAAGAAGAACGCCTGCAGATCGAAGCGATCTTGGCAGAGTCCCCTGAATGGCAGAAGCGTTACCGCCAAATGGTGGAAACGGTCAACGCCGTCCGGACGATGCCCGAGCAACCGCTACCTCGCGACTTCTCGCAAGACATCCTGGCCCAGATCGCGGCTCGCCAGCAAGGCGAGACTTCGTCTGCCGAAATCGCGCAGCCGCAGGTCAGCATCAACACCAGCTCGGATCGCATGGGTGGTCGTCGGCTTCGTCACAAGCCCGATCGATCGCTCCAGATCTGGATCTCGGTGGCAGCTTGTCTTCTGGTGGCTGTCGGAGTCGGGCTGGCTTATCAGACCGGCATCTTGGGCGGTGGTACCGAGCCAATCGTGGCTCAGAACGATCCGCAGACCGTGGTACAGCCTAAGGGGACGGAAGTCGTCGAGGCGAAGCCCGAGGTTAAACCGCCAGCCGATACGAACGTGCCGGATGGCAATCCTTTCCCGTCGGTCGAACAACTGGCCAACGATCAAAACAATTTGCCGATGGAAGCGATTCCTTCGGACAATCCAGAAACGGCCCGCAGTCCGATTGGTCTGCGAGTGAATGTTCGCACCAAGCCAGGTTCGAAAAAGCCGGAACCGATGATGGTTCGCCCGAACTCGTTGGCTCGTTCGGTATTCAATCTCGATCCTCAGCAAGATCCTGGTCTCGATCGCCGTCAGTTGTTGACGTTCGAGCGTCCGGAAGTTGCTCAAGAGCTGCTGGCCTGGGTCGACATGGACCAGGACGGCAAGATATCGGACTTTGAAACACAGCAGGCCTGGGGACGCTTCACGCAGACCGAAGGCGCCGTCGCTGCCGTAAGTGAAGAAGTGTTGCTGGCTGTCGATCATGACATGAACCAGCAAATCTCGATTGCTGAGCTGAATCTGGCGATCGCTTCGATCCGCTGGAACAGTTCGGAAACCTTGCGTCGCTACTGGTTGCGACTTGATGCCAACGGCGATGGCGTGTGGACCAGCGAAGACTTCGCCGCGAACGCTCGCTTTGCCTCGATGGGTGGCCCTGCTCTCTCGCAGCAGTTGGTTCAGTGGCACACGTTGTTGGATCGTTCCCGCGACGGCAATGTAACTCGCTTGGAGTTTGCCCTGTCCGCCGATCACATCGAGATGGTGATGAAGACCTGGGAGCAGAAGATTCTCAATCCGCATGCTTACGAGCAGACCAAGTCGCTGATGACTCAGTTCGATCGGGATGGCAACGGTCAGCTCGCTGGTCGTGAGTTGATGCGTCTGAAAGAGAAGCAGGAAGACCTTGCCGCTCGTCTCGAGAACGCTGGTCCCGACGGCATCTCGGCTTACGAGCTCTACCTGGCGATCGAATCGGACCAGCTCTAACGAGCCGGTCCTGATCTCGCCCTCCCCTGCCCCCCAGATCTGCGGTTAGTGCGATCTGGCTTTCGGGAAGTCTCAAACATTCGGGGGGTGAAATTCCTTCCTTTGCCGAAGTTGATGCGTAGAATGGTTTGGCTCAGGACGGAAGCCGCCAGCATTCCTCCCTGGACCACAAGGGCAGTCAAGTTGATCTGAAGGGGAAGCCTGTCTTAATCAGGCTTGTCGCTCGCGAGGATCGACCAGAGGGAACAGCGAGGAAGCATGAGCAGAGGAGGCGGCAGCACAAGTCCCGACCGGAAACAATCCGGCCGACTGGGCTCTGGCGTAGCCATACAGGAGAAGGCGGTTTCCCCGGTTTCTAGACGGGGCAAAGGAGCGCGGACCAATGCTAGCGACGCAAGTGAACTTTCGTCGGGTGAGCCTGAGTCGTTGCGTTCGTATCTCCAGCAAATGGGATCGATTCCCCGCCTTACGCCGGAACAGGAAATTGAAATTACACGCCGCGTCGCGCGCACTCGCACCAGTTTTCTGCGGCGATTGTTCGGCTGCGGGGTCGTTACGGCCCGCATCGCGGACTTGCTGGTCGAAGTGATTGAAGGCGATCGTCGTCTCGATCGTACGCTGGAAGTCACCATCACCAGTCCGGCCCAGAAAGAAAAGCATCGGCAAGCGGTCATCGAGATGATCGAGTATCTGGCCGAGTCGGCACATCGCGATCGATATGACTTCAGCGTGGCTATGGAGGCGGAAGCAGACGGTTCGCAGCGCCGCGACCGGGCAATCCAGCGTTTAATGCGACGTCGTCAAACAACCGCGTGTCGGCTGGAAGCGTTCGGACTGCGGGAGAAGTTCCTTCTCGAGTGGATGCAAAGCGTCGAGCAAACGCTCGATGGTTTGGAAGCCAACAAGCCCGGCGGTGAGGACTTCCCAGGTCCAATCTTCCGGATGCCTTTGTCGCCCGATGCGTTGGAAGTGTTCGAGCTCTATCACGAGACACCTGGCTCGCTTGCCTTTCAGTGGCCGAAGATCCTCGCGGCCTATCGTGCCTACGGCGAGGCTAAACAGAAGCTGGTCGCGGCGAACTTGCGGTTGGTGGTCTCGATCGCCAAAGGTTTTCGTAACCGAGGGATGAGCTTTCTCGACCTCATTCAGGAAGGCAACCTTGGGCTGATCCGGGCCGTCGAAAAGTTCGATCAAACGCTTGGCTACAAGTTTGCAACCTACGGCACATGGTGGATCCGCCAGGCAATCATGAAGGCGATTTCGGATCAATCGAAGCTCATCCGAGTGCCAGTCCGGATGCAGGAGCGAATCCAAACGGTTCAATCGTCGAAGGCACAATTCCGCCAGGACGAGAACCGCGATCCTACGCTCGAAGAGACCGCCAAACTGGCCAAGGTTGCTGAACGCGATGTCTTGTTGGTCGATGTGTTGACGCGAGGTCCGTTGTCGCTAGATGTCCAGCCGTACGATGACGAAGACTTCGCCGATATTATTCCAATCCAGGCCAATTTCGCTGGCCTTTCCGAGGCGGATCATCAGTCGGTCAAAGCATTGCTCGCGAAGGTCTTCACGATCTTGAACCCGCGCGAACAAGAGATTTTATTTCGACGATTCGGCATCCACGATGGTCAGCCTCAAACGCTGGAAGAAATCAGCCAGGCGTTTTCATTGACCCGGGAAAGAATCCGTCAGATCGAAATCGCAGCCCTGCGCAAACTTCGCAAGTCGAGTGCCTGCGCCGGGCTGGAAGAATGGATCGACGATCCGATTTCGTCCTATTAGTTCGACAGACGACTACCAACCATCGCATTCATACGAAAGCTGTCGCAAGTAATCGATGGCTTCTTCTAGTTCCGAGGCCTCGACACCCTGGCGTCGACCTTCGCGGTCGCAGCGTGCCAGCAAGATTAGCTCTTCGTAGTCTTCCGACTCTTTCAGTCGTCGCTTGGCCCGGGCACCCAAGGTGCCCTCCAAGATCTGGCCGGCATCCATGTGGTGGGCGATAAGCCAGTGGGTTCGCTGCGTTATATGGTCCGCCAGCATCTCGAGCCCCGCTTCAACGTGGTTCAGCGGATCGATCCCCTTCCCTACGTCATGCAGCAAAGCTGCCAGTAGAAACTCTTCGTCGTAGGGCAACTTCTCGCGAGCCAGATCGAAGACCTGCAAGCTGTGATAAAGAGCGTCCCCTTCGGGGTGCCACTTCGGGCTTTGCTTGACGTTTTCCAGCGGCAGCAGCAACGCTTCGTACTGCAGAAAGCGATCGATCTGGTTCTCGACGACCGCCATGCCTTCTGTGTACTCGCCTTCCTCGTAGGTCTCGTGGAGGAACAAATCGAACTCGGCCAGGCTCATGCGTTCTTGAGGCTTGCCGGTGATCGAACTCTTTGAGACGATCGAGACCTCCTTCGATCCGCGTACGGTCAGCTCGAACGGGAACTGCTCGCGGATGTGGATATGGACGTAAACACCCTCGGCCCCTGGTTTGTTGACGTGCTTGCGTTCCACGTCGTAGCGAATGTTCTCGGCTTCCAGGGCGGCGGTCACGGCCGAGATGCTATCGCTGAAGACGTGAATATCGATGTCCGATCCCTTGCGAACGTGCCCAGTCAGCACACTGCCGACGATGCGAGGGCGAAAACGTTCAAGGATCAGCATCATTCGCCGAGCTTCCAGCCGCATGGCCAAGAGATTTTCGAGGCGATTGTCTCCCTCGAACATTCGGGCCATCGATTGGACTTCGTCGCGGATCTCGGCGTTGGAAGGAAGATCGGCCTCTTTGACCCATCCTCGCTGAACCCGCCGGGCAGCTTTCATTTTGGCGTGGTAATACTCCGACTCTTGTCGGTCATACAGAAGACGTGCGGCCTGATGCGTAATCTGGCGACGCAGTTTCGACGGTTCGGTCATAGAGAAGCCAGGTAATTCGCTGGCAAGTCGACAAGTGGAATTTACGTAGATGGCGTTCTGGTCGACGGCAGAACGACTAGAAGGATTATACACATAGCAGAGAAAAAGGTTCACCCGTTGGCAGAATGGTTGCCCACTTGCGCGGCAATGGCCCATGATGGAGCGTATCAAGAGGTCCGAGGTAGGCTACGTCGCACCGCGCCGATCCGGCAACCAGGTGCCCTCTCCCGACAACCAAATCACCGGCCGGCAACGGTGCGCACGTCAGCCGCAAGATAGCTCCTCGCGGCTTCAAGGGCGGCAACATCCTTGTTGGATTCTCACAGAAATGACCCGAGAGCGAACTCAATGGTCCATTAGGGTGGTGCAGACAACGAGTAGGAGGTTGAAACCTTTGGGCCGCGGACAGTTATCTTTATTTGCAAAACGCATGCCGCACCCCTTAAACCCTTGAGTGATCATAGTTTGGCCACCTGTCGTAGGCACTGACTGTAGCGAGGGTTAGATTCGGTCCCCTATGATTTTGGTAGAGGGAATGCCTCGTTTCTGCATTGGCATTGCTACGGATGCGCGCCTCTGTTGCCTATTTCCGGGGCAAGCCTGGAGGCGGTCTCTGCTATCTACATTTGCCACTGAGGCAGGGGTAGAATACGACGAAAGCATCCCCATCCCCTAGCGAGAGTATTCAGTTATGCGTCTGGCGAAGTTTATCGGTACCCACGGAACACCTGCGGTCGGTCTGGTTCGCGAAAACGAAGTTGTGCAGTTCTCGCGTCACGACGTTACCTCGTTGTTCGAAATCCTCGATGCCGAAGACCCCGCTGCGAAGGTCGAGGCCCTGCTCCAGGGCGAAACCCAGGCGATGCCATTGGACCAGGTTGCCCTGCTTCCACCGATCGACCAGCAGGAAGTCTGGGCGGCTGGGGTGACCTACAAGCGAAGTCAAACGGCCCGCATGGAAGAATCGGAAGCGGCGGCCGATTGCTACGACCGGGTCTACGGTTCCGATCGGCCCGAGCTGTTCTTCAAGGCGACCCCCAATCGAGTCACGGGAACCGGGCAGACGCTGCGAATTCGAAAAGATTCTCAGTGGAATGTGCCAGAGCCTGAGTTTGCATTGGCGCTCAATTCTCGAGGTCAGATCGTCGGCATGACAATCGGTAACGATATGAGCAGCCGCGACATCGAAGGAGAGAACCCCCTTTATCTCCCGCAGGCAAAAGTTTATGACCAGTGTTGCGGATTGGGGCCCTGGGTTGTTTTGGCTTCGGAATTCTGGAAGGAATTTTCTGAGCTTTCCCAAGTGAAAATTCAGTTGCAGATCGCTCGCGAAGGCAACGAAGTATTCCAGGGAGAAACGAGCCTCGACCAGTTAGCTCGCTCGTTGGAAGGATTGATCGAGTATCTCTTCCGTGATCAACATTTTCCACGTGGAGCGTTCCTGCTTACAGGAACCGGTATCGTGCCGGATAACGACTTCACGCTTCAGCCACGCGACGTGGTAAGCATCCAGATTTCCGGCATCGGCACCTTGGTCAGCGAGATCGTCCAGGGCTAGTCGGTGTGCAGTTAGTATTGGCGAAAGGTTTTCGAATTCATGGCGGTTGAACAGGTTCTTATTGGCGGACAATGGCGCGAAGCAAACCACGATGGGACGTTTCACGCGGACAACCCAGCCTTGAAGCAGCCCTTGCCGGCGCAATATCCGGTGAGCACTTGGGCTGATGTCGACGAAGCTCTTGCGGCGGCTGCGGTCGCGTTTCAAGAGATGCGGCAGATGGCGGTGGAAAAGCTTGGTTTGTTTCTTAACCGCTTCGCCGATCTGCTGGACGAAAATAAGCAAGCGTTGTGCGAACTGGCTAACCAGGAAAGTGGCTTGCCCGTTTCGCCGCGTCTGCTGGATGTCGAAATGCCGCGAACCATCAACCAGCTTCGCCTGGCGGCGGCGGCTGCCGTGGAAGGTAGCTGGCGGATGGCCACGATCGATAGCAAGGCTGGAATTCGATCGTACTACGCCGGCATCGGTCCCGTCGCGGTCTTTGGCCCGAACAACTTCCCGCTCGCGTTCAGCGGTGCCGCTGGTGGTGACTTTGCTGCGGCCATCGCGGCTGGCAACCCGGTGATCGTGAAGGCGAACCCTGCCCAGCCAGGCACCACGCGTGAACTGACCAAGCTCGCATTTCAAGCGGTTCAAGACTGCGGTTTGCCTCCGGCAGCGGTCCAGTTGATTTACCACATGCCGAATGAAGACGGCCTGAAGTTTGTCGCGGACCCACGCCTCGGAGCGATCGGTTTCACCGGCAGCAAGGGCGCTGGCTTGAAGTTGAAGGAAGCCGCGGACAAGGTTGGCAAGCCGATCTACCTGGAACTGTCGAGCATCAATCCTGTCGTGATTCTGCCGGGTGCTTTGGCAGAACGTGGTGAAGCTTTGGCGACCGAGTTTCAAACAAGCTGCCTGATGGCGGCTGGTCAGTTCTGCACGAACCCAGGTCTGGTGATCCTGCTGGACGATGACAAGTCGGCAAAGTTCGTCGACACCGTGAAGGCAGGCTTCGCGGGTGCTCCGAGTGGAACGTTGCTCGGCAAAGGCGTGGAAGCCAATCTGACGCAGAATCTGAAACTGCTGATCGACGCCGGTGCCGACGTCGAAGCGAGCGGCAGCGGCGAAGGTTCGTCCCAGGGCTATACCTGTCCGAATACCTTGCTGTCGACTTCTGCCGAGAAGTTTCTGGCCAATCCGGAAGCATTCCAGACCGAAGCTTTTGGCAATAGCTCGTTGATCGTCAAAGCGGCTAATCTGAACGAAGTTTGTGCGGTGATCGATTCGCTGGAAGGGAACCTGACCGGCACGATCTACTCGGATACCGCTGGAAGTGATGACCCTGCGTACGACTTGGTGGCCCTTCATCTGCGGGTCAAGGTGGGGCGTTTGATTGACGACAAGATGCCGACCGGCGTCGCTGTGAGTGCAGCGATGAATCATGGCGGTCCATTTCCAGCGACCGGGCACCCTGGCTTCACTGCCGTGGGGATTCCGGCGTCGATCCATCGTTTCGCCATGCTTCAGTCTTTCGATAATGTCCGCCCGAGCCGTTTGCCACGAGAGCTGCAAAACGAAAACCCAACTGGCAGCACCTGGCGTCTGGTGGACGGCGCCTGGACGACCGAAAGTCTGGCATAAACTGCTTCCTAGCCCGATTGCTGGAGTCTGCTCTGGCAATCGGCTATCATTGTGGGAATTGATGGATCGCTAAGTCCCTTTCGTGCATCGAACCGCAGCCGGGATCTCCCCCATGATTGACTCACTGTTGTTGCTTGCTCAGCTCGGCGAAGACAAATGGATGTATGTCTATGGCGTTGCCATCTTCATGGCAGCCGTCTTTGGCTTCATCTTTTTGATTATCGTGTTGAACTACGGGCAGTTGTGGTTTCAGGCCTGGATGTCGAGTGCCGACGTCTCGCTTTGGAGCCTTGTGGGCATGAGCCTGCGCCAGGTCAACAGTCGCCTGATTGTGAAGGCGAAGATCATGGCCAAGCAATCCGGGCTCGATATCGATCGCCGGAGCGGTATTAGTACCAAACGCCTTGAGGCACACTACCTGGCCGGCGGCAACGTGATGAACGTGATCCACGCCATCATTGCCGCTCAGCGTGCTGAGATCGACCTCGACTTCGACCGAGCTGCCGCGATCGATCTGGCGGGGCGTGATGTGGTTGATGCCGTCAGGACAAGCGTGTTGCCGAAGGTCATCGACTGCCCTGACCCTCGCCGCAGCGGCAAGAGTACGCTGAGTGCCATCGCCAAGAATGGTGTCGAACTGCGGGTGCGAGCCAAGGTGACCGTCCGGACGTCGCTCGACCAGTTGATCGGCGGAGCGACCGAAGAGACCGTGATCGCTCGCGTCGGTGAAAGTATTATTTCCGCGATCGGATCCTCAGAGCATCATACGCACGTGCTGGAAAATCCCGACGTGATTACCCGCGCGGTGATCTCGCGTGGCCTCGACGATCACACCGCGTACGTGATTGTTTCGATCGACATTGCCGACATCGACGTCGGAGAGAACGTGGGCGCCCGCTTGCAGAACGATCAGGCCGAAGCCGATACGCGTGTTGCCCGAGCCAAGGCCGAACAGCGTCGTGCCGAGGCGATTGCTTCGGAGCAGGAAAACAAAGCCAAGGTCGCGTTGAACCGAGCGAAGCTTGTCTTTGCCGAAGCGGAAGTTCCCAAGGCCATGGCTGAGGCTTTCCGAAATGGCAAGATGCATGCCGCTACCGAGAATGGTTCGAATTAGTCTCCCTTTTTCGCGAGTGCCCGCTTCCTCATCCGTGAAGCGGGATGACCATCATGAAACAAGCCATTCCCGGGCTTACTCTAAGTTCTGAAAACGAGTCGACGGCGCTAATCGTTTGGCCATCGGTTTCGGCAACTTCCTGGGGCCAGTTCCTCGGGCGACTCTACGACATCAAAACAGGCATTCCCGTATTCAACGTCGGGAATCTGATGGTTCTCGCGTCGATTCCCGTGGCGATTCCGCTCTACTTGTGGAATGTGTTGCCGGTGGTCGGTACCCGCTATCGGATCACCAATCGGCATATCAACGTCGAGCGAGGAGTCAGCGGCGTGGTCGAGCGGCAGATCGCTCTCGACGAATTCGACCGGATGGAAATTGACGAGCAGCCGGGGCAGGCCTGGTTTCGTTCGGCCGATCTGATCTTCTACCTGAAGGACGAGGAAGTGTTTCGCCTGGCTGGCGTTCCCTATCCGAAGGTGTTTCGCGCTTCTTGCCAGAAGGCAATGATGACCTATCGCGGTTTCAAAGAGATTCGCGAACGCCAGGCAGCCGCTGGCTAAGCGGCGTCGAGGTGATCTTCAATCAATCGCGTTAGTCGCGTGAGCATCTTCGAGCCTAGCCGGATTGCTTCGTCCCGATTCTCCGATTCCATATCAATCAACGGCACGTGGACGAACAGGCTGCGATCGCTAAGACCTCGGCGAAGCTGTGCTTCGGTCGACCAGAAGTACGTCGCATTGCACAGATAGGTGCCGGCATGAAAACTGACGGTCGCTGGGATTTCGCGTTCGGTCAGATCGCCACTCCACTGCTGCAGGGGCAACGCCGAGGCATAAGCGGCCGGGCCTTCAGGATTGAGCGGGCTGATATCGATCGTTGGATCGCTCTTCACGTTCAACGCGATCATTTCCAGGTTGAAACGATCGATCCGCGGCGCTTGACCCAGGTGCAAGGCAAAGTCGAACGACTGTGCGTGCAGTTCCTGCAGCCGCGGTTCCGTGCGAATGTACTCGACCGGGAGGATCTCGGTGACGAAGGTCGATCGGTCAGAGCCAGGATGATCTTCCAGCCAATGTGAAAGGATTTGCTGCGACGCATTGGTGGGATATTGCAGGAACGGCTCGAAGGCGGTGATCAGGATTCGATGCATCGCTAGTTCTGGGAAGTTGGTTGCGGTGGACCAGGGCGGCGTGGTTCGTAGCGGCAGCAGTCGACTGGGCAGACATCGTGTGACGGGCCATATTCGCCGATGGCTGGCTTTTCGGTGGTCAGCCCGAGACGTTCTTCGACCAATTGGCGAATCATTCTAACGAAGGTCGGGTGGACGCCGGCCGTCTTCGCCCGGGCCATCGGCAAGTTGAGTTCAGCAGCGAGCTTGGCCGCTTCGTCATCGAGGTCGTAAATGACTTCCATATGATCCGAAACGAAGCCAACCGGCACGATGACCAATTGCGAAGCCGATTTCTGGTCGGCGATTTCCTGGATGGCATCGCAGACGTCCGGCTCCAGCCAAGGCTGTTGAGGAGGGCCGCTGCGGCTTTGATAGACCAGGGCCCAGTCTTCGACGCCGACCGCTTTCGCAATGAGACGCGAGCTCTCTTGCAACTGCTTTTCATAGGCACAGTTTTCTGCCATGCCATTGGGGATGCTATGTGCGGTGAAGAGCACTTTTCGCTGATCGACACCTTCGGTAGGAAGCTCGGCGATGGCATCGCGAACGCGATCGGCCATCGTGGCGATGAATTCTGGATGATTATAGAAGGTACGAATCTTGGCGAAGGCCATCTCTTCCAGGCCGAGTTGAGCCTGGGCTTTTTGGATGTCTTCGCGATATTGGCGACAGCCGGAGTAGGAACTGAAGATCGACGTGACGAATACCAGCACGCGGCGATGCCCGTCGTCGTGCATCTTCTGCATGGTATCGGCCAGCAGCGGGTGCCAGTTCCGATTGCCCCAATAAATCGGCAAGTCGATCTGATGCTGAGCCAGTTCCTCGGTCAGGGCGGCGATAAGTTCGCGGTTCTGATCGTTGATCGGGCTCTTGCCACCAAAGTGATAGTAGTGCTCGGCGACTTCCAGCATTCTTTCGCGAGGAACGTTGCGGCCGCGAAGAACGTTCTCAAGGAACGGGATGACATCGTCCGGCTTTTCTGGACCACCGAACGAAAGTACCAGCAGAGCATCGAAGGTTGGTTGTTGCATGTCGCTTGGCTTTAGGGGCTAGGCTGTTGGGATAACTCGAGGTTACCCGCAACGACGGCTCGTTTTCAACTCGAAGTCACCACGAGGGTGGTTGAGTGCATGCATAAAAAAAGCCTTTCGCAAGCTGCGAAAGGCTTTTGTTGGAAGTGACCCCAACGGGGTTCGAACCCGTGTTACCGGCGTGAAAGGCCGGTGTCCTAGACCACTAGACGATGGGGCCGTTTGTTGAAGGGCTTAAGTATAAGAGAGGTCAGAAGCATCTGCAACTGGGGACGGGGCGATCTACGCAAAAAATAATTCCGAACCCAAACAGGCGACAACAACCTTCGAAATTCACGACCGCAACAGAATGCGGCAGAGGCGTGCGAATTCAGTTGAATCAGGTTGAGTTCAGGTACGAAACTACAAAATTTCGACTATTCGGATTCCATATTCGCCGAAGCGTCCGAACCTTGTCCGTTTTCGTTTCGCTTGATCGCATCGTAAACTTCGCGACGGTGAACCGGCACTTCCTTGGGGGCTTCAACCCCTAGGCGTACTTTATCGCCACGGATCTCGACAACGACAATGGTGATGTCATTGTTGATGACAATGCTCTCGTTCTTCTTCCTCGATAGTACCAGCATGTTATGCTCTCCACGCAACCGCCAAGGGGGAAATACTCTCTCATAATTTTGGCGGCACTGCCTTGTCGAATGCTTGAACCTTCTTGGTGCCTTCGTTAGACTTGAGCAGAAATCAAAAGGTTCAGTCGCACCTGACGATTAACAGCGACATCCTCGAAAATCTCCCCAACGCAACAAGAACAGCCTGTTGTGCGCGAGGAAACTCTCACTTCACTCTACGCGCTAAATTAGCCGCGTCAAGCAAGCAAATCTCGGACTTTAGCGAAATCTGATACGCTTGGCGAGGAATGTGCCGAAAAAACGGGAGCATTTACCTTGCCCTCCTGGCTTGTCTAAAGCTCCTGTTGTAGTGGGTTAGTGCCCCTCCATTTGGTCACTTGGTTTTCTAGTTGTTTGCCAGGGATCACTTGCCATAACGAGCCAAATTGCCGTTAATGGATTTTCATACTGCTTTAAGGGGACCGCATGCGACGTTCGGTCCCCAGCGGAGAGCATCGTTCCGCACGGAAGGTGGCCATGGTTGAGTGGTGGAAAAACCTGATTCGAGCCGTAGTTACGGTGGCCCAGGGGCTTTGGGTGACGCTTAAGGTTTGGAAGTCGACCTACGATCCGAATCGCAAGACGTTTACTGAGCATTTCGAATATCCTGAGCTCCCGGCCCAGGTGGCTCCCCGCTATCGTGGGTTTCATCGCTTCGATGTCACGACCTGCATTGCCTGCGACCAGTGCGCGAAAGCGTGCCCGGTTGACTGTATTTATATAGGCAAGCAACGTGTCGAGAACGGCAAGGGTTTTCAGCTCACCCATTTCACCATTGATTACACCAAGTGCATGTTCTGTGCTTTGTGTGTCGAGCCTTGCCCGGTCGACTGCATCTTTATGGGGGGCACGCTCGACCTGAGTTCCTACAGTCGAGATGGAGCTCTGGTCGATTATTCGCGACTGCCAATCGATGTCGCTTGGGGCCGGGCCACGCTCAACCCAACGGCGGTCGCTGAATCGAAAGCGGTGATCAGCCCGGTTCATGGTGGCCCTGCCAGCCCCGAAGGGTAATGGAAGGCCCGTTGCATGGTTGGCGGTAGACCTCTTAAATGAGGGCTCGACCGATGATGCTGATTTTGACGGACATGTTTTGCTTGAGCTTGCGGACCTATGAGTTTTCCAACCACGATCGTCGCCTATTTACTGCTGTTCACGGCAGTCGGGTTTGGCTTCGTGTTGGCGAACCTTCTTCTAGGTAGCTTTCTGCGACCGAAGGACCCGCACGAAGAGAAGCTCGAGATTTACGAATGTGGCGAGCCAACCATTGGCTCCAGTTTCGTGCAGTTCGACTTGCGATTTTATGTTGTCGCCCTGCTGTTCATTATCTTCGACGTCGAAGTGGCGTTCTTCTTTCCGTGGGCGGTCGTCTTCGGAAAGTCGACCCAATTGGCCAGTCCAGAAGTGCCTGCGATCGTGCAGATGGACGACGGCCAGCGGATGATCGGGCCTGGGTTCGAAGGCCTGGTGACCGAACTCGGTTTGCCCGTCGACGAACAGAACCTGTTGGCAGCTTCCGATCCGGAAGCAAAAGGGAACGAAGTTAAGGCTGCGGCCTCGAAGCTGGTCTGGACCTGCGTGGCGGACATGATGTTGTTCTTCGCCGTGCTGATGGTCGGTTTCGCGTATGTCTGGAAGCGAGGCGACCTCGACTGGGTTCGATCCACTGCGGGTCATTCCAAGCAGCAAGCCGACGCGTCCAGTTCCTGGCAGCGATCCCCTCAGACCACATCCACTCCGTAATTCAACCTCCGAAAGAAAACGTTCAGTCATGGTGATCGACGAGTCGCTGCTACAGAAATTGCGCGAGCGTTTTGGCGACAAGATCGCAGGAGCCTCTCTTGAGAGCATCGATCCGTGGATCGAGGTTGCGCCAGAAGGCCTGGTCGAGGTTTGTCGCTATTTGAAGGACGAGCCGTCGATTGCGTTCGATTGCCTGAACTCGATCTGCGTGGTCGATTACTGCGAGACCGACCCGAAGAAGGCAGCCAAAGCTCCGTGGCAGCCACACCTGGAAGTCGTTTATCACCTGACCAGCGTTCAGCGTAAAACCAGCGGCGTTTTGAAGGTGATGCTCCCGCGATGGAAAGATGGCGTCGAAGGAGAGATCCCTGAGCTGGCATCGGTTTCCTCCGTATGGATTGCGGCCGATTGGCACGAACGTGAAGTGTACGACTTGTCAGGCGTTTATTTCGTCGGCCATCCGAATCTGCGACGCATTTTGTGCCCGGAAGATTGGGTCGGGCATCCGCTGCGAAAAGACTATGTCATGCCGCTCGAGTACCACGGCATCCGAGGCCGCTAGGTACAGAAAGCCAACCCCGAATGAGCAACTCGAACCCCACAGAGATTGTCGAACTCGACGTTCGCACCGACGAGATGCTGGTCAACATGGGACCGCAGCATCCGAGCACCCATGGTGTGCTGCGTCTGGTGCTGCGGACCGATGGCGAGGTCGTTTCTGAAGCGGTTCCGCATATTGGCTATTTGCATCGCTGTGCCGAGAAGATCGGCGAGAATCTGACGCCGCGGCAGTTCATTCCCTATACCGATCGAATGGACTACCTGGCCGGGATGAACATGAACCTCGGTTGGGCGCTCGCGGTTGAGAAGCTGCTGAACTACGACCTGCCTGACAAGGTTCGGCATACCCGCGTCATGATTTCCGAACTGAACCGGATCGCCAGTCACCTGGTTGGCATGGGAACGTACGGTCTCGACCTGGGAACGTTTAGTCCGTTTCTGTATGCCTTCCGCGAACGCGAGAAGATCCTCGATCTGCTCGAATGGGTGTGCGGGGCCCGGCTTACTTACAGCTATATCACCCCTGGCGGTGTGACGGCCGACCTTCCGTCCGATTGGATTGGCAAGTGTCGGGCCTTTCTCGATCAGTTCGAGCCGCAGATTCCAGACTATCACACGTTGCTTACGACCAACGCGATCTTCATCAAGCGAACCGCAGGCATTGGTTTGATGCCCGCAGAGATGGCCATCGCCTATGGCTGTAGCGGTCCTGTGATTCGCGGCTCCGGTATCGATCACGATTTGCGTCGCGACGGCGATCCTCGCTACAGGGCGATGTACGAAGGTTACGACTTCGAGGTCATCGTCCAGAAGAATGGGAGCTATCCCAAAGATCAGGTCTACCCAGCCGTCCCGGATGAAGCGATTCTCGGCGACTGTTGGCACCGGTTTTATGTTCGCATGTTGGAAGTCATTCAGGCGATCAAGTTGATCCGCCAGGCCATGGACTTCTACGAAAAAGCATCCGGCGATTGGGGAACGCCCATCAAGTTGAACACCAAGTTGCCTGCCGGTGAAGCTTATTTAGAGACGGAAGCGCCTCGCGGGCAGATGGGTTTCTACGTGGTGGCCGACGGGGGTGATCCGATTCCGCGTCGAGCTCGGGCCCGCAGCAGTTGTTTCAGCAACTTGTCGGTCGTCGAAGAGCTTTGCCGAAACTGCCTGATTGCCGACATTCCGGCGATCGTGGGTTCGCTCGATATTGTGATGGGAGAGATCGACCGCTAAGTCGGTTTGGATTACCGGTTTGAAACCGGCAAGATTGGCTTTCGAGTAGTTCACGCCGCGGGCGTGGGCAAGTATTATAAGGGCCGGAAAAACAGGGTGTTTTTTCGGTATTTTCTACGCACAAGGGACGCGCACACGTGGGTGAGTACTTCGCAGGCTGGCTTCCCTCAGGATGGGATTTCCTGGGGTACACCTTGGCTGCGTTCGTCCAAGCCTTTCTGCTGGTCAATGTGATCGCGCTGGGTGCGTTCGTTTTCATCTGGGCCGAACGAAAGGTCTCTGGGCGAATCCAAGACCGCCTGGGGCCAACCCGAACTGGCGGCGCCTTCGGTTGGCTGCAGTCGCTGGCCGACGGGATCAAGCTTCTTTCCAAAGAAGATCTGATGCCCAAAGATGCCGATCCAATTCTCTTTCGGATCGCTCCGTACGTTTCGTTTGCTGCCAGTTTCGCCGCGTTCATGGCCCTCCCCTTTGCATCGGGTTGGGTCGCGTTGCCTTTGAATATCGGTCTGTTCTTTTTGGTCGCAGTGCTCGGGCTGGAAGTATTCGGCGTTATCCTGGCAGGCTATTCATCGGGATCGAAGTGGTCGCTCTTCGGAGCGATGCGACAAGCAGCCCAGGTCGTCAGTTACGAAGTCCCCCTGGGGATTTGTGTTGTTGTTCCGCTGATGATTTGCGGCACGATGGATCTGGTGGCGATTGGCGATCAGCAGCGTGGCTGGTTCACCAACTGGTTGATCTTCCACGATCCGTTCATCTTTGTGGTCTTCTGGGTCTACTTCACTTGTGCCGTGGCTAGTGTGAATCGCGCTCCGTTCGACTTGGCGGAAGCGGAAAGCGAACTGGTCGCTGGCTTCCTGACCGAGTATTCCGGCATGCGGTGGAGTTTGTTCTTCATGGCCGAATATGGCTCGATGATTCTGGTTTCGATCCTCGCCGCGATTTTGTTCTTTGGCGGATGGAACGGACCGATACCGGTCTTCAGCAGCATGATGGATGCGTACCCGAACTACTTCGGCAACTGCTGGTGGTTTTCAACCTTCGCCAACATGGCTGGCGTGTTGAACATTCTGATCAAAGCATCGGTCGGCGTGATCGCGATGATGTGGATTCGCTGGACATTTCCTCGTTTGCGAGTCGACCAGGTGATCACCATGTGCTTGAAGTACTGCGTGCCGATCGCCGCGGTTTGCCTGCTGGGCGTGATGTTCTGGACTGCCTTGGGCGTTCCGTTTTTGAACGACCTGGTTCCTGCCCACGATCGCTCGTTAGTGCGAGAAGGGTGGATGGATGAAGGCGATCGTCGGGCTGATCGTCGCATCGAAATGATCGAGCAGAAGGTTGCTGCGAGCCAGGAAGGAGGCGTCGAATGATCGGCCTGCTTGCCTCCGCTGCCGAAGCCTCGATCAACTGGCACACCGTCATTTTCTATGTCACGGCGCTGGTCGCGTGTGGCTTTGCCGTATTGGTTGCCACCACCAATAACATCGTTCGGATGGCCTTCGCCCTGATCGTTTGTTTGGCAGCGGCCAGTGGATTGCTGTTTCTCGCCGGGGCATACTTCGTCGGGGCAATGCAGTTGATGATCTACGTCGGCGGCACCGTCGTGCTGTTGATCTTTGGCGTGATGCTGACAGCGCAAAAAGCGTTTATCACCATGCAGACCAAAGGGGGCGACTGGATCCTCGGTTTGCTGGTGGGCGGAACGCTGTTGGCGATTCTGGTGCAGTTGGCTTTTCTCGTCCCGCAGTGGCAAAGCTCGGATTATCAGGCCAAGGCCGATAAGAACCTGGCAACCTATGTCGAGAAACTCGAGCAACAGCTTGCCGACGGCCAAGAGATTACGCAGCCACAACGGGACGAACTGGCTCGCTTGGAAACCTTGGCGACCGACGGTATGCCTCAGCGAACCGGCGAGATCGGGTTGGCACTGGTTGGCGTCCGTGCCGATCAAGGAACGCGGCCTGACGAAAAAGGTTTGGCTGGTTACCTGCTGCCGTTCGAGATCGTTTCCATTCACTTGCTGGTCGTGCTGGTCGGAGCCGCTTTCCTGGCTCGGGCCAAACGGCATCACGCAGGAGGAACCACACGATGAGCTTTCTGTGCGAACCGATCGGACTTTCGCATTACCTGGCAGTCGGAGCATTTCTGTTTGTGACCGGCATCGTTTGCATGGCTACCAAGCGAAATGCCCTGGGGATCTTGATGGGGATCGAACTGGTCCTCAACGGAGCGATCCTGAACTTCGTGGGATTTGCGAGTCCTTATTTTCGTGACGAGAATCTCGGACTCGATGGTCACCTGATCGCGTTATTCGTGATCGTACTTGCCGCCGCCGAAGCTGCGGTGGCCTTGGCGATTGCTTTGAACTTTTACAATAACCATGCCACGATCGATGTTGATCGCGCCAACGAACTGAAGGGTTGATGGAAGTCTTTCTCCCGTACCTTCCGAGCCTTCTGGCAGCCGCGGTATTGCTACCGTTGGTTTCGTTCTGCGTGATCTTATTGTTCGCCGTGCAGCTGGGTCGTCGTGGCAAAGGTGCCGCGGCGGTGGCCACGATTGCCATCCTGGCGTCGACCGTGCTGTCGTTCTTCTCGGCAGCCGTTTGGTTCTCGGCCAATCCACCGGGTGCAGTCCATCATGTGGCCGAGACAGAGGACGCCGGGCACGAAGATGCCCACGCCGCCGAAACGCACGCGACCGACGAGCACCATGGCATTCCGCACAAATCGCCATCGGTCCTGGTCGGAGAAGGCTACACGCTGGCCCGGTTTGCTGGTGCCGAGGTCACGATCAACTATTACATCGATGCCCTGACGATCGTGATGTTCTGCCTGGTCACGTTCATCGCGACCAGCATCCACTTCTATTCGACCGGTTACATGCACGACGAGTTGCATGACGTCGTCGATCACGAAGCATTGCTGGCCAACGGCGATTCGGTCGAACGGCCAGGAAGATTCGCTCGCTTCTTTCAGGCGTTGTCTTTGTTCTGCTTCAGCATGCTGGGGCTGGTGATCTCAGGCAACTTCCTGATGACGTTTGTCTTCTGGGAACTGGTCGGGCTCTGCTCGTGGTTCCTGATTGGCTTCTACGTCGAACGCCAGTCCGCCTCGACCGCGGCCAACAAAGCGTTCATCGTCAATCGTGTCGGCGACTTTGGCATGTTGATTGGTTTGATGACCTTGTGGGCGAGCCTCGGGACATTTAACTACGGCGAACTCTCAGCCGACTCGCCAGGCGTCTTCCAGCAAGTACGCAGCGAGAAGAACGCGTATCAGCTTCAAGTCCCCGATGGCATGGTCCAGTTATCGGCTGCGTCACGAATTGAAGAACTGGCCCTGACCGCCAGCGAACCCCTTTCGCGGGAACAACTCAGCAAAGAGGTGGCCGCGGCGATTCCTGCCTGGCGCGATGGAACGACCGAAGGGGACACGACTCGCTATGGCTACACGCTGCTAATCATTGCCGGAATCGGTATCTTCTGCGGCTGCGTCGGCAAGAGTGCCCAGTTTCCACTGCATGTCTGGCTGCCGGATGCGATGGAAGGTCCCACGCCGGTATCGGCTTTGGTGCACTCGGCAACGATGGTCGCGGCTGGCGTGTTCCTGGTTGCCCGGTCGTATCCGATCTTCCTGCCAGAAGTGCTGCTGACGATCGCGGTGGTCGGCTGTATCACCCTGTTCCTCGGCGCGACGATCGCCATGGTCGCAACGGATATCAAGCGTGTGCTGGCCTATTCGACGGTCAGTCAGCTTGGCTACATGATGTTGGCACTGGGTGTTGGTGGCTGGGCGGCAGGCGTCATGCATTTGGTTACGCACGCTTGCTTCAAGAGTTTGCTGTTTCTTTGCTCGGGCTCGGTGATCCACGCGGTCCATACCAACGAGATGCCGCAGATGGGCGGGCTGCTTCGCAAGATGCCTTGGACCGGCTATACGATGCTGGTCGGTTGTCTGGCGATTGCGGGGATTGGTTTGCCTTCGATCTTTGGTCTGCCCATCGGCTTGAGTGGTTACTACTCGAAAGACGCGATCCTCGAGCAGATCTATGCGTTCCGCATGATGAATCCGGGTTGGGGAAATGTGTTCTTCGCAGCCGCGGCTGGCGGGGCGACGTTGACGGCGTTCTATATGTTCCGCATGTGGTACCTCACTTTCGCGGGCGAGCCTCGCTCGGCGAAGAAGTTCGAGCATGCCCACGAATCGCCACGCGTGATGGTGGTGCCGCTGGTGTTGCTGGCGATCCTGGCGGTTGTGGTGGCGTGGCCCATTTATGGTTGGGTTGGTTTGCCGACGTTGGCTTCGTCGGTGGAAGAGGCTCGACCGGCAGGCATCTGGCAAGACATGCCGGGCGTCTATCTGAACGTGACGATGCCGGAAGAATCCAAAGGCCATGCCCCAGAAGTCAAAGGTCCGGTCGGGCTGATTGCCTTCGGTGCGGCGATTGGCGGGATTCTGTTGGCGTCGGTGTTTTACTTGTGGAAGTCGCTCGACCCGGAAGACGTGCGTCGAACGTTCAACCCGATTTATCGATTGCTGGTCGGAAAGTGGTTCTTCGACGAGATCTATCAGGCAGTTTTCGTCAGGGGAACGTTGGCGATCGCGGCATGTATCGCGATGTTCGATCGCCGCGTGATCGACGCCTTCCTTGATTGCCTGGCCTGGTTGACGGTTCGCATTGCTCGGCTTTCCGATACGTGGCTTGATCGCCGTGGGATCGATGGCCTGGTGAACTGGTGCTCGCTGCAAACCTGGCGACTGGGCGACCGAATGCGAGGGCTGCAAACAGGCGGCCTGCGGCAGTATGTGATGTTGATTGTGGTGAGTACAGTGGCCTTGTTTGTGCTGCTGAGTTTTTGGACTTATTCGCTGGCTCGATAGCGAGCCGACCTGGATGCCTTCGAGGCGATCGCATGGATAACGTGGCATTTATAATCGTGATTTCGCTGATCTTCACTCCCGTTTTGGGAGCGATCGCGCTGTTGTTCCTGCCTGCAGAGAACAAGTCGCTGCTGCGCTGGTTCACGCTTGCCGTCACGCTGCTGGTTCTGTTGCCAACGCTGTATATCGCCTTGCCTGGGACGAACTCACTTAGCTTTCAGACCGATACCGCCAACGTTCAAGACGTCATCCAAGTGGCCTGGATTCCCTCGTTCGATATTCAGTTCTTTCTGGGAATCGATGGCATCAGTTTTCCGCTATTGCTGCTGACTGCCCTGATCGCGTTTCTGGCGATGGGAGCAAGCTGGACGATCGACAAGCATGTGAAGAGCTACTCCGTGCTGTATTTGCTGCTGCTGGCCGGGATGATGGGCGTCTTCATGTCGCTCGACTTCTTCCTGTTCTATATTTTCTGGGAAGTGATGCTGCTGCCGATGTACTTCCTGATCGGTGTCTGGGGCGGGCCACGTAAGGAATACGCGGCGATCAAGTTCTTTTTGTATACGCTGTTTGGCAGTGTGCTGATGCTGATCGCATTGCTGATGCTGTACTTTAATAGCGACCTGCGACAGCTTTCCGCGCCTCAGTTGGCTGCCGCCCATGTTGCCGCATGGGACGAAGCAGGCGAGCGTCTTTCGCCGGAAGCTTTCAAGACGAAGATCGACGCCAGCGAGTATCCGGTCCACACGTTCAATATTCTGGCTCTCCAACAACTGGGGCAGCATTCGGAGGTCTTCGATCAAGCTTTGTTATGGGGCAAGTCGATTCAGTGGTGGGCGTTCCTGCTGCTGTTCATTGGCTTTGCGATCAAGGTGCCCAGTGTGCCGCTGCATACCTGGTTGCCTGATGCTCACGTCGAAGCCCCCACGCCGATTTCGATGATCCTGGCTGGTGTACTGCTGAAGATGGGTGGCTATGGCATCGTGCGAATCTGCTATCCGATTTGCCCCGACGCTGGCTACGACCTGGTGTGGGTAGTCTGTTCGGTTGGTGTGATCAGCATGGTCTACGGAGCCTTCGCCGCGTTGGCTCAGAAAGACTTTAAGCGGATGGTGGCCTACAGCTCGGTCAGCCATATGGGCTACGTCGTGCTGGGTCTCGGCGTGTGGAGTGCGACCGCAGGCAACGTCTTCGATCCGATCTCTTGGAGCATGGGGGTCAAAGGTGCCCTCTTCCAGATGATTGGCCATGGCATCAGCTCGGCGGGCATGTTCTTCATGGTGGGGGTGATCTACGATCGCGTGCATCATCGCGACTTGAATCAGTTCGGCGGACTGTATGGCAAGATGCCGGTTTACACGGCAATGGCTATGCTGCTGTTCTTTGCTGGTCTGGGTTTACCAGGGCTGTGTGGTTTCATCGGCGAAGCGTTCGTGGTGCTTTCGGTTTGGAAGCTCAGTGGAACGCTGGCGGTGATCTCTGCCGCGGTGGTGATCCTGACGGCAGCTTACATTTTGTGGGCGATCCAACGGGTTTACCTTGGCCCGGAATACAAAGGCCCTCATCCCGAGGCCCTGACGGAGATCACATGGCGCGAGACCCTCATCGCCCTTCCCTTGTGCGTATTGGCGGTGGTGCTGGGGGTATTTCCTTCGCTCATGTTCCGCTACATGGATAAGACCGTCGATCAGCAAGTGGCTGATTTGACCGAGTGGACCGAACAGGTCAAGTTGCCTCAACTTCGGGCTCAGCAAGCCGAAGCCGACCAAGACGTTGCCGCGAACCAGCCGTAGACACGCGATCTGCCAACATGTTTTTCACCCTTGTGAATCATCTGACGACCGACACACTGACCAGCCTGATTGGCTTTGGGGCAGAGTTGGTTCTGTGCGCGACGATCGTGGTGATTCTGCTCGCGCGGATGTTCCGCTTCACCGAGCGAATCGATTCGACCTGGATCGCGTTGCTGGGAAGCCTGGCGGCATTGGTCGTTCTTTCGCCGCTCGCTCCTTGGGATATCTCGCAGCAGCCAGCTCAGATGGTTGCCATTGGCGATCTGCCCCGCGTCGAACTGTTTACCGGCATGTTGGTCTACGATGGATTCGGCGTAGTGATCAAAACGCTGATGATCGTGTTCCTGCTGCTCTTCTTTGTGCTGACGAAGTTGACGTCGGCGCATCGTTCGCAAGACAGTCCCGACTTCACCACGCTTGTCCTGGGGGCAACCGTGGGGATGTGTTTGATGGTTTCGGCCAACCACGTTCTGATGGTGTTCCTGGCGATTGAAATGGCTTCGGTTCCATCGTATGCGATGGTCGCGATTCGCCGCGTCGATCGCAAGGGATCGGAAGCCGCGCTGAAGTATGCCGTGTACGGGGCGGCCGCCGCTGGGGTCATGCTCTATGGCATTAGTCTTTTGTGTGGCGTGTTGAACTCGGCCCATATTCCGACGATGGCGATCAAGCTTTCCGAGATGTCGGCCGCCGGGATGACCGGAGCCGAGATCACGATCCTGGTGATGGCGTCGTTGATGATCCTCGTCGGACTGGCTTTCAAGCTGTCGGCCGTGCCGTTTCATCAGTGGTGCCCTGACGTCTTTGAAGGGGCCACGGCAGAAGTGGGTGCCTTTTTGTCGGTCGCATCGAAGGCGGCGGCCCTCGCGTTATTGATTCGCGTTGCGGTTGGCCTGGGGTGTGTCGAGAGTGCTCCCCTTCCCTTGGCTGCCAATACCCATGGCGAGACGAAAGCGGCGCTGTTCAACGTGGCGGATGAAAAGCAACCGGCGGTCGAAGAAGCCGCGGAAGTCACGAGTGAGACCAAGTCGCTTCAGCCGGTGCAAACGTTCCTTGGGCTGATCATTGCCATCATGGCTGCCGTGACGTGCACTTTGGGAAACCTGGCTGCCTTCGCTCAAACCAATATCAAACGGCTGCTCGCCTATTCGACGATCGCTCATGCTGGTTACATGATGATGGCCGTGCCGCCGATTCTCGCGCTGGCATCCAAGGATGTTGCCGCTGCCGGAGAGTGTGCTGGCTATCTCGCCCTGTATATCGCTGTCTATCTGCTGATGAACCTCGGAGCGTTTGCGGTCGTGGCTTATGTCCGCGACTGCACCGGCAGCGAAGAGATCTGCGACTATGCCGGAATGATCTATCGCAATCAATCAATCGCGATCTGCATGACGATCTTGCTGGTGAGCCTGGTAGGATTGCCGCCGTTGGCAGGCTTCGTTGGTAAGTTTGCCGTTTTCGCCGGGGTCGCTCGCGGTTACCTGGCAACCGGCGAAACCTATCTTGCCATCTTGTTGGCGGTGGGCTGCGTGAACACAGCGATCAGCTTGTTCTACTACTTGCGAGTCGTAAAGGTGATGACCATCGATCCTGTCGATGAAGAGACCGCACCGATGCATCGCTCGCCAGGGATCTTACAGCTTGGATACTTGTGGTGCGTGACGGCACCGGTGCTACTGTTGATTGTCGGCTGGGATTCGCTGAATGTCTGGATCCAGGCCGCTGTTCGCGGTTTGATTTCGTGATGAATCAAAGGAGTCGCCGCGAATGTTAACTTGGAAACAGATGGAGCTACTCAACCGAGTCGCCGCGCTACATCACCGTTCGTTGCCAACCTACCTGGCGTATGCCCGGCCGTGGGTCGCGCTCGGGGGCGAAGCGAATGCCCACGTGATCGACGACATCGCCGCCGATCATCACGACCTGGTCGAACGCGTGTTGGAAGTGCTCGAGTCGGCCGATCGCCCCGTTTCCCTGGGCGACTTTCCGATGGAGTACACCTCGCTGAACGATCTCTCCCTCGATTTTGTTTTGGGGGAAGTAATACGGTTCGAGAAGCGTTTACTCCATTCGCTGGAAGACATCGCGACCTGGCTCGATCGCGAAAGCACGGCGATGCGATTGGTCAATTTGGCGATCGGCATGGCAAAAGGGCATCTGCAAAACCTGGCCGAAGTGACGAAGAGTTCTTCGAGTCGCACTGCATCGTAGCGGTGACTTCTATCCTGGGGCCGTTTTGCGACAGCGGCCGGAACGCTACGATGAACGGCAGCGGTTCTGTTTCTGTAGACGTCTTAGTGAGTTCTTATTGTGGAATGGTTTGATACCCACGCCCATTTGTTTGAAGAAGCGATTCTTTCGCAGATCGACGACGTGCTCGATCGTGCGGCCCAAGCCGATGTCAAAACGATCGTGGCGGTAGGGACGACGCTGGAAGACAGCCGGACCTGTATCGAACTGGCGGAGAAGTATCCGCAGATCTATGCCTCGGTCGGGATCCATCCCAACCACAGTGCCGAGGCACAGCCTGGCGATCGCGAAAAGGTTGAAGAGCTGATGTCGCATCCCAAGGTGGTGGCGATCGGCGAGACCGGGCTCGATCGATACTGGGACTACGCTCCGTTCGATCTGCAAAAAGAATACTTGGATTGGCACGTCAAAAAGTCGCGGCAGTATGGCAAGCCGCTGATCATTCACATGCGTGAGTGCGAGCAAGACATTGTCGATTGGCTGGAAGCCTCGAAGGCGGACGGTCCGCTCAACGGGATTCTGCACAGTTACACCGGCGATGCCAAGCTGGCGGAACTAGGTGTCGACTGTGGCATGCATATCAGTTTCGCAGGCATGCTCACTTTCAAGAGTAACCAGGTTCTGCGGGATGTTGCCAAGACCATTCCGGCCGAGCGTTTGCTGGTGGAAACCGATTGCCCGTATCTCAGCCCAGAGCCTTGTCGCAAGCAAAGGCCCAACGAACCGGCGTTAGTGGTGCATACGGGAAGTTGCCTGGCGTATGAACGAGGACTCGATCCTACCGAGATGGCTCAGCAAACCACGGCGAACGCGAAGAAACTTTTTGGAATCGCCGAGGCGTAGTCAGCGGAACCTGATTGGCCTCGGTTGAGAGTCGAGCCCCCTCCGGTAAAATAACGATAACGCACACCTGATTTTTCGCACCCACTACCCCCAGGAAGAATTTCTGATGGTTAAGACCGCAAGCACCATGCTTCCCTTGGGAACGCAGGCCCCCGACTTCTCGCTGTTGAATGTCGACTCGAAGACGGTCTCGCTTTCCGACTTTGCCGACGCCAAGGCATTGGTCGTGATCTTCATGTGCAATCACTGCCCGTTCGTCAAACATCTGGCACCAGCCCTGGCCGAGTTCGGCCGCGAGTGTCAGGCCAATGGCGTTGCCGTGGTTGCCATCAGCTCGAACGACGTCGCCAACTATCCGGACGACTCGCCAGAACAAATGGTGCACGAAGCTGAAAACCGTGGCTATACGTTCCCTTATCTGTACGACGAAGATCAAAGCGTTGCTCTGGCCTACAAAGCTGCCTGTACGCCCGACTTCTATGTCTTCGATAAAGATCAGAAGCTGGCTTATCGCGGTCAGTTCGACGCCAGCCGTCCTGGCAACGACGTGCCTGTGACCGGCGACGATCTGCGTAAGGCTGTTCAGGCGGTCGCCGCTGGTGAACCAGTGCCAGAACCACAGATGCCAAGCATCGGCTGCAACATCAAGTGGATTGCCGGGAAGGAACCTGCCTACTTCAATCCAGCCGGTACCGCTTAGTTTCCTGCGAACTAATTTGCTGTCGATTCTGTGGAACCAGCGGCCTTGGATAGTCGAGCACCTTCAGAAAGGATGCGGACCATCTCGGCCGCTGATCCTGTTTCTTGGAGAAGCTTTCGCTGCTGGTCTGCCCAACTCGGCCGATTCGCAATCACGTTGCAGTGCTCAAGTTGATCGAGGCACTGCAAACGTTTGGCGATTGGCGAAAGCGTTTCGACCAGACGCCGCGTCATCTGTGGAACGGTCTCGACTTCAAACGAGTACGAGTTCACCAGACGGGCCGACGTGCCGAACCGAGCTGCTCGCCACTTGTTCTGCCGGACCATCATCGGATGGCAATCGTATTGATAGGCCCCTTCGTCGATCTCGCGCGAGAGATGCACGATCAAGCACTGGGTCATGGCGGTCAACGCCATGACGTCTTCCAGGCTGCCAGGCATATCGCAGATGCGAATCTCAACGGTACCGAAATTATGGTGCGGGCGAACATCCCACCAGATCTCGCGAATCGTGTTGATGAATCCGGTATCGACCATGTGGTTCACGATCCAGACGTACTCGCTCCAGTTTCGCATTAAGGTCGGAATGCCAGCGGTGGGCAAACCTTCCATGATCTTGCTGCGGTGCGAAGAGAGGCCCGTGTCGCGACCTTCCCAAAAAGGACTCGAGCCTGAAAGGGAAAGGAGCAGCGGTACGTACTGCAAAATGCGTTCGCACAGCATCACTGCTTTGTCGCCGGACTCTACCCCGACATGAACGTGCAGGCCTTGTGTGACCAGACGGCGAGCCATCTCTTGCAGCAGCTCGAGCAGATCGAGGTAACGCTGGTTCTCGGTGACGTTTTGATCTTTCCACCGCGAGAATGGATGCGTGGCGGCCCACCAAAGTTGAACGCCCAGCTTATCCATCACGCCTTCGATCCGCTTGATCTTGGCGGACAAGTCTTCCTCTGCTTCGCCGACGGTCTGACAGATGCCGGTATTGATTTCCAGGCAGCACTGCATCAGCTCGGGCTTGTACTGCGTGCGAAGGTCTTCCGGCAACTCGGCCAGAATGTTTTGCACAGCCGAGCGAAGCTCCATGGTCTGGCTATCGATCACGCCCAGTTCTAATTCGACGCCGAGTGTGGGGTAATGGTTGGCGCGAAATTCGATTTTCGACATGGGGTCGTCCTCGCCTTAGGTCGAATCGGGATGAGTAGTCGTTCGAGGCTGCAGCAGTTGTTGGCTCCAACGGGAACCTGGCTCGAAGCAAGCGACCACGCTACGGGCCAATAGGTTCGCTCCGAAGGGAAGCACGCGTTCGTCGATGTCGAACCGCGTGCTGTGGAGCATCGGCCATGTACCCGACCCCGGCGTCGCACAGCCGAGCCGGAGCATCGCCCCTGGGATGTGATCCAGGTAGAACGCAAAGTCTTCGCCACCCATGCTGGCTCGCGGAACTTCGTGCACGCCAGGCATGCCGGTGATTTCGACGCAGGTCTCTTTCAGCAGATCGATTACGTTCGAGTCGTTCCGCACCGCATCGGTACCGAGTTCGAAGCTGACTTCCATCTTGGTTTGTGTCGCCATCGAGATGCCGTCGGCGATGCGGTGGATGTGATTGATCGTTTCGACCCGGGTCTGGGGAAGCAAGGTGCGAAGCGTACCTTGCAGCTCGACCGTTTCCGGGATGACATTGGGGCTCGAGCCGCCATGGATCTGGCCGAAACTGACGACGACTGCTTCGTGCGTGTTGGTCACGCGCGGAAGCGTCAGGTAGATGGTGTTAACAAGCTGCGCGGCAGCAGCGATTGGATCGTTAGCTTCGTAAGGCCGAGCACCATGGCCGCTGGAACCATGAATGCGAATGCGGATCTCTTCGCAACTCGCCGTGAGTTCTCCCTTGCGAAAACCAACTTTGCCAAACGGAAGGCCTGGTTCCATGTGCGTGGCGAAGATTGTCGATACATCTTCCAGTGCCCCTGCCTTGATCATGGCCTTGGCACCGGCGCAGGTTTCTTCGGCTGGTTGAAAGATAAAGCGGGTACGAATTGGCCAGGGAAGCTCATTCTTCTTGGCCATGGCCTGCAGTGCCTGAGCGGCACCTAGCACCAACGTTGTGTGGGCATCGTGACCGCAGGCGTGCATCACACCATCGACCTGACTGCAGTAATCGACCGACTTGCTGTCGTGGATTCGCAGGGCGTCGATGTCGGCTCGTAGAGCAATGGCGGTGGTGCCTTCGCCGTCGAATGTATCGAGGTCGGCAATGACGCCCCTTCCATCAGGACCCATGCGAACCGAAAGACCCAGGTCACCTAGAACCTGATAGAGCAACAGACTGGTCTGGAACTCTTCGCCCGAGACCTCAGGGTTGCGATGAAGATTGCGGCGGAACTCGATGAGATGATCGCCAAGCTGGTCGATCTCCGCACTAAGTCGCGATTGCCAGGCTGTCATGCTGCGGGGACTTTCCTTACAAAATCGGCGGACGACGGTACTCCAATCCTACCATGCAATTGGAGTACCGTTCATTACCAATTTGGCTCGGAAGCCAGTCCCGCTCTAACGGGCGGTTTAGCCGTCGACGAACTCTGGCGTGATCAATTCCGGAATAGCACCCAGTTCATAGCCTTCCTTCAGGAAGCGGGTGACCGATTCACGCCCCTTGTCGCCGAAGTCGATCGTCCAATCGTTAACGTACATGCCAACAAACTTGTCGGCCAACTGGTTGTCGAGACCGCGACCGAACTGCAAAGCATATTCGAGGGCTGGCTGACGATGTTCCAGACCGTAAACGATACTTTCCTTCAGCAGACGCGTGACATCTTTGATCACTTCAGGACCGAGATCCTTGCGGATACCGTTGGCACCCAGCGGCAATGGCAGACCATCGGTACGATCGTGCCACCAGACGCCCAGGTCGACGATTAGCTGGCAGTCTTGGCGTTCGTAGGTCAACTGACCTTCGTGGATGATCAGACCGGCGTCGATCTGCTTGCCTTGGTACTCGCCAGCTTCGGTGACGTCGATGATTTCGTCGAAAGGAACGACGACGTGCTCGAACTCTTGGCCGAGGTACATCCGCAAGGCCAGGAACGCCGAGGTCAGCGTGCCAGGAACGGCGATCGTCTTGGTCTTCAGTTCGTCCTGAGTGAACTGCTGCTTGGCGATCACCATGGGGCCATAGTTGTCCCCCATGCTGGCACCACAAGCGCAGATGGCGTACTTGTCGTGCAGGTGAGCATAGGCATGGATGCTGATCGCGGTCAGTTCCAGTTCGCCTGAGAACGCACGGCGATTGAGGGTCTCGATATCGACCAGTTCATGCTCGAACCGGTACTTGCCGGTATCGATCTTGTCGCAGGCCATTGCGTAGAACATGAAGGCGTCGTCCGGATCGGGGCTGTGCCCGACGCGGATCAGTTGTTTCTCGGCCAAGATTCTTAGTCCCTGGTTGGGGTGGAAATTGGAAAGCGAAACCATCCATTGTTGCGTGGATCAGCGTTTTCCATCAACCAGGGAACCGCCGCGATTCCCCCCCAATAACACCCCTTTTCCGGGGCAAACCTGGGGAAACAGGCGTTTTTAGGCGTCGAACGAAATACCGCTACCACCACCAGAGTAGTAATCGGAGCCAGAATCGTAACCATAAGAGCTTCGTGAACGCGTTGGCGTGTCCTCTTCATTCACATCGAGCGAGCTCATAATCTCTTCCGCATCGGACGAGGTTATTTCTCGTTCGGCCTCGCTCGGACGCTCTGGAGCGTCAGGCATGATGCGGCAAAGCTCTTCCCAGGTCTCGCGTTCTTCGTTCAGAACACGCAAAACCCCTTCCAGACGCGAATAGTCGTTGGCCGCATGCAAGTCGCTCAGTTCCTGGAACAGGAACAAATAGATGCCCGCCACGCTTCGCAGCAGTTCGCTGCCGTCAGGCTTCATGTTGCAGAGAATCTGAGCAATGATCTCGCGACAACGGGTCAGTCGATCCCAAGCCTCTTCCGGTTCCTTCTGCTCGTGCAACTGCTGCGCTTGATAAGCGAAACGGATCGCTCCGTTGATCATCATTAGTTGCAGTTTTTGAGGAGTTGCCGTGAGGACTTCGGTTTCAAGATAGCCGTCGGTCGATTCGCTGTGAAAGCTCATGGTCATTTCTGGGCTTGGGCAATGAAAGACTAGCGGGTCTACGCCTGTTATCGACCGACTCATGCGTGAACGTGCAGCCAATCACCTTGGGGTGCGGTTTTTACGTTCCATCCGGCGAGATATAAGAGATGCCGTTGATGGCAGTTAAGTTGCTTTGCAGCTTACCAATCGTGGTTTCGAGGTTATAGAACTGCTCAAGCAATTGCTTCGAGCGACGTTCGAGTCGCTCGGTCATCGCCTTAATTCGATCGGTGTTGACGTCGGCTCGCGCTTGCAATGTTTGGGCTCGACTCACCAGCAGCGAACGCCCTGCACCTGCGAAGGTTTCAGTCAGATCGAAGACCTTCTTCGCAAACCCAGTCGTTTCTTTCAGGAAGAAGTTCTCGACGGCGTCAGGATCTTGCTCGAACGCCGATTTCAGCTTCGTCGAGTTAAAACTCAGTTTGCCGGTGTCGTTGAACTCGAAGCCGAGTTGTTCTAGCGACTGGAATTTACCGAGACCGGCGAAGCGGGAGGTAATCAGGTTGCCTAGTTCGGTATCGATACGGAGCGCTTCATTCGAACCGAAAAGCACGCCGGTGCTGTTGTCCGATTCGTTGAAGAACGTGTGCTCGTCCAGCTTGGAACGGAGGGCGTTGTATTGATCGACGAATTCTTGAGCCGCCTTCACTAGCGGTTCGTCCGAGACCGCCACGTTCACGTTCACCGCGGTGGTGCTGGCCTGGTTAACGGTCAGCGTCACTCCGTCCAACACGCCGGTAAAGCGGTTTGAGCTGGAAGAGGTCAAAATACCGGCCGAAGCATTGCTCGTCGAACCAAACAGCAGCAGTGCGTCCTGGGCTTCGACGATTTCCTCGAACGAGAACTGCGAATCGCTCGAATCGAGGATCACACGGCCTTTCTCACCAGATTTGGTACTCACCAGCGATAAGCGATACGGAGTCGCACCACTTCCGGTATTCAAGGAGGTAGCCGAAATGCCGACGTCGGCGTCGTTGATCTTATCGATCAAGTCTTCCAGCGTGTCGCCCGTCTCGATTTCAATGGTCGTGACTTCCGAGCCTTCCAGAACGTAGCGATTGACGCCGTCGATCTCTTTCTCGACGCCAGTCCCCAGCAAGCCGAGTCCTTCGGCGGTCTTGGTCGAACCACCTTCGGTAACCGTCAGCTTGCCAGAACCAGTCGACTTGTCGATCAGCACGATCCCGTCGCCATTGTCGTTGATGCGAGCTTCAACGTTGAGCGTCAGTTCCGAGTTGATCAGGTCGATCACGTCGCCGATGGTTTGAATGTTCTCGGTATTGGTCAGGTCGAACAGACGAGTGTTGCCGGTGCTGTTTTTCACCAGGAACTTGCCCCGTTCGATGCCGCTGCCACCCTTCAGGTCGTCGAGCTTCGTGTTCTCGTTGACGAACTGACGGTGTAGGCTGCCCGAGTTCGTTGTCAGCTCCGACGAATCGTGTTCGATCCCCAGCAGGTCGGCCGTATTCGTTGCGTCGGCACTTTGGATGACAAAGTTACTGGCGAACGCACCACTGTTATCGGTGATCGAGATCCCGTTGCCAGCCGGGTTCAGCGATGCCTCGACCGCGAGACCGGAACCATTGATCAGCTCCAGGATGTCTTCCACCGTTTCCGCACCTGAGAGATCGACACTGGCCGAAGCTCCGCTACGGTCGGTGATCGAAATGGAGCCGAGCGTTCCCAGGCCATTGCCGCCACCCAGCGAGGTGAGCAGCGTTGTCTTCAGGCCAGCTTGCAGGCGACGGCTGGTGATGGTGCTTCCCGATGCCGAACCGGTCAGGCCAAGGTCTTCGGCGGTCGAGCTGTCGTTAATGCTACTAACCGAGAAGGTGCCGCCGTTGTCGGTACTGAGATCGAGCAGCTCAATGTGATCGCCATCGGCACTTAGTTGAGCCCGCAGCTTGGAAGGATCCGCGGCGTTGATGGCGTCGATCAAGTCACCCAACGTCTGCGGCTCCGACTCTTCGGAAGCAGCCCCTTTTGTCGTCGTGCCAGTGGCGGTCGCGTTCACGATCCGGTCGCCGGTGGCACTGGCCGGTTTGCCGGCGGTGAAGTAGGCAGCCACCGAAGTGTTGCCATTCAAGGCAGCCACGACATCTTGAGCCGTGGTGGCACCTTCCGCGATGCGGACCGTGATGGTTTTGGCTTCCTGGTCGAACTCAACGACTTCGCTGCCCTGAGTCACGGCTCCGTCGGCAACGTAACTCAAGGTATAGCCGTCGTAGTCGGCGCCCTTCACTTTGGCGGTCAGGTTGACCTGGGCGTTGGCCGAATCGTTGGAAGTCGTTGCCGATGACTGCAGCACGCCGCCCGAGGTGACGCCGGTGTCGGTGACATCGACCAGGCCGCTTCCGTCGCTGCCAGAGCCATTCGAGGCCGAGAACAGCGCACTGACCGTTGGGTCGTTGTTGATCGCGTCGATCACATTCGTGCCGGTGCTGTTGCCGGCGTCGATGTGAATGGTCAGCGTCTTGTTGCCTGGATCGGAGTCGTCGTAGACCACCGTTTCCGAACCAGCCGTCACGCCAGCGTCATCCACGAAGACGATCGTCACGTCGTCATAGTCGCCGCCAGCAGTCGCGGCGGTCAGCGTGATCGCGGCGTTCGGATCGACCGAGGTCGTCGTCGCGGCAGCATTGGCAGTGGTGGCCGATGTGGTCACGCCATCTTTGGCAGGATCGATGATGCCACTGCCGGTACCGCTGTTTACCGTACTGGCGGTGAAGTATTGACTGGCGGTCGGATCGTTTGCCAGGGCACTGATAATGTCGGACGCCGTCGTCTTGCCGACTTCGATCTGGAAGGTCAGCGTCTTGCCGGAACCATCGAAGACGACGCTCTCGTTGCCCTTGGTAACTGAGGCATTATCTTCAAAGATAATCTGCACGCCGTCATATTCGCTACCGCTTTGAACGGAAGTGAAATTGAGCCGGGAATCACTGGGGGTCAGCGAGGTGGTGGCGAAATCTTCCGGAGCGGCCGCACTGCCAAGATCGATTTCGAGCGTTGTGCCATCCTTCAGCGAGACGGACAGGTCTGCGCCGTTGCGATTGCTGCTGATGCCATTGCCATCGTTGAGCTGCGAAAGCTGCGTGTTGGTGTGCAGACGCAGGATGTCGTTGCCAGTTGCCGAATCGGAGGCCGTATTGATGCCGGCGAGGCCAAGATCCGTCGCCGTGCTTCCGCTGCCAACGCCTTGGACAATCAGGTTTGATGTTGTCTGGCCCGAAGTGTCGGTCAGCTTGATGCGGTCGCCATCGACCGAAGCGGTGACCTGGATGTCGTCGTTGCTGTTGATGGCATCCAAAACGTCGTCGATCGTTTGCGCATAGCTTAAATCGATCGCAGCGCTCGAACCACTGCGGTCGGTGATACGAACCTTGCCGCGTTGAACCCCTTGGCCGCCATTCAAGGCGTCGAGTGAAAGGCCGTCGTCAAGTTTCGGTCCGTGACTGATTTCGAACTTGCCTGGTGTCAATGCTTGCGTGAGCGAGGCGACGCCGGAGCTTAAAAGCTGCTGCGACTGGGCAGTTCGAATCGGAGTGAATTGGTAGTTGCCAGCTTTGGGGGTACCGGTAACCGTGGTCGACAAGAACGTCGTGTTCGCACTGGTCGCCTTGGTGGTATTGAATAGAGAGCTAGCTTGAAATTTTTTCGCAGTGAACTGGAAGCTTAAAACCGAAGCGGTCAGTTCCGCGATGGCGCTAGCTTCGTCGTTGATCAATTCGGTTCGCGAAACCAGCAGATCTCGCGGTTGGGCTTCGACCTCGATTAATTGTTTCACCGTTTCCGTAATCGGAATACCGGTAATGAGACCGTTTGTTGCCTGAATGCCAACCATGAAACTTCACTGTGATGGGTGAGCCGAAGCTCACGCAATAGGACTGCACAGGGCGTCCGCGCGTATTCGTGTTATCGACCACGAAACGACAGCGACTGGAGGAATTTTCCGGTTAGGTAAAATCGTCGGCTGCTTGGGGCTGAACGTAAAAACGCCCGGCCTTTTGGGGGCCGGGCGTCTTCAACTTTTAAACTATAGCCCGAGGTCCTCGTTATCGGAGGAGACTCAGAACATTTTGCGGGTTCTGGTTGGCGATACCCAACACCGAGGTACCCGACTGGACCAGAATCTGCGAGCGAGTCAGCTTGGCCGATTCCGCGGCGAAGTCCGCGTCACGAATCGAGCTTTCTGCTTCGGTCAGATTGGCCAGCGTGTCATTCAAGGTGTAGATGTTCGATTCCAGAGTCGTCTTCTGGAAGGCACCCAGTCGACCGCGAAGTTGCGTGATGACCGAGATCGTTTCGTCAACGATCTTCGCGGCACCACCAACGTCGGCAGTCAGGCTCTTGTTACCACCGGAACGCAGCTCGAACAAGCGGCCGCTGACGCCACCCAGAGTCGCCGTGCTGACGCTCTGAATACCGAGGCGAGCCTGCTGGTTGCTGACCACGTCTGGACCGAGTTGGAACAACGCACCACCACCAGAGATCTGGAAGTTATAGGTCGAGCTGTCCGAGACTTCCGAGTTCACCGAGAAGCTCAAGTCGAGCGACGAGGTGTTGATCGAGGCCTTCAGACCATCGCCGATTGCCTGGATACCGTTGATACGGACATTGACGTCCTGGCCTTCCGAGCGATCGGTGGCGTTGCCATCGATGTCGGTCAGGTTGAACGTACCGCTGAGAGCCTTCACGCTGACAAAGCTGTCCGAACCGAAGCGGGTCGCACGGAAGGTGAGGCCCGTGTTTTCCAGGTCCGAGTTGCCTTGCAGAGCGGCACCGTCGGTGCTGCCGTTGTCGACCACACCACCGGTCAGGGTAGCCGTATCGTCAACGGTGACCACGCCACCACCACCCGAGACAATAGCACCGGTAAACAACCCGGCGATGTCTGCGTCGTAGTTGGGGTCGGCCGAGTTGAAGATGTCGGCGATGTTCTGAGCGGTCGTTGCACCTTCATCGATGAAGAAGGTCAGCGTCTTGTTGGCGGCATCGTATTCGGCACGTTCATCCGTACCTGCGGTGACCGTACCATCGGCGACGAATTGCACCTTAACATTGTCGAACTCTTCACCACCGTTGATCGCGGTGAAGGTGAGCTGAGCGGTCTGGCCATTGACCGAGAAGGTCGTGCCAGCTGCCTGAGCGTCTTCCAGCTGAGTACCGCTGGTGCCGAAGGTGATGTCTTCGGTCGAAACAGCCAGGACGCCCGAGCCATCGCTTCCACCGGAGTTGGTAACGCTGATGCCACGATCGGTCAGGTAGTTCAGCGTGTTCGTCGCTTCGGTCGAGTCGCTGATAAACTGGCTAGGATCATCAAAGAAGGCGATCAGGTCGTCAGCGGTAGTCTTGATGATACCGTTTTCGTCCGTTTCCAGATTGACAATCAGAGTGCCTTCCGAGACAACACCGCCCGACGTATCGACCGATGCTTCAAAGTTGGCGATCGTGACCACGCCGGCACCGGTGCTGGAACCGAAGTTTTTAGCACCGAAGTAATCGCTGGCGTAGGTGTCGTTGTTGAGTGCATCCACAACGTCCTGAGCCGTCGAAGTACCATCGTTGATGTACAACTTCAGGGTCTTGTTTTCTTTGTCGAGGACCACGTACTCGTCGCCGCCACCAGCCAGGTCGGTATCGTCGACAAACGAGATGGTGTAGTCGTCGTAGTCGCTACCCTTCAGCTTGGCCGAAACGGTGAACGATGCGTTGGCATCGTCGCTCTGCAGCGTAGCCGACGACAGGCCTTCGACGCGTGGGTCGGTGGTCGTGTCGATGCTCAGGCCGGTGCCTGGGTTCGAGACGAAGCGAATATTTGGAGCTTCATTTGGTGCCAGGAACTGCAGACGGTTGTTCTGTTCAGCAACACCCGAGTAGGCGAAGTCGCTGAATTCCGAAACGACACCGTAGCCGTTGTTGCCAGCTTCGAGCGAAGCGGTGACTTTGTTATTGCCCGTGGCATTGTTGATGGCCGTGACAACGTCGTTGGCCGTTGCGATCACGTCGCCACCGTCAACACCACCCGCGAACGTGCCAGCAGCACCAGCCGAGGCAACCGCACCAGCACCCGTACCACCAGTCGTTTCCACCAGAGCTGCGGTGAACAGTTCCGAGACCTGATCGTTGACGGCAGTGTTGTTGATGGCGGTGACCAGCTGAGCAGCGGTCGAGGTAGCTGCCTTGTGGATCGTCAGCGTACCAGCGTCTTCGTCGAAGTCGACCGTTTCCGCACCAGCGGCACCGTCGTTCGCGAAGATAACCTGGATGCCGTTGAAGTCAGCACCCTTGATGTTGGCCGTGATGGTGAAGTCGTTGTCCGTACCGGCGTCGTCGACGGTAACGGTTGCGGCTTCGTAGTCACGAACACCCAGAGCAACTTCGATCTTGGCAGGATCGTCACCGACAGCTTCGGTGTAGGTTGCACTGGTGGTCGAGCTGGTGCCCTTGACGTACTTCACGCGGACGTCGCCAGCATCGAAGCCAGCGTCGTTAGCGGTAAGCAGGACGTCGTTGTTCTCGCCGAAGCTCGAAGCAACGATGGTACCCTTGGTAGCAGCGGTTTCGACAACAGCTTCCACACCGGTGGCGTCCGAGACCAGGTTGACGGCCGAAGCGACTTCTTCGATGGTCGAACCCTTGGCGAAGTTGAATGCTTCCGTACCGTTGCCGCCGCCGATTTGCAGCACGAGATCTTCAGCGATGGCACCGAAGTTGTAGTTGAGCTGACCACGGGTCGCTTGCTTGACGACGTTGACCTCGACGCCGATCGCGCTAAACGAACCAAAGTTGGCTTGATCGATTCGCAGACCTTCAATCGCCGAGTTGTCGACGTTGTCGGTGATGAAGTCCAGGTTGCCGTCCAGCAGACGCTTGCCCTGGAACGAAGTGATTTGAGCGATACGGTCGATGGCTTCCAGCGACGAGTCGATCTGCAACTGGTTAGCTGCGATCTGGTCTTCGCTCAGAGCACCCGTATTTGCGGCTTCTGAAGTCAAACCACGGATGTCGTTCAACAGCTGGCTGACCTGGCCCAAAGCGCTGTCGGCGGTAGCAATCAGCTGGTTGGCACGTTCACTGTTCGTGATCGCCTTTTCCACACTGATGATGTCGCTTCGCAGAGCTTCACTGGCGATCAAACCTGCTGGATCGTCTTTACCGCGGTTAATCCGCAGACCGGTGCTCAGTCGACCCAGTGCGGTTTGCAAGTCGTTATTCGACCGCGCCAAGGTATTCTGGGCAACAAGTGAGCTGACGTTAGTATTGATTCGGGTCATTGTGAGACACCCCTCCTAGTTGAGGACTACGTTTGGTTCCAACCGAGACGGGGAGTCGTGACTCAGCTGGTGCGGCTGCAAAACGCAGCCCCGAAATTTTGGGAACGAACGATTGTCAATCTCGAGTTTGGCCACGCTTTGGGTCGTACGAAGTTCGTAGCCGTATCTAGGCCTGCCCCGCTTAATGCTTAAGAACCGAGCTAGCTACGTGGTCAGCGCAGCTTGTGCGAGGAATCCTAAACATCTAAATGGGAAGATCGTCACACTTTGACACTACCTTGAGATAAAGCATTGCTTTTTCATGGGGGTATCACTTCGCCGAAGTTGTTTGCCTTGTCTATTCATCACGGTGCGTACAGTCCGCACGACCGCACATCGATAAAGCGCATTTGATCGATGGGATTAGAGGTAAGGAAGCAGCTTTTCAAGCTGTTTTCTCGCGTGCGTTCAGCAAGAAAACGCCGTGTTTATCCGAGAGAATCTCGTTTCAAAGAATATCGCAAATCATGCGGATTATCCGCAGATGTAGCGGATCGAAGCCGATCGCAAACTTTACGGTTCCTGGCTTCGATCGGCTTGCGGATTGCCGAAAACGCCAATGGCGCTAGGTGGGATAATGCCGTAGGAACCGAGTTTGGCGGGATGATACCAGGAGGCCGCCTGGCAGAATTCAGGAAGTTCGACCTCCGTGCAACGGATCGCGACTATTTGCGACCCTTCTTCATCATGGCCGTGTCTTCCGGCTGCATGCCAGAGGCCTGCATGTTTTCGCGTTTGATCGCTTCATAGACTTCCTGTCGATGGACCGGAATGTCTTGAGGGGCGGCAATGCCCAAGCGAACCTTGTCTCCACGAATGTCCACAATCGTGATGACAATGTTGTCGCCGATCATGATGCTTTCGTCACGGTGCCTCGAGAGTACCAGCATCTCTGGCTCCTTCCTACTTTTATTTCAATCAGGGTATAGGGCATTTGGTGCTTTTAAGATTCCGTCCAGCCCCGAATGACTGTCTTGAGCAGTCGCTCGCCAGCAATGATAGCAGTGCATTGCTATGACTCGACGTGTTGAGTATCGGACACCTAGAGAGACGGATTCAGTTTTCGATCCGCGGATACTGTTCTGACGGCAAGTCCGGATGTTCAAGCACTGCGACGCAGAGGGATTGTTTCAGTCGCAATGACATGCCGCAGAGGCTGTTCGTCGGTCGTAATGACCTGACGCCCCAATTGAAGGGAAAGATTGATCAGCAATGGAGCACGCAGGTTCACGGTCACGAAGTCCTCTTCGCGGCTGACGATCACCAGCACAAAGGTCTCCATTCCGGCGTCAATCTTCAAAGAAGTCGCCTGCTCAGGGCTGATTCGCACCTTGTAAGACGGAATATAGCGACGCGGGCTAACTACTGCGAACGCCAGGCTGGGGTCTTCCAGCGACTGGAGCCAGCCCACCGATTCGTTCCGTTCGTCCGCCAGAATGGCCCATTTGGTGTGATTGTCGAATCCGATCAATCCAGCCGAGAACACGATCACTTCGTCATCGTGAATGTTGAGCTTGCCGAAGCGGGTGGTTTGGATCTCCATGGCCCATTGCGTCCTTGCACGGTCTTGGCGGCTGTCTGGTTAAGAGCGTGGAATCGCCCCGTTCTCTTTATCGGCTCTTCGTTTGGCAGAATCCACAGAATCGTCAAAGTCGGATCAGATAAAATCAAGCAAACTGAATTGGTAAAGCTGGCCGGCGGCTTGCAACGAAGCCTGGAACGAGGCTTGCTTCGCGGTCATCTCGGTAATCGCTTGCACGATATCGACGTCGATTTCGAGTGATAGCGTGCTCTTGAGCTCCAGGATTTCATCTTCGCCGCGTGCTTTCAGCACGTCGACATGCTGGTCCCGGGCACCCAGTTCGCCACGTGTGAAGCTCAGCCGCTGAAGATCTTCCTCCATCAGCCCTGCCACGCGCGAGACCTCCAGGACGTCTTTGTTATCGATCGCCTCTTTCAGACGCAGCAGCGAGTTGAAGATCCCCTTGGTCTCCATCGGGTTCACATTTCGCCCGGAAAGGACTTCTGCCGTACCACCCGACGTGGTTCCGACCGTGCCGCCCGATTGAATAATGCCTGAACCATCGTTGGTGGTGTCGGTGGCGCGATTGACATAGGCGTCGAAGGTGCCTTCCTGGTCGATCGCAGCGATCACCTGGTTGGCAGTCGTCACGCCCGCCTCGATCTTGACGGTTAACGTCTTCGTGGCCGAGTTGTACAGCGCACTTGGGGTTCCACCCGAAAGGCTGTCGTCGAGCACGACCGTGACGCCATTCATCCCGGTACCAGGCGTCTTAGCCGAAACCGAGAACGAGCTGTTTAAATGATTGGGGGAGGCAAACGAAATGTCGGCGGTCGCCGGCTCAGCATCTGCGACCGGCAAACCGCCCGTCGTACTGGCCAGGACGCCTGTCTGGGTGATTAAGCCGGTGCCAGAGTTCGTGGCGTCTTCGGTCGAGTACAACTCGGCGTTGAAGGTGCCTTCCGCCTGGATCGCGGCAATCACCGTGTTCGCCGAAGTCAGCGTCGGATCGACGTCGATGGTCAACTTGCCGGTGGCAGCGTCGAACGAAACCAAGGCCTGGTTGCCACTGGCGACGTTGTTCACGATTTCGACTTGAACGTTGTTGTAGGTCGTTCCTGGCTGGGTTGCTGTTAGCTTGAAGGCGTTGTTGACGTCTTCTGGCTCGGCAAACTTGATCACAGCCGTCGCTGGGCTGGCATCAGGCGAGTCCGAAACCGTTGTTTCGATTTCACCAGGCGGAATCAGCCCCAGATCGACACCGGCCTGGCTGAGCACCCCTTGTGAAATCGTCAGGCGATTGAAGCCTGGAGGATTGTCGTCGACGATTTCGATCCCGTTGCCGAATTCCGACAAACGGGCCACGATTGCGTTCGCCCCATCCAGGTTCTTCGGATGATTGTTAATCAGGTTCAGAACATCACCGACCGTCTTTGCCGTTGCCAGGTCGATCTCAAGCTCGACACCGTCGTTACGGGTGATGGTCAGGTCGGTGCCATCGGTGCCATTCACGCCGCGGCCAAAGTTCAGGTCGGAAAGAACCGTGTCCGAAGTGAAGCTGCGGAGACCAAGCTGGGTAGCGGTTTGTCCGCCATTTTCTCCGATCGAAAAGTCACCGCCGCTTACGTTCGAGCGGACATTGATGCCGTCGCCGGCGGCATTGATCTCGGCGACCAGGCCGATCCCAGCTCCATTGAAGACATTCAGCAGGTCTTCAACCGTTTCAACATCTTCAAACGTCAGCGTTGTTGTCTCGTTGCCGTTTTGAATTTGAACACCCGCGTCCGCGTCGAACGTCGTGCCGGAGCCGCCGTCGGTTTCGCCGAGAACGGAGACGTCGACCGCACCACTCCCGGAAAGGAACTCGGCGGTTGTATCTTTCGGGTCGATCGAAGCGGAAAAGTCTGCGGAGAAGACGGCATCGTTGTTCAAGGCCCGTACCAGGTCGGCACTGGTTGTCGTGCCTGACGCGACCTGAACAAAGTAGGTGCTGGTATCGCCACCCGTGTTGCCGGTATTACCAATGGTACCGGCACTGGCTGTATTGACCGCGGCAGCTAGATTGAATGATTCCCCGTTACCGTTGTCGTATGTGACCGAGAACGTTCCTTCGGCAGCGATGGCGTTCATGATCGACTGGACTGTGGTCTCGTTGCTGTCGTCGATTTGAATCGTCAAACGACGCGTAGTGCCGTCGTCAGAGTAAGATGCCGTGGCCGAATCGCCAATGTCGCCCGAAGCATCAATGACGATCTCGACGTTGTTATACAGGTCGCCTGCTTGATTGGCGATCAAGGTCAAGTCGTTGCCGCCACCTACCAGCGGAAGCGAGGCTCGGGCTTTCACGGCTTGGGCGGTCACGCCAGTGACCGCGGTGAGCCCATCGTTCGACGAGGCGACAATACTGGCCGGATCGTACCCCTCACCGCTCGAAGGAGGTGTGCCCACGGCAAACCGACCATCGGCAGCGATGGCGTTCACCAGCGACTGGAGCGTGGTTTCGTCGCTGTCGTCGACTTGGATTGTAATCGTCGGCACGCCATTTACGTCGGTCACGGGACCGATCACCGCGTTGTCACCAATGTCGTTCGAGGCATCGATGACAATCTCGACACCATCCAGGCTGCCATCGGTCAGGTTCGAGGTTAGCAGCAGATTGTTGTCCGCCCCGCTGAGTGCGAGCGTTGCTTGAGGCCGAAGAAGTTCCGAGCCCTTGGTGACAATTTCGTTGCCGCGCAAAATGCCCGATCCGGCCTTCAGCAGGTTATCGTCGACCAATTGAATCTTGGTGCCGTTGAGCGATTCGCCGTTGCTGTTGGCTTTGATCAAAATGTCGTTGTTGGCGCCTGGGTATTCGATCACGGCGCTTGACTTGGTGCCCAACAGGTCAGCAACCTTGGTGGTCAGCGTGATGCGCGGATTCAGGTCCTTGCCAACAATTGGGTTGGTCAGGTTGCCTTCGGTTTTCAGGATCCCCAATTGAGCGGCAACCCGGCTGCCACCCACTTCGCGGATGGTCAGGTTTCCGCCGCCAGCGTCGTCGATGTCGATGGTCAGACCGGTATCGGTGACTCGAACCTTGAGTTCTCGGCCGGCCGGAGGATTCGCTTCGATTAGGCGGACCACGTCGTCGACCGTATTGGCCGAAGAAATATCGATGGTCACGGCTGGCGAAAGCCCGTCTGAGATCTGGAAGCTCCCCTTCTGGATCCCCTTCCCTGCCCTGAGATCGGAAAGCTTGGTCGAGCCAGAAAGAACCGGATTCAAATCGGTCAGCCCTTTGACTTCCTGGCTGATCGCCCCGAAAGCTTCGTCGCCGTTTACCGTGGTATCGAACAGCAGGTCAATGTCAGCGAAGCTTTGCAGACCGTTCGTATTGCCTAGATACTGGATCAAGCCGTTTTCAAGCGTCTGGTAAGGACGCGTTGTGGTGTTCGAACCTGAGAACAGATACCGACCACGAAACTGCTGATTCGCCAGGTCCATCATCTGCTGGATGGCGCGCTCGACTTGTTCGCCGGCAGCGGCCAGTTCGGTGTCCGAGAATGTCGTGTCAGCCAGACGAACTGCCAGACCTTTGACGTCGTTCAAGGTGTTCTGAGCATTCGCCAAGGCCACGTCGGTCGCGGCCAGGTAAGACTGGCTGGTGATCAGGTTGGTTTGGATCTGGGTCTTTTGTTCCAGCAGCGATTGCAGCGTGACACCCCGGATCGCGGCAGGGGCATCGTCACTCAACGAAAGCACGCGACGACCGGTGCTTAACTGCGTTTGCAGTCGCAACAGGTCGAGTTGATCGGACGTCATCTGATTGGTCAGACGGGCCGACAACAAGTAGTCGCTGGTTCGCCCAGTCGGTACTGGAATGATACGTGTCATGGTTCGATTTCCGTGGCCGCGAGGCTGAGCGTTCGCCCAGTATCAAGGACTCGCGACAAAAGGCCCTCCTTACAGGTTGACCAGAATCTCTAACAGTTCGTCGAGCGTGGCAATCATTCGTGACGATGCCTGGAAGGCCCGCTGATACGAGATCATGCGGACCGCTTCTTCATCCAGGTTCACACCACTGACGCCCAGCTTCTGCCCTTCCAGCGTGTCTTTGAACACGCGGAAACCTTCTGTGATCCCCGTGGTCACAGCGGACGATTGGGCCACGCTCCCAACCATGTCTTTGTAATAAGTCGTAATCGAAGTGCCGCTGATCGAATCGAGGGCACGATCGGCGAACGCCGCAAGTTCAACCGCGTTGTCAGTATCGATCCCGATCCCCGATTTACTCGCCGCGAACTTCGAGGGATCGGTGCTGACCAGCTCGTTCACACCCAGATCGAGGGCCGAACTACCGGTGAAAAAGGTACCAATCCCCAGGGCTGCCAAGGCGCCGCTGGTATCATTCGCAAAGGCGAACTCGACGTTGGGTTGATCCGCTTCGATATTTAATTGCCCTTCCAGGCTGATCGTGGCCGAGATGCCGTCGATCGCGTCGAGCTGCGACCGTAAGCCTTCCAGCGACGTATCTTCATTCGTGCCATTTAGCTTGATGAAGATGTCGTGCGTCTCGGTCACGCCGGTCTGGCGATTCAGGAGCTTGACCTGAAACGAGCCGTTCTCAGGCGTGAACGGCAAGCCGACCTGATCGAGTGGTTCGGTCAGTGAGTCGGAATCGACGAAGTGTTCGGCATCGATCGAGTTGTAACCAGTCAGGCCCTGACCACTGCTGAAGACCTTGTTGAACTCGAAGGCAAACGATTTGGCAAACGTATCCAACTGGTTCAGGAAGTTCCCCAGGATATGATCACGCGAGTTGACCAGTCCAGCCAGTTTGCCGGTGTCGGATTGGATGGGAGACTCGAAGTCTTTGATTTTGACTTCGACGAAGTTATTGCCGTTGCTGGACTCTTCATCGGCGTAGACCTCTCGGGCAATGCCATCGAGCACCAGGTATTCACCCCCGGCAAATACCGAGACCGAGCCATTTTCCTGTTCGACGGCTCGGACCCCGATCAGTTCCGAAAGAGCAGTCAGCTTCTGTTGGCGTTGATCGCGGAGGCCGACCGCGTCACTCTTGGTGACGCCACCTTCCATGTTCGTGATCTTCTCATTCAGATCGGCGATGTCGGCCAGCAAGCCATTGATATCGGTAGCGGCGTTGCGAATGCGATCGTCGGTATCTTGCTGGACCTTTTGCACACGCTCGTACAGCCGGGTGATGTCCTGGGCGAGAGTTTCGCCGCGCAGGATCGTCAGGTTTCGCACACCCAAGTCTTCGGGTTGGTTGAGGATATCGTTGATCGAGCCGAAGAAGTTGTTGATCGAGGTACTCAGGTCGGTATCGCTGAGTTCGCCAATGAGGGCATCGAGCTGCGTGTAGGTATTTTCTTCCGCTTCGCCTTTGGCCAGATCGCTTCGCGAGCCACGCAGGCGTTCTTCCAGAAACTGGTCGACCTGCTGGACAATGGCGGTGACTTGAACACCAAGGCCCAGACGTAGATTACCTACGGCCTGCGTCGGCGCAGGCGTATAGATAACACGCTGCCGGAGGTAATCCGGAGTGTTGACGTTGGCAATGTTGTTCCCAGTGACTTGCAACCCAATCTGGGCAGCCTGCAGGGCATTGCTGGTCTGTTGTAAGGTGCTAAATAGAGACATCCTTGTTACCTCGCTCGGCTAGCCGCGCTAGCACGGCCTAAGCATCCTGGTCCACCAGGGTCCCACCCTGATTCGAGGCATTCTCCGCTTCATATGTCGGTTTAATCTTTCCCCCCGTCGCAATGATTTGTAGCAATTGCGAAAGATGTAGGACGGTTTGCTGGGCTAGCACGAAGTTGGTCAGCGTTTCGTTCTGAATATGCCGCATCGCATCCTTCGCATTGTGAGCCTTCTGCGCCAACTCGCTACTTTCGCCATCAGTGAAGACCTTGGCGAGTGAATGCAAGCTATCTGCTGGCAACCCTTTGCCACGAGCGTTTTCGAGCAGCACTTTGCGCGAGTCTCGCAGGTTGTCGAGTCGCTCGACGAGGGCCTGTTCGCTCTCGGCCGTTTGTTGCATCGCTTCCAGATCATTCGCGACCATCTGCTGCCGTTTCAGGTGCAGCACACTCAGCAGGTCGGACTGAACGTCGGAAAGCTCTTGCAGAAACGTGGCTGTTTCCCGCTCGAGATCGATAGCCAGAGGCGTTTGAATTTCGGCGGTGGTAGTCATCGGGGCAGTCATAACAGCTAAAAACCACTGATTGCGGAGTGGGACGTAGTGGGAACTAAATGGACAGATCGAGTCGCGACATGGCGGCCGAATCGGTCTCGTTGCTTTGGGCCTGGTTGCGACGCTGCAGTTCTTCCAATTGACCGATCGCCTCTTGGGCTTCTTCGGCAGTGGAAGTGTTGGCGGCGGACGACTGGCCCGCATTCATGTTGGCGGTGAACAACTCGAACATTGGGTCCGAGATCTGTTCGGCACTGGCTTCCGAGATCTCGCTGACCAGCAACTGATCGAGCTGCGACTGGAACACTTCTTCGGCTCGGCCACCATGGAAGTAAGCAGGCTTGCCGGTCGATTCCCGCATGCTCTTCAGCATTTGGCCGAACATCGATTCGCCCACGAACTGATCGAACTTCGCACGAAGCTGACCGTCGGCGGCCTGATTCGAGTTGGTCGGATTGAGCGAGGTGACGTTCATGGGATCGGAAAACCTGGGGAAGGATGGTTCGAGTTAGTCAAAGGCTCTAGTTGATGTAAATCAGTTCGCCGTAAACTTTGCCCTGGTGATGCAGTGCTTCGACGATATCGATGATGTCTTCTGCAGGCACCTTCAACGCGGTGAGGGCATCTTCCAGGTCTTTCAGGCGAGTCGCGTATTGCTTCTGAGTGTCGATCGAAACAAACTTCGATGCTTCCGGGTTGGCCGTTTCCACCTTGATGCCGTTGTGGTTGATCACTACCGGGCCGATTTCGACATCGCTGCCGATCACAATCAGGTTCTGATAGCGGTTGATCACCACTTTGTTATTCAGCAGGCTGTCGACGATCGGCGTTTCCATCAAGATCGAGACGAAGAAGACCGGCTCTTGCTTGTATTGCGGTGGGATCGTGACTTCGATTGTCTTCTGGTCCAAGGCTCGAGCGATCTGGCCACTGTTGCCACGGCTGATGTTCTGTTCGAGGTTGTTCACGCCGAAGACGATTTCCTGGGCCATTCGCCAATCTTTATGACCTTCTTTGATCACCAGGAAGACCTTGCCGTCGGCGGTGACGAATGGATTGCGAATCGTGCGTTCGATTCGGCAACCTTTCTGGACGTAACCGCGGGTTGGGATCTTGTCTTGGTAGAGCTGAACTGCACCGCTGGCCAATGCCCAGACCGTTTTGTCGTGTGGGTTCGGGCCTTGTAGCGTCGAGATCGCGAGGGTGCCACCGTCGAGGCTTTTAGCCGAGATCGCACTCACTTCGCAGTCGATGAAGTCGCCTTCTTCCGCACCTTCCGCAGGCACGTTAGCTCGCACAATCACCAGGGCGGTGTTCTTGACGTTCTTCAGTTCTTCCGGCGTGTATTCGCCACCAACACCATTGCCCGAGTTGCTGCCCATGTGTTTCAGCATCAGGGCGAGGGCAGCGTGGGTTGGCGTCGAGTTCGCGTCGCCAGTGCCCTTCAAACCGACCACCAGGCCAACGCCTTGCAGGTAGTTCCCTTCCTGGCCTTTGACACGCACGAAGTCGGACAAAGGACGGTTGATCTGGAATCGCTGCGAATCGATCGAGCTGTACTGGCTGCGAGCGACTTGAGCTTCAACCGAACGGCCTGCCGAAAACAGCAGGGCGATGGCGATCAGCAGGGACAGCGTGTGAGTCGTGATTGTGTTCATGGCGTTTTCCTCGCGTGCGGTTGGGTTAAGGTTTAGAACCAGTGGACTTTGTCCCACAGGTTCAGTAACCAGCCGCGGCGATATGCGTCGCGAACCGAGCCCTGGTCTTCCTTGGTGATGGTCAGATCAGCCAGGTGTTCACTCAGGACCGTATTGCTTGGGTTGATGTCTTCCGTGCGGCAGGTGCCACGCAGGTGATAGATCCAGATTTCATCATTGACGGTGATTGTCTTGCGTGCTTCCAGCTTCAAGGTGCCGTTCGGCAGGATCTCTTGAACTTCGGCGGCGATCGTGAACTTGAGGCCTTCAGTCGTTTCCATTTCGGCCTGCGATTTCAGACGCTGGTTGAGCGTGCCGACGATTCGTGGATCGCCATCGGCTTGCACGGCTGGCTTGATCGAATCGAGCCCATCCAGACGAAGCCAGTCGGTCAGAATCGCCGCGTACTGGCCACTCTTCTTGCGATCGATTTCGCCGTCGGAGAAGGCCTGCGAACGTTCGTCGACGCGGATATGAATCAGGTCGTGAACTTGAACCTGGCGAGGTGGTGGCAACTCGCGGTAGTACCAGCTCATGTTTTCGGTCGTGTCGTTGTAAGGCGTGCCGCTGGCGGCCGAGGCAGCTTCGAGCGAGCGTTGGCTCAAGCTCGAAATCGGTCCACCTTGCTGGGCCGACGCGACGCTGCCGACTGAAACGGTCAGCAGCAAAGCGATGATGATTGGGGCGGACTTCATCGTTGAATCTCCGACTGGGGAACAGGCATCAGTGGCTTCGTGGTCGGGACGGTCACATGACCGGTCATCACAACCGCTTCGCCAGGGCCTTTGACTTGAGCTTGGAAACGTTCGGCCTGACGAGCACGACCGAACAGGGTGGGATCGATCGGCTGAACTTCGATCAGTTCGCCCAGGCCAGCATCGGTAAGGGCCATCATTTCGCGGCGAACGACAATGTTGCCGGCGTAGGCGTAAACGGTGACGACTTCGTTGCGACGCACGATGACTGGCTCGCGAATGTCTTCCGAAGCGATCGGACGATCGGCGGCGATGCCGCGAGTGACTTCTTTGCCGATGACATTCGACAAATCCGTTGGATACGAATCTTCGCGACGGACGACGGTCAAGTCTCGCAGTTCGACGTCGTCGTGGCGAAGGACTTCGCCGCGGCGAACATTGCGAATGACGTGGGCGACCGTCATGATTTCCGACGATGGTTCTGGTTGAACCTGGCCGCGGAAAGTGCGGCGTGGAATTCGCTTCGGTTCGACGGTGGCGTGCTGGATGGTTTCGGTAACCGATCCACGCTGCATGCGAACGCGATTCGAGCCGGTGACTTCCAGCACACTGGACGAGATGCCGCGAGCTGCCAGGATCGAGCGAATGTCGTTGATGGTCAGGTAAGCAGCCGTGTCGATGCTGGGGACCGGCATCAGTTCCAATTGCTGCAGTTCGGTTTGCATGGCGGCGTCGGCGACTTCGACCGAAGCGACATCGCCCAATCGCACGATCGGGCCGCCAACCGTGGCCGACGTGTTCAGCACCACCTTGCCCGATTGGGCCATTGCCGGAGCGGCAACGATGACCAACAAGGTCAGGCAGAGGATGAATCGAATTGAGGATGCAATCGTCATGGCTTAGAAGTTGTTTCCTATCGACGCAGGTTCGAGATGAGTTGCAGGATCTGATCGCCAGCCTGAATCGTTTGCGAGTTCAACTCGAACGCTCGCTGGGTGGTGATCAGGTCGATCAGTTCTTGGACAGGCTCGACGTTCGAGGCTTCCAGCATGCCGCTGCGAATCTGGCCGAGGCCGTTGGTTTGAGGATTGCCGGTAATCGGAGCACTCGAAGAACCGGTTTCGGCGTACAGGTTTTCGCCGATCTTCAGCAGACCTTCTGGATTGATGAAGGTTGCCAGTTGGATCTGACCCACTTCGTTCAGCGTGCTCGAGCCTGGCTGCTGAACCGAAACGATGCCGTCGGGGCTGATCGCAACGGCGGTGGCGTCTTGCGGAATGACGAGGGCAGGTTCGATCGGGCGGCCAATCCCGGCGGAACCGGTGACAACCTGACCGTTAGAGTTGATTGCGAAGTTGCCGGCTCGGGTGTAATAAATTTCACCGGTTGGATCGAGCACTTGAAAGAAGCCTTCTCCTTCGACCAGCAAGTCAAGCTCGCGTTCGGTCGTGGTGAAAGCACCTTGCTGGAAGTCGGTCTGAACGCTGGAAACGCGAACACCAAGACCGACCGAGGTGCCGGTTGGGGTGAGGTTACCGGTCGAGTCCTGTTCGCCGGGCAGTACGATGTGATCGTAGAACAGGTCTTCGAAGTTGGCCCGGTCTTTCTTGAACCCTGTGGTGTTCACGTTGGCCAGATTATTGGCGATGACGTCGAGCTTGGTTTGCATCGACTGCATGCCGGTGGCTGCGGTGTAGAGGGTTTGAACGCTCATGGCTTACTTCCTTGTTCGCCTCGAACTGACGTGTTTCAAATCTGGGGGGAGTATTTACGATTGACGCAAGACTCGGCCGAGCAGGTTGCCCAGGGCTTCGTCTTGGGTCTTGATCATGTTGACGTTCGACTCGTAGGCTCGCGTCGTTTCGATCATCGCCATCATTTCGGTGATCGGGTTCGCGGCGGAACGTTCGAGCATGCCCGGGGCAGCACTTCGTTCTTCTTCCGGAATCTGATTCACCGGACCAAGCGACCGGAAGAAGTTCTTCCCGAACTTCACCAGGTCGGCATTCGACTGCGGGCGAGCGATACCCAGCGGAATGGCTTCTCCGCCGATGATCACTTCGCCGCGATCGTTGAAGTATTCGCCTGGCTGGACTGCCTTGGCTTCCGGATCGACTTGGATCGGCGTGCCATCGATGCCCAGCACTGGGTAACCTTCTTGCGTGGTCAGGTTGCCTTCAGGCGTGAACAGGAAGTTACCGCCGCGGGTCAACAAGACCTGATCGCCGTATTGAACCTGGAAGTAACCATCGCCACGGATGGCCAGGTCTTCGCGGTTGCCGGTTGGGGTGATCGGACCAGGCTCGAAGCTGGTCTTGGTTTCGCGAACCATCACGCCGCCACCAATGTTGTTGATGGAGCCGGAACCAGGGGAGTCGAGATATTCGTTGATCGCTTCGGAATCGCGAGCTTCGAGGATCGCGAATTCACTCTTGAAGCCTGGGGTGTTCACGTTCGCCAGGTTATTCGCGATCACCTCAAGGCGACGCGACTGGGCTTGAGCACCCTCTGCCGAAATGTACAGGCCGTAAACCATCGTGAATCGTTCGTCGAAAACATGCCCCCCCGGACACGCTCTCTCCTAAGGCAATGGGTGTGCCAAACCATGGAACGACTCGAAAGAAAATTCGCGAGAAGCGAGAAGTCGTTAAGCGGTATAGAGTTAATCCGCTGATAGCATAACCTGCCAGCACGCAGGCAGATTTTGCCGAATGCCCGGCAACCGGAAAAAGGTGCCGGGCATCGATCGGCAAAGATTGCGGAACTAGCCTCGGCCGCCGGTCGAGCGGGCGTAGCTGATGATTCGCTGAGCGCCTTGAATGATCAGTTGCGATGCCACCTGACGACCGATCTCAATCGCCTTGGTTGGCGGACCGCAAGCATAGGCCGAGATCTTCTGCACGCCGTCGCCACTGATGACAATGCCATCCAGGTGCAACAGATCGCGTTCGACTTCAATGCGAGCCCAAGCACCCACCGGAGCAAGGCAGCCACCGCGAAGCTCTGCCAGCAGAATGCGTTCGGCCTGAACGCAGTGGAAGCTATCGGGATGATGTAGCACGCTGACAGCTGTCTTGGCACGATGATCGGTCTCACGAACCTCGATGCCCAAGGCGCCCTGACCAACGGCTGGCAGCATAACGCGCTTGTCGATCACGTGCACGATCCGTTCGGCCATTTCGAGACGACGCAGACCTGCTTCCGCTAGCACGATTGCTTCGTATTCGCCTTCGTCCATCTTACGCAGGCGTGTTTCCACGTTGCCACGGATGTCGCGGATCTCGAGGTCCGGACGAGTATGAAGAAGCTGCGCACGACGACGAACGCTGCCGGTGCCGATCACGGCACCTTGGGGCAAGGTGTCGACATGAAAGCCACCACGCGAAACAAGAACGTCTCCGCACGCTTCGCGAACCGGAACTGCTGCCAGAGCAAGCCCAGGCGTTGGTTCGGTAGGCAGATCTTTCAGGCTGTGCACGGCGATGTCGACGCGCTTGTCGTATAGTGCGGCCTGGATCTCTTTGGTGAAGAGACCTTGTCCGCCGATGTCGCCGAGCGGGCCGGATGACACGTCACCGGTGGTCGAGACATGGACGATCTCGACTGCCTGGCCGCTACGTTTTAGTTCTTCGGCGACGAAGTTGGCTTGCCATAAAGCCAACGGGCTGCTGCGCGTGCCGATACGAAGAGGCTCACCATTCATACGTGCTATTTCGTTCCATGAATCGAAGGCGGGATGAGATGGAGGTCGCCTTGTCGCCAGGACGGTGTCCTGGGGAAGGCTGCCAATCTGGTGGTGAGTTCAGACGTTCGCTCTCTGAATTGAATCAGCGCCGCTAGAGCGATGGGGTCGCTAATGGTCTGAACGACTCATTAGCATACAAAATAATTGCGCAAGGGGGGAGTTGGGGTAACCAATCGGAGATAAGATTTAAAAAAGTGACGATTCGATCAATCAAAATCGAACAACTCTTAACCATTTTCTTGGTGAGGAATAGCGCTTTTGGGTTCTTCTTCGCGCTGCTTCAATCGCGATTGAATTTGCCCTGCTACCGGCGACACCGAAGTCTGCTGATGGGACGGAACCACCACACCGCAGCTGACAATGAATTGGAACGCCTGGTCCAGCGTAATATTCAATTCGATCGTCTCGCTCTTCTTCGCGTTAATGGTAAAACCAGTAGCCGGCATCGGCGAGGTTGGAACCAGAATGGTGACGACCGGTTCGCCCGCTTTGTCTTTGATATCTAGCAGGCTTTCGCTGGTTACGAAGCCGAGTGACCACATCCCCTTACGTGGATACTCGACGGCAACCACACGAGTGAATTGGATTTCTTGTTCGTTTAGCAAAAAGTCGGTGACCTGTTTGACCGAACCATAAACATTTCGAATGATAGGGAGCCGATGCATGATCTGTCGCTCCGAGGCATTCCATAGAATACGACCGAGGCCCGCTGCCATAAATTTTCCGGTGAAATAGAGCGCCAGCAAGCAGACACACAGCAGCAGAGGAATCGTGAACCGTCGTTGCAGGTACCGATACTGCACGTATTGTTCGTAGATGCCATAGCCTGAGGCCGGCATCGGTTGATCGCGCAGGTTGTCGTAGACGAAGTCGTAGATCTTGCCAGGGACCCACTGACCGTTGGCAGTCTTACGATAGATGACCGATTTGTATTCGGCGCGGGTCGCTTCCGGGGCGACGTTGGGAAGTTCGCGGTGGACATCCTGGATGCTCCAGGCGATCGTCGTGCGAGCAGTCGATTCGATCGGGGCCAGAATGTAGTTTTGGACCGTCGAAAAGATCCAGATAAAAATCACGAAGGTCAGCAGCGGAGGAGCGGCAATCGCCAGTCCTCGAAGCACCGCGCGACGGAAGGCAGAGAAGCCACTGACCGGGGCTGCATTCTTTTTCGACGATTCAGGGTCCATAAGGGTGGATTCTCTTCGGCTCGTTGCTGTCGCGATATTAGTCGGGTCGAGGGAAGGCCATCCTTGTCGGGACGAACCAGGTCGGACGCATCCAGCTCCCTGCGAACCACATCAACAAGTAGGGTTCGATCGTTCATCCCACCCTCTTGCTTCGATTCTTTCTACGCGGACAAAACAGTCAAATCGGTCTGATTTTTCTGAAAATCGGCTGGCAAGGTCTGTTTAAGCGTTAACGTAGTCGGGAGTCGACCTTGCCACGATCGCTACGTAAACCTGCTGGGCCCCTGCCTGGCGGAGGACACGCCCTAGCTCCGTCAGAGTCGCTCCGGTGGTCATAATGTCGTCAACCAGCACAATCGGCCGATCTGTCGGGACGGTTCCTCTTACGGCGAATGCCCCACGGACGTTCGCCTTGCGGCTAGAGAAAGGTAGCTCACTCTGTTTCGCGAGCGGCCTTTGACACGAAACCAGCGGAAAACAGGACCAATTGCCAGCCGAGGCCAGGGATTTTGCGAGAAGCTGTGCGGTATGAATTCCCCGACGAAGGCGACGCGTCCAGTACATCGGTACCGGGACCGCCACTGGGGAAGCATCCTGCAGCGAGTCACACCGGCCTGCCAGAAGTTGACCCAGGTCCCATGCTGCCGCCGAGCCTCCACGCAGCTTCGCTTGCAGTAGCGCGTCGCGAAGCGAGCCCTCGTAATTGCCCACCGCAAAGATTGCATCGAACGGCAGCTTCAGATGATGGCACCACGGGCAGCCCCCGTCAGGCAATACCTGGTCGTGAGCTAGCACGGCACTGCAGCGCGAACAATGTCGCTGCTTGGTGAGGCGTTGCTGACAACAATCGCAGATGACGTGGGAACTGCGATAGTCGGCGACTTCGGCCCGGCAGAGACAACAAGTCCCTGGCAATAGCAGACCAGCAACCTGGCGACCAAGCATCTGAGACCAACCGCTGAATCGACGCATCTTGACGACCGCTTTTGCCACGAGGTGTTCTTGAGGAATCGAACTGGGCAGTATGTTTTATCGTGGTTGGGCAGCCCCCCGTCAAATTGTGTGGGGCTTTTCGTCTTTGGGGATCGGAGCGGAATCGGTATAAATCGCATCCGAACCCATTTCACGATGCTAGCAAGCCGGGCGGACTTTCTATCCCATGCTTCTAATCGACCGATACCTGTTATTTCAGTTCCTCAAGTCGTTTCTGATCTTCTTCATCAGTTTCACGGGACTGTTTATTGTCATCGACTCGTTCAATAACCTGGACGAGTTCTTGAAGTATGGCGACCAGACAGGCAGTACGTTCGGCGTGTTGTGGGATTACTACAGCCCGCGCGTGTTTACCTTCTTCGGGATGACCAGCGGTATCCTGACGCTGATCTCGGCAATGTTCACCGTGACGTGGATTCAGCGTCATAACGAAATGACGGCCCTCATGGCGGCAGGGATTTCGCAGGCCCGCATCGTGCGACCGATTGTGATCGCAGTGATCGTGATCGCCGTGCTGGGTGTGCTGAATCGCGAACTGTTGATTCCCCATTACATGGATCGATTGACACGTAACGCTCAGGACTGGCTGGGCGAATCTCGCAAGACTCTTCAGCAGCAGTTTGACAATCGGACCGACGTGCTGATCAACGGGGCGGCGACCTTTGCCAAGGAACAGCGGATCGAGTCCCCTGTGTTTCGCTTGCCGCGAGAGTTCGATGGCGTGGGGAAGGAAGTCATGGGCGCCACAGCGGACTACATGCCCCCAACGGCCGATCGTCCCGGCGGATTTCTCGTCAGCGGAGTTACCAAGCCAGAAACAACCGCGGGTGTCGCCTCGGTCGAATTGCCGGACGGACCACTTCTGTTGATGCCGGACGACCATCCCTGGATGGAGCAAGGTCAGTGCTTTCTAGTGACCGACCTCACCTTCGAGCAGCTGACTGCCAGCAGCCAATGGCGCGACTATGCTTCGACGTACGCGTTGATTTCGACGCTCAGCAATCGCAGCCTCGATGTTGGCGCAGATGTTCGGGTCGAGATTCATAGCCGCATCGTGCAGCCATTCCTCGATATCACGTTGCTGTTCCTGGGGCTGCCCATTGTCTTACGAAAAGAGAATCGCAATATCTTCATCGCGATCGGCTACTGCTTGTTGCTGGTCGTTTGCTTTTACGCGGTGACCCTGGCCTGCAAGGCCATGGGAGCGAATTACTGGATCATTCGCTCTCCGGTTGTCGCGGCATTCATGCCTTTGATCGTGTTCGTTCCCATTGCCACAGCAATGTCGTCACCGCTACGTGACTAGAACTTGAAGTTCTTGATGCCATCTTTCACATCGTTGCGATAGAAACGATCGAGGTTCCGGCGCTGTTCCTCTTGGATCAGACCATTCCCCGACTGGATCCCTTTCAACAGTTCCTGACGAGAGTCCATCTGCTTGCCTTGCGGCATCGCTTGCTGAGCAGGCATCGGCGGTGCGTTGGATCGCATCCGCTTTGATTCCTCGGCCGTCAATGCAAGCTCTTTGTCGCCACGGAAGAAGGCATATTCCCCCTTCTTCGCCTGGGCGATCACCGTCGTCCGGCCTTGGATGCCATCGCCGATGAAGATACCCCGCAGATCGGTTTCACCCGAAACGAAGTCTGGGTTTGCCGTGCCGATCACTTTCACATGGACGTCGTCGACATAGGTGTCGGCCACCTTGTTCTTGACCGTCACGCGAACTCGGCCGGAGATCTGATCTTCGTTGACATCCAGCTTCAACGGACTGATCAGCACCAGGCCGCTGGCGTGCAGATTGTCGGCTCGGGCCACGATCAGATAGGCTCCTTCGTCGGACAGTGGCAGAGGAACCTTGCGGTCCTTGTTCTGATAGTCCTTACCATTGCCAAGCGGAATGGTCGTTTCATGCAGAGGCTGAATGCCGGCCAGGTTGATCGTCGTGATCTTCTGTAGATTGCGTTGCAGCAGGCCGAACTTCATCAGGTCGATGCGATACACCTTCACTTCGCACTGCTTCACGTTGCGATAATCAAGTTGTAGCTCTACCTTCTCGTTCGGCAGGAAGCTGGTGACTTCCTCCAACGAGATCGCCTGACGGGTGAAGTACTCGATGGCCTGCGAAGCATCGACGAACCGATCTTTCACCTGGGTATAGTTCTCGATCGCTTCCGCCGCCTGATTCAGCGAGTGATGGATCTGCCCCATGATGTAGATGGCACGCCAACGATTCTGAGCGGCAACCGTGTCTGCATTTTGCTGGCCAGCGGCAACGCTCTGGGCGACCTTCTCCGACATCTCCAAGGCCTGTTTGGGCTGGCTTAAGGCGAAGTGGCAGAACGCCGTCAGGTACCAGTAGCTGCTCAAGTGTTTGCTCTTGGGATAGCGGTTGGTGTACTGCTCGCACAGATCGATCGTTTGCTGATACTGTTCCAGTTCTGTCATACCGGAGGCCAACGCGAAGGCGGCTTCATCGGCGGAAGGATCTTCCGGATGGGTCGTCAGGAATTGCTCGAGCATTTGGAGCGACTTCTTCTGGAAGTGAACACGCGAGAACTTGCGAAGCTTTCCTTCACGAGTTTCGGCGGCCTGAGCGGCGTTTGTGTAAACATCGGTCGCCAAGGCATATTCGGCAATCGCAGCGTATGGCTCCTGAGGCGAGTCGTTCAACAACGCTTCCATCACCTTGATACTGCGAATGATTTCGCCCTGATCGACCAGGAAGCCTGCCACCTGGCTTTCGACCATGAAGTTCGCTTCCACGGCAGCGCGGAAGACGAGGTAGCTTCGTTCGTATTCGCCCAGCTCGTTGTAGGCATCGCCCACCTTTAGCAGCTTGACGAACGGGATCTTTTCATCAGGAAACTTTTCGATCAACAGTTCGAAGAACTTCACCCCTTCGGCAGAATGGTTCTGCTGCAGATGAATATCGAACAACGTTTTCACCGTCTCGCGAAGCGGGTTGTTGTCGAGTGACCAGTTGCTGAATAGTTCGGTCAGGTGCGCCTCGGCCCCTGGAATGTCTCCCTGGGCGAACTTGCGTCGACCCAGTTCGTACAACTCGACCGGTGTCAGCCGATACTGGTCAGAGCTGTCTTCGCCATCGGCCAAGACCTTCAACGATTTCGCGTCGCCGGCGGCCAGGCTTTCGGGACGGTAAACATCTTGGACCAGCGTTGGCCCGGCGTAGTATTCGCCTGGCTGAATACCGACCAGGTCGTACTGCAGGTAACGCGATCCACGACCGGTCCCCAGATAGAAGACGACGAAGCCTGGGTGGATCTCGTAACGTTCGTAGGGTCCCTTCAACGAAGAAGGATCGATCGTCGTGCCAGATGGAATTGGCTCGGTCACGACCAGGTATTCAACTTGCTGGTCGTCCTCGTCGTTTCGGACATTGCTGCGATGAATGTGGAGGCGAACCTTGCCACGTTCACCGGCAGCGAGTTGCTTGAGGTCGTTGCGGAATGACTGATAGCTACCACTGACGATGCCAAAGCCACTGGGGATCTCTTCCCCATCGAAGCGAATCGGGGCCGGGTCGTAGTTGCGGTTGACGTACCATCGCGTCGTATTCGACTTCAACTTGTCGAGTGGGACGTCGGCCGATAGTTCGCAGCGGTAAGTGAACTCGCCGCGACCCGTCAGTTGGAAGCGAACGGTTTCCTGCTTCTCACGCTTCAGGAAGTCAGCCGGAATGGTCACCATTTGCGTGAGCGACTTGGCGTCGATCTTCAGCGTTTTGACTGCCTTGCCATTCACCAGGATCGCGAGCTGATACTCTTCGGCAGCCAAGGCCTGGCCAGAAGTCCAGCCGCAGATCGCCAGCATGGCCGGTCCCGTCGCTTTGTCAGGATCCCAGCGATGACCTTGACGCGACTGAAGCACTTCCTGGGCAACCCGGGCCAGCTCTGGCGATTTCGGCTCGGTCTTCAAGACACACAAGGCATACAGCGACTTGGCTTCCACGGCGGAGCTGTTCCAGCCGGAGATGCCCTTTTCGCCAAGCTTGGTCTTCGCCAGCGTGGTCAGTTCGCGGGCCGTATCGTTGCGATTCATTTCCGCGAACGTCAACGCCAGATAGGCACAGCCGGAAGCGGTCAGCGAGGGACGATTGCGATACAGCTGATTCGCCAGCGAGAAGTCGCCAACATCGGCGACCGTCAACGCATGCAAGATCGTCGCCTTGCTGTCGTAGTCGCCCACAGGAAGCTTTGGCACTTCGTTCTTCAAGGCATGCACCGTCTTCTGGATCAGGTCGGTATTGACCCGGTGCCCTGCCTTGCGTGCCGCGGCCAAAGCCCACAAAGCACGTGCGGTCGAATAACGATTCGTGTCGCGAGCCGCACCACTCCAGCTAAAACCACCATCATCTTTCTGCATCACAATCAACGATGCGATGGCGGAATCGACTTTCGCTTTCACCGAGTCGAGCGAAGGGCCCCCTTGATCGGGGCTTTGCTGCAGCAAACCTTCCAACGCGAGCCCTGCCAGAATGTCGCTGGTCAGTGTATCGATCGGTGTCGCCGTGATTGTACCGCAGCGGTACAGCGGCATGATCGGAGGATCGAGGACATTTAGCAGATCGGCTCGAACGTTCGGGCCGATGACCACCGTCAACTGCGGATCTTCCCAGGGCATTCCTTCGGGATAGGCAACCGTGGCAGTCATGTCGCTGGAAGCCTTCCCGCCGGCAGAACGGACAACGCGATAGCTTCGTTCTCGGATCGGCACCGTCTGACGTTGGATGTCGACCATCTCGCCCGACTTGACCATTAACTGGAAGCTGGCCGAAGACGTATCGGACGACTTCACCGAAGCGGGATCGATCTCGAGTGGAATCAGCAGTTGCTTTTCGTTCTCTGTCTTGAACTCGACGGTCTTGGTTTGCGTGACCCTCTTCTCGCCAATTGTGATTTCGAGCGTCAGTTCGACACTGCCTGGCTGGCCATCTCGTTTGAAGACCCGAACTGGAACCTGAATCTTGTCGCCGCTTTGCAGGGCCATCGGTAGTTTCACGTCGGCAAACAACGGTTTCGAGACTGTCAGCTCCGCCTCAGCTTCCCCGGCCAACGTTTCGACCGTAATCCCGTTGGAAAGTAACTTCCAGGTCGTCGACTTGGGTGGCAGCGTGATTTCGACACTGGCCACGCCTTTGTCATCGGTCGTCAGGTTGGGTGCCCAGAAAGCGGTTTCCTGCGGCGGAAGACCTGGCAGAACCGTTTCGCCTGGTTTGGCAGCGCGGTTAAGCACGCCGAAGAGATTCGTATTGCCGTCGGGTTGAATGGCAGCCAACGCGATAAATCGATTCGAGTATTGACCATTCCGATCGATCACCTGGTAGCCGAGCCCCGGCTCCCCTTTCGAGTCGAAGTACCAGTTGGTGTCATCCGCATCGATATCCCAGCGGCCATTTTGAAGTTGTGGAATCGCACTATTCACGCCTCGATCGGCCGAACCGACGAAGAACGAAAAGACCTGGCTGTCAGGCTTTGAAGAAAGGCCGCTGACTTCCCGTGCCGACTTTCGGCCAGACATTGGCAGCTGAGCCATCTGTTGCTGCTGAATCTCGCCAAATTGCATCTTGTCCCCGCCATAGCCGCCCATGCCCCCGGACGGACCGCTATAGGCTCCGTTGTAAGCACCATCCATCGCCATCGACTCTTCCGCAGCCACGACTGGCATGTCGAAGTCGCGCCGACGCGCGTCGGCGAAGTCGCTCAGCTCGAGGCGAGTCTCTTCGATCTCTTCCAGACGCTCTTCTTCGGCCAACAAGCGGCTGTCGATTTCCTGGGTCGCAGGCTGGTAGAAAAAGTCGATGCTGGAGCTGGCCCGCATGGCGAACAGGCGCGGGTTGCCGTGCCAGAACTGATTCGGCTTGGCCAGCGTCGATGGGAACTGGTCGAGCAAACTTTTCTCGATCAATGCCAGGCTCAACTCGGCCGCGACCGGGTTGCCCAGGGCATCGGTTGTGGTGAGTTCCGCTTTCACGGTGTCGCCAGGACGGGCCGACTCAGGCAACTTCAAGGCGATGTTCAAGTCGCGTTCGACCTGGAATTCACTCTCCGCGGAATGGAAGCGAATCGGCGATTCTTCGTCCTTCTCTCCCTTTTTCTGCTTAGGGTCGGTCATCGCTGCGATGGCCAACTGGAAGTTCGGTGCCAGGAACGTGTCGACATCAAACTTCAACGCGTTCTTCCCGGCCTTAAGTTCGACCAGGCGATAGTCCAGGATCTTCGAGCCCTCGAAGGTCACCAACGCCATCGTTGGTTCGCCACGCCAATGGACATCGACCGAAGTCTTCTCGCCTGCTTTCAGCAAGTGGCGATCGGCCAGGATATGCAGCCGAACACGATCGTTCTCGTCTGAGATGCGGACGTCGGCCTGGGCAGAGATGTCGTGCTTGAAGCGATCGACACCAGTGAAGCGAAGAATGTAGCGACCACCTTCTTCAAGCTTCAACGTTTGACGCGCCTCACCCTGGTCGTTTGACTTCAGAGTGTGCTTGGCGACAAGCACCTCTTGGTCTTGCGAGGGAACCGGTGCGGCCTGCGACGAGTGCATGTTCGGGACGCGTTCTGGTAACCGTAGGACCGAAAGGGTAAGGTCGGTCGCCAGCGGTTCCCCTTCCAGGTCTTTCACCGTGGCGGTCACGTCGAACGATTCTCCGGCCAGGTAAGTTTCGCGGAGAACCTTCGTGCTGAGCGAGAACCCGACCGACGAAATGAAGACGTTATGCGACGTTGCCGCTTCTTCGCTGGGGATACGAGCCACGATCTGAACCGTGCGTGAGTCACGCAGGTCACGCGTTGGGAACTCGAATTCGACCTGGCCTTGCTGATTGGTTTGCGCCTGGACTTGTTTGCCATCGATGAAGTACTCGAGGTTCCGCTTGATCACGGGATCGCCGTGATAGTAGCGAGCAGTGATCTTGCCGCGAACCGTTTCGCCTCGGTAATAAACGTTCTCGTCGGTCTCGACTTCCAGAAAGATCCGAGGTAGTTGGAACTCGGCGACCTGGAAGTTGCCGTAATACGCCTCCGAGCGATCCTTCGTCGACTTGAGCACCACCTGGTACGAACCGATGGCGGCTTGAGCTGGCAGGATCAAGTGACCTCCGGCGGTACCGAAGTCAGAGAGTTTGACTTCTTCGTATAGCAAGGCCCGGCCACGTGGGTCGAGAACTTCCAGCTCGTAAGTTGCTCCGGATGGAACGGTGTAACGGTCGTCTTGGACGTGGCGAATGATTCCGCGGACATGCACCAGTTGGCCTGGGCGATAAGCAGGACGGTCGGTGTAAAGGTAGCCGCGGCGTTCGAGTCCACGGGCAACTTCCAGCCCATTGAGACTGACGATGTTGGCGGCCGAGTGTCCGTCGATCACGCCGAGGACTCGGATGTCGCCGGAGCCATGCAGTTCGTCACGCTTAGCTCGATAGACACCATCGGCACCGGTCGTTGCTTCGGCGAAGACTTCGCTACCGTTCGAGAGCAGCAAACGCACGTTTTCCCATGGCTTACCGCTTCGCATGTTCTGGGCGTAAACGAACACCTCGTCGCGCGAGCTCTTCACGATCATGTCCAAGTCGCTTTGCAGGACGATCGTGGTCGACTCTTTACGTTCGCCGGTCACGGTCACGGCGACGACGCCTGCTTTCGCCAATTCGTCTCCTTCCTTGGCACCAGGGGCCGGAATTGGGATATCGATTGTGTGGGTGTCGAGGCGGTATTTCTCGTAATCAGGGATCTCGAAGGTGAAACTCTTGGCTGGATCGATCAGAGCGATGTCGAGGTTCTCGATGCCGTCGGTCGTCTGCATCTTGCGGAAGTAAGTTTCCAGATCGATCGGATAGATCTGCACCGTCACCTTTTCGAGGTTTCGCGTTTCGAGCTTGATCGAAGGCTTTTCCTGTGAGCGAAACTTCCGCAGCGTGCTGACGGCCAGTTCTTCGCCGGTCAGCAGGTTGATCCGCTGCTGGGCCTGGGATGCGAACGGCGTGTTGGCCAACTGTTTGTAAAGTTCGAGAGCATCGGCCAGCTTGTTCAGCTCTTGTTCGGTCGTCAGGGCGATCCGGTACTGGGCCTGGGCGGCGATGTGACTGCCAGGGAACTTGCTGGCAAGCTGCTTCCAGGTCTGGATTGCTTCGTCCCAGTTCTTTTGTTCGTAGAAGCTTTCGCCAATCTGAAATTGAATCTGTTGGGCTCGCGAGTCGACTGGGTATTTCGCCAGGAACTCTCGCCATAACTGACGGGCCTGATCGTAGTCTTCCGCGTTGTAAGCGAACTCGGCCTTCTGATACTGCGTGTTGATAATCCGCTGCTGAGCTTCGCTCCACTTGGAATGGGTGGGGTGCTTCGAGAGGTATTCGCTCCAGGCAGCGATTGCCTCGTCGAACTTGTTCTGCTGAGCGTAGATCGAACCAAGCAGGAACCGGGCCTCGGCATAGGCATCGGTGTTGGCGAACTGGTCGATCTTCAAGAACGACTGCAAAGCCGCGACGGCATCGTCGCCCCGGCCACGATGCGAATAAGCTCGTGCAAGTTGAAAATGGGCTTCCGGCACATCTTCATGTTCCGGGTATTTGGCCAGGTAAGCTTCCAGCGCCGCAACGCCTAGCTCCAGGTCTTGATCGCTAGGGGGGCTGGGAAACTGATAGGTCTCGGCCAGACGGAAGGCTGCTTTGGGAAGTAGTTCGGACTTATCTTCTGGATGCAGAGCCAACAGATCTTCCCATGTCTTACGGGCCGCAGGCAATTGATTCGTTTTCCGATACGTGTCCCCCAGTTCGTAGCGAGCGGTCAATGTCGTGGCTGAGTCGGTGCCATCGGCGACCAGGCGATCGTACACTTGGATCGCTTCGCCCTGTTGGCCGATCTGATTCAAACTGCGGGCGATTTGAAGATTGATACGATCCTGCGTTGCAGGCTTCGGTCCCACCTCCAGGGCCTTGCGATAGAACTGTAGCGCCTTGTTGAACTCGGCCTGGTCTTTGGTTTCTTCTCCGCAATCGAACGCCACCTCGGCAAGGCTCAGATAGATCTCCGCGACTTCTTCTTTCCGATCGAGCGATAGCAGGTAGCGAGCCTGTTGACGATAAGCGGCTTCGGCGCTGCGATAATCCCCCCGGCGAGCATGGGCCAGCCCGATCCCAAACTGTGCCTTGCGGCTCCAGTGCGAATCGGGGAATCGCTTGAGTTGTTCTTCCAGGGTGCGAACGGCATCTTCGTACTTGCCGGCGAAATGGAACGCACGCCCTTTCAGGTAGAGAAGCTGCTCGGTGTCCCCTTCCCCTTTGGCCAGCTCGGCATCGATCTTTTGGATCGCTTCGTCGTACTTGCGATCTTGCAGAGCCTCTCGGATCGGCGTCGGTGCCAGGACGTAGGCCCGTTCATCCTCTTTGGTGACCGCGTCTGGTGCCGGATCGGCGGCGTAAAGCAGCGTGGGGAGAAGCAGCAGTACCGAAAGCGTCCAGGGGAACGTTCGAGAGTTGGGCAACATCGCATGTTTCCGGGGGTAGAGGGGGAAGAAGAGTGTCGCGACTCGCTCTTGGATCTTAAAGGATATGACGAAGGTCGGGGGGAAATGGTTTTCAGCCCCCCAGCATTTTTCGCGCAGCCCTGTCACCCCTGGTTCTAGGTTGTAAGTGGATAAATGGCAAACAGTTAGTTGCCGTTGGTTAACTAGCTAAAGACTCGTTTTTCGTGCTAGCGAAGGCCAAAACCGATCTTTCACTCCCCTACCGGGCTCGCTAATATCCACCCCCTATTTGACTTGAAATAGTCAGGGGCTACGTGGAATGGAGTCGGGGGGAAAGCGATGCTTTTGACAACGCGGTGCCGGGCACAAGGGAATCGAATTCTCGAACAGTGCATGGGAATGATCTTGATGATTACGCTTGCCATTGGGCTGGTGGGCTGTAGTAACAAGGAAGGGGAAACGGAAGTCGGACATGCCGATGCTCCGCATACCGGGCCCGTGGTTGACCATGGCGTGCCGATGGATGCCCGCGTTCAGGTCGCTCCGCAAGCGATGCAGCAGAAGAGCCCGCCTCAGTTGGCTCCGCAGTTTCAGCCCATTCCCCAGTTCCAGCCACAAGCGGTCCAACCACAGGCCCCGCTCACTTCCCCAGAAATGAAGCAGCGGATGTCGGGCGAGATGAGTCCATTCTCGCAGCCGCAAGCGTTGCCACTCGAAGGCCCTGTTGTTCAACAGCAACGGTCACTTCAGCCGCAGGCCATGCAGCCTCAAATGATGCAGCCCCGCATGATGCAGGCTGCCCCCGAACAAGCCGCACCGATGCTTTCGCCAGAGGCTGCTCCGATGCAGTCGATGGCCGCTCAATCTCCGGCGGACGTTCGACCTCCGAGTGACGACCCATTCGACGTGGTCGAGGTGTTCTACGGCACCGACCGGGCACCGATGGTTTGGCCAGGCGGCGTTCTGCCCCATAAGTATCACGCGCTGCTCCCAGCGGCGACCTGCGTTCTGCTCGGGATCGCGGTGGCGTTGCTGCTGACCAAGTTCCAGCAATATATCGTCGCCGGTTTGACGGTCCTCGTGGCCATCACCGGGGCGATCGTCGTGGGACAAGAAGGTTGGGTTCAGTACAACAAGTACGATCGTTTCTTAACGAACCAGTCGGTCGTTTACGGAAAAGAACAAGGCGACCTACAACTCGGGACCTGTAAGGTTAGCATTCCGAAGTCGCATCAGGCGGGCAAGCTGGAATCGCCTTCGGTGCTGCACTGGGAATTTGAAGAGAAGCCGGAAGACCACGTGATGCTGGTGGAAGTGAAGTCTGAGGAAGAACAACAGTTCCTCGACATGCTTAAACAGCGTGTGGCCGAATCTCCCAATCACGACCTGTTGATCTTCATCCATGGTTACAACGTCAGCTTTGAAGATGCCGCTCGCCGAACGGCCCAGATTGCTCACGACCTGGAGTTTCAAGGCGCACCGGTCTTCTTTAGTTGGCCATCCCAGGGGGAACTGCTCGGGTACGTCGTCGATCGAGACAATTCGTTCTGGACCGCTTCGCACCTGCGTGAGTTCCTGCTGAAGATTCATTATCACAGCGGTGCCCAGGCCGTGCACTTGATCGCCCACAGCATGGGGAACCGAGCCTTTGGTGCGGCGGTCGAAGCGTTGGCCCAGGATCTGAACCAGCAAGAGAAGATGTTCAACGAAGTGATCCTGGCAGCACCGGATGTCGATGCCCGCGTATTCCAGGAACAGATCGCGCCACGCCTAAGTAGCCTGGCCCATCACGTCACGTTGTATGCTTCGCAGAACGACCTGGCGTTGAAGGCTTCGCGGGCCGTGAATGGTTATCCGCGTGCCGGTGACGTGGGAGCGAGTATCCTGGTGCTTTCAGGCATCGATACGATCGATGTTACGCAGATCGATACCAGTCTGATGGGACATGCTTATTACGGCGACAACACGACGGTGATCAGCGATATCTATGCGTTGATGCAGAACCATCGCTTCCCGAAACAGCGCGAGTGGCTGCGAGACATCTCGAGCCCTGGCGGCATGTATTGGTACTTCGATCCGCAGTACAACAACTCGGTGACCCGAGCACCTTCCTCGGTTCCGCTACGATAAGTCGGAACCGAGAGATCGGGATAGAACTCGCCGGCCAGAGCAAGATTGGCCGGTGACTAGAGCTTTTGCGACTCGAGTTCGACGAGTCGCTTGAACTGGTCGACGCTCTTTTCGTCGGCAACCAATGGCAGATTGAGGGCCAGGGCACGGCGTTCGAGCCAGTATTTGAGCCGTTCGAGCTTCACGATATCGACTTCCAGTTGTTCCTGGTCGGCTTGAAGCTGATGCAGTTCTTCGCTCGCTTCGGTCAATTCGCGATACGCTTTGTGCTTCGTGATAAAGTCCTCCAGCGTCGCTGGTTCGTCGGCAATCAGCTGAGCAACCTTCGGATGCCAGGGGCTGACGATCTCAGGCCAACGTTCCTGTAGTGCTCGTTTGATTTCGCCACGCTTGCCGTTGATGGTTTGCTGCTTGCGACGGACATCGCCATCGACCTTCCGCTTGTCGCTGCGTTTGTCGCGGATCGCTTCGTCGACTTCTTTACCACGATCTTGTTCCGAAAGACCGAAGTGTTGGCTGAGCCCTTCAATAACGGCATGTTCGCATGGATCGGCTTCCGCCAGAAGCAGTTCGACCGGCGTGTGAATCGTCATCAACTTCTTATCTCTGTCGACGGACGAAAGCTGTTGCAGGAAGAAGTCGGACGTGCGGGTCGGGATGTCGATCGTATCGGCAGTCAGCACCGTGTAAGCGTGGGCTTCGAGTAGCGACGTCTGGCCATCGTTGTCGTAGTCGGGCATGGCAACAATCTGACCGGTGCGTGTGGTGCCGCTGAGAGCTTCCCAGAAGTACGAGGAGTACTCGCGGTATTCGGCCTGATCGACATTCGGCGTGCAGCCAGCGGCAACACGGTCGGGCACGGTCGAGAAGAATCCACAACGTGGCAGCGACGTCAGACCGTTCTTCGGATCGCCCCCTTCAAAGATCAAGTTGCCGAAGCCGCCGCTGTAGCATTGCACCATCACCACCACCACGGGCATGTCTGGCGGAAGCTGGTCGAGCTTCTCGGCCCAAGCCGGCACGGTCATCGTCTGATGGTGCCAAAGATGCGTGTGATTGCCGACGTAGGTCGGACGACTTGGGCGACGGCGTTCCGATCGGCTGTTGTCGTCTTCCTTCTTTTCATCCTCCGTCGAAGCTTCCTCTTCCTTGGCCGAATCTTCCTTGTTATCAGAGTCGTCGCTTGCTTCTTCTTTCGGATCTTCTTGGATGGCGGCGGTCGGCCGGCCGGAACGAGACGAGCGTCGCTGCGGGGCAGGTCTTTCGCGACCACCATGGCCAGTGAAGTAGAGAATCAGTCGGTCGCCGTCGGTAAGGCGATTGCTCAGCTCTTTGATGCGTTCTTCGATCACTTCCGGTTGAGCCGCACCTGAAATCCCTGCGATGGAACTGCTGCGGTAGTCGAAGCGAATCCCGGTCGATGGGCCAACGATCTCGGCCAGCATCCGACGAAGGTCTTCGGGACCTCGGTCTGGGTTCTCGACTTGCAGATCGATACCAGGATCGTTGCCGTCGGCAAACAGGATCTGATGTTCTTTCTGGTCGAGTCCCAATTTGCTGAGCGTGCGCTGGAAATAGAGCACGTTGTTTTCGAGTGAAACCTGGTTACCGTCTGCCGTGGGCCCACCACCAATGGTCAGAAAATGGTCTTCCGCCAATAGCGACGAAGAGAGGCCAGACATGCAAAGCAGCAGGGCAATGCCAGGGAGGTACAAGCGACGCATCGCGGAACCTTTCAGGACTGTGCAAAGGATTGGGAATCACGACGGCAGATCCTTCGCCGCAGAACGAGCATTCCTAAACAAGCATGAAACCCTGAGATCGGCCGAAAGTGGCGTGAAAAAGCTCAATTCGTGGTGTTGAGTGAGCTCTCAATATAGGGTTTGCGCGAAATCGTTTCACGCATTCGTTCGCCAAACCGTAGCAAATTATCCATCGAGAGTGGTGAATCAAAAAAGCCCGGCGACCATCTTCGTGGGGGAGATGGTCGCCGGGCGAAGATGTTTTAGGGTGCCGTGGCTGCTTATTTGCCAGTCACGATATCGTATTGAAAGTCGCTAACCGGCACGGAAGCATGGACCGGCGACTTGTCCGGGTCGCGAAGATCTTTCGGAGCGAGATCAACCGTGGCGACTTCCGACGCTTTGATGTCCGGCGGAATATCGCTGCCGTTCTTCAGGGCTGGTTTCGAGAAGGTTACGACACACTCGCGAACGCTTCCCAGGAAGATGTTCTCGACCAGAAATCGGCCATCGTCAGCGGTAGTCGTCGAGAAAACCATCTGCTGGTGATCGTTCTCGTTCCAAAAGGTGACTTCGACGCCACCGCGAGGTTGCCCGTTGAGCGAGACCATTCCTTCGATCGAGGCCCGGCCTGGTTCGGAGCTGCAGCCAAGCAGTAGTAGTGTCATCAAGGTAAAGCCGCCAAGTGCTGCGTGACGAGGGGGCGGGAATGGAGTGTCCATCAGCGTATCCTTGCCTGGTGGTTACTTTGAAATGACTTCTTCGCCGTTACGAGTGCCATACGCTTGCCGCGTGTTGGCGTCGATCGTTTCAGCCAGAAACGTGACCGAGCCGTCGGTCAGGCAGAACATCGCTCCCCCAGGATGCTGGCTGCTGTAGCCGAACTCATACGCGGCGAAACCGGAACTTCCGGGGTCGACCTTGGGCAGATTGATGCCGACTCCCAGCGAGCCCCACATCTCGGACCAATCTTCCGGCACATCGATATCATCGCCACCGATATACCAGTGATCTTTCTGGGCGGCTGAACCGTTCGCTTTGTCTTCCCGGGCCCCGGTGCTCTTCGGATCAGGAACCGCCTCGCCAAAAGCAACTGTATTCGACGTTCCGTCGGTGACCGCCGAGAAGCTCAGTGCCCGAAAGTTCTGGAAGACACCATTCAAGCCGCTGCCGGCATTCTTTCCCCACCAGTCCTGACCGCCGCCAGAGTTGTGGCTCGAATCATAGTCGGAAGTAAGCGTGCCAGAGCAGTTCGCCAGGTAGCTTGCCGGAACACGGTTCTGCACGGTCCAGTTGTCTGTCGACGTATCTTTGACCGCCTTGGGAATGGGGGCCGATGGGCAACGCAAATTCTCGATCATCGTTTCACATGCCGCGATGTTTCGATGCGCGCTATTGGTACTGCCAATCGAGGCCCCGCTCACGCCACCACTACCGGCGGCAAAGTTAGCCGAGTTGTCCAGGGTAAGGGCTTCGTACAAATTGTTTTGTTCGATGAACGGTAGAATACGGGCACTCCACATTGACCCGACTTCATCGTTGTCCGAATCGCGCTCGTCGTTCGCTCCGGCAGGAAACGCCCCGAAGGTGTCGTGATGATTATGGAGGGCGAGGCCAAGCTGCTTCAAATTGTTCGTGCAATTGATCCGACGTGCCGCTTCGCGTGCTTGCTGCACGGCTGGCAATAATAAGGCAATCAGAACGCCGATGATTGCTATGACAACTAGCAATTCGACCAGCGTGAATGCGTGAGGTTTCCGCGACATGAGAGCTCTCTCCAAACAACCAAACAGAAGAACGAAATAGGAATGGAATTCAGAACGTTCAGCAGGTTGCTGCAACGAGGTTGGACGCTGCCCTGCGAAACGATGAGCCGATCATATCTCGGGTCATTTTTGAGAGACATGACAAATAACGCATAAAGATTGATATAATGCACCAGTCTTTCGCACAGTTTTAAGATAGTTTTTTATGCCATCGCTTACACTCAGAATCTTCATGAAAATGGTCGATCTACGAGGCGTTTCTTAACACAACCAGTCATGAATACATCGTTACTAGGAGTGCCAGCGCGAAGATCGATCGCGCTAATGGTTCAGACCGCCACCGAGTGGAGTCGTGACGTGCTGCGCGGGGTCGCGGACTTCGCCAACGAGCAGGGTGGCTGGGATTGCTTTATCGAACCGCATGGATTTTGGGATGTGCTGCAGATTCCCAAAGACTGGCAAGGGCATGGGGTGATTGGCCGCCTAACGCATGCGTCGCTGTTGCGATCGATCGCGGCGCGTAAGATTCCGGCGGTTAACGTGTCGTGGACGCGAACGCATTCGCAGCGTTACCCGAACGTCGTTTCCGATCAACGGGCATGCGGACAGATGGCGGCTCAGCACTTCGTTGATCGCGGGTTTCGTGACGTCGCGTTCATCGGAGCGGCTCCGCACATGCGCTACGGAACCTTCATGGAGGAAGAGATTCGCCGCGGTGTTGAATCGGAAGGATCGCGCCTGCATGTCTTTCATTTCAGCGGCACCTCGCAAATCGTGAACGAACATGGTTTACGTTCCGAGTCGTACGAACTGCAGCGGTGGCTACTGGAACTGCCAAAGCCGATTGGCGTGATTGCCTGGAGTGCGATGGTCGGGCGAACGGTCATCACGCATTGTGCCAACGCGACGATCGAAGTGCCTGACGATCTCGCCGTGCTGTGCATTGAAGACGACGCGTTGATGTCGGCATTGGCTCCGGTCGAGATTTCGAGTCTCGACCAGGCAGGCCGAACGGTCGGTTACCGAGCGGCCGAACTGTTGGAAGCGATGATCCAGGGAAAGCCAGCCCCCACAGAGCCGATCGAGATTCCTCCGCATGGAGTGATTGCTCGGCGGTCGTCCGACGCGACCGGCTTTCAAGACGATGTCGTGACGGCGGCGATCAAATACATTCGCGATCACGCCGACGAGCCGATTCGGATTAGTGATGTCGAGAAGGCTGTCAGTGTTTCCCGGCGCGTACTCGAAAATCGCTTCGAGCGGCACGTAGGGCGTTCGCCGGCCGACATCTTGCGAAGAGTCCGGATCGAACGAGCCGCCGTGCTACTTCGCGAGACCGACTTACCGATGCCGGAAATTGCCTATCGTTGTGGATTTAACCATGCCGAGTCGTTCATCCGTTGCTTCAAGCGGACGATGGGGCATGTGCCGAGTCAATTTCGTAGAAAAAAACGGCACGACGCACCGGGGTCTTGATTAATGGTGCGAATCGCCCCTGAAACGTTTGAAAAGTCTCGGGCGTACGGCATTCTTTCCGCAGTCGGAAGTTGGGATCGCTTCGTATGCCAAGTCAGCCGGAGGGCGGTACCCAGGATCGAGGTTGGTCGGCATAATCGGACCAACCCTCATCCCCTGGTCGGCACGCTAGCAGCTTGCCCTGTTTTGCCAGTTGGCAAAGATAGTCGTAGAAGCGGGGCCAGTATACGATGAGATTCACTTCAGGCGGTTCGCGCCGCTGGGCAGTTACACATTCTTCTCTGCAACCCAAAGCAAAAAGCTCATGGATAACAACGACGAATCTCCTAAACGGCGGGGAGAAAAGGGAAGTCCCGGCAATCTGTGGTACATCCTGGTAGCCTGTGCGGTCGTATTTCTGGTCGCAATGTACATCCTGCAACCAGGTTCTGAAGAATTAACTCAGCCTGATCTGGAACGCCTGATCGCGTCGATTGGGGACGATAAGAAATCAGATACCGACCCCGGCGTGACTGTCCAGCACAAGGACAGCGAAGGCAAAGTTTCCAGCATCCGCTATTCCAATCTGCGAAATGTGGAAATCGGGCCATCGTCGGTCACTGGTAAGGTCGATCGCTACGACAACGACTCGAAAGATCCGAGCAAGGCGAAGACCGAAGACCAGAAGATCGTCACTTATCTGGTCCGCACGGAAAATGCGGCCGGCAAGATTCAGGCGATGTTCGATAAGGTCGGCTTCACCGATTACAAAGCGACCGGTCCGCCGAATTTCTTTGAGATCTATGGTGGTCCCCTGCTGATGATTGGTTTGGGGATCGCGTTCTGTTATTTCATGATTCGGCGAATCGGCGGAACCGGCAGTGCGATCGCATTCGGCCGAAGTCGCGGCAAGCTGCACATGCAGGACGATCTGAACATCAGCTTTGAAGATGTCGCTGGTATTGAGGAAGCGGTCGAAGAAGTTCGCGAAATCGTCGACTTCCTCCGTTCGCCTGAGAAGTATCAAGAGCTGGGGGGCCGCATCCCCAAAGGCGTTCTGCTGGTAGGCCCTCCCGGAACGGGGAAAACGCTGCTCGCCAAGGCAATCGCCGGCGAAGCTGGCGTCTCATTCTTCAGCATGAGCGGTTCCGACTTTGTCGAAATGTTTGTCGGTGTGGGTGCGGCTCGTGTCCGTGACCTGTTCCAGCAAGCCGCGGCGAAAAGTCCCTGCATTATCTTCATCGACGAATTGGATGCCCTCGGTAAAACGCGTGGCGGTAGCATCGTCGGTGGTCATGACGAACGTGAGCAGACGCTCAACGCGTTGCTGGTCGAAATGGATGGTTTCGAGGCGAATGCCGGGATCATCATCATTGCCGCCACCAACCGTCCGGAAATGCTCGACCCTGCCCTGCTCCGTCCCGGCCGATTCGATCGCCAGGTGTTGGTCGACCGACCCGACGCCGGCGGACGCGAAGACATTCTGCGTGTCCATGTTCGCAGCGTGAAGCTGGACGATACGGTCAACCTGAAAGGTGTCGCCGCGATCACCACCGGTTTCTCGGGTGCTGACCTGGCAAACCTGGTGAACGAAGCGGCCCTGCTGGCTGCCCGTAAGGGGAAAGCGGCGGTCGGGATGATTGAATTCGACGAAGGTGTTGAACGTGTCACGGCTGGTCTGGAAAAGAAGCAGCGTGTGATGCACCAAGACGAAAAGCTGCGCGTCGCCTATCACGAAAGTGGTCACGCACTGGTGGCGTACTGCTTGCCGAATACCGACCCGGTGCACAAAGTCTCGATCATTCCGCGTGGTCTGGCCGCGCTTGGCTACACGATGCAGCGTCCGACGGAAGATCGCTTCCTGATGACCCAAAGCGAACTGGAAAGCCGCATTCAGGTGCTGTTGGCCGGAACGCTGGCCGAAGAGATGGTCTACGACGAGATCTCGACCGGTGCCCAGAACGATCTGGAACGTGCAACCGAAATCGCTCGCAGCATGGTGACCGACTTCGGCATGAGCCGGCTTGGTCGCGTGAACTATCGAGCCAGCGGTCGTTCGGCGTTCATCCCTGAGCAATCGGAAGAACGTGCCCGCTCGCACAGCGAAGAGACCTACCGCGAAATCGATCTGGAAATCAAGCGAATCATCGACGAGTTGCTCAATCGCACCAAACGCATGATGGAAGATCGCCGCAGCGCCCTGGTATCGCTGACCGAGCGTTTGATGGAGCTGGAAGTGGTCGACGCCGACGAGCTGAAGAAGGTGATCGAAGACACCTCCAACGGTCCACGCATTGTTCCTGGCACCGAGACCAAGCGCCACGGCACGCCGAAGGAAATCAACGCCGACGATATTCCACCGGCCTCGGGTTCGATGGATCAGGGAATTTAGGCGTCAGACCTTCGATCAGAAAACTACGCAATGGCGAGCTTTAAGCTCGCCATTGTGCTTGATGGTCTGAATTATCTACGTATGCGGAATGATCGCGGCGATCGAATCGCGGCTTAGCGTTCCAGTTCGTACCACGGGTAATGGCGCGACATCGCTTCTTTCACGACGCCAGTCACGATCTGGATGCTGACCGGTTTCTCAAGAAGTGAGAAGATCTCGATGCTCTCGGCTTGGGTCGCGATCGTTTGATCGAGCGCCCCGGTGAGCAAGATGTAGGGAATATTGACGCCCATGCTGCGGCAAGCGGTGATTGACTCGAGGCCGGTCCGCTGTGGCATGTGAAAATCGAACAGTGCGACATGGACGGTCGTCTTCTGGGTGACCTGAATCGCCTCTTCTCCGCTGGCCGCCAAAATCGGTGCGAAACCGCGACGCTCGAACACTTCCGCCATCGTCTCGCGGAACGAGCGATCGTCGTCGGTGATCAGCATGACGGGTTGGGAACTGTTTCGCATGGCACTGAGAGAAAATTAAACACGCTTAAAGTGTTGGCAGAACATGACGTTCGACGGTTAAGTATGCAAATGTAGTTCCCATTTTTGGCCAACTTTGCGTGCTGGAGCAATACCGATCGGTAAAGGGCGTCCAGAGCGCGGTAGAACGCACAATTTGCCATAAAATCTTTGCGACCCCAGGTGATGCTTCATCTTGGGGCCTGCCAAACTGGCAGGGGAGACGGAGCAGATTGCCCACTTTATCAGCAAAGGTGATATTGGATGGGAAATTTCGCCAGTTACAGCAGGGGTACTTATAACTAAGTGCTGATTCCGCTATAACTTGCAACATGCGAGCGGCCCCCTTCGATGGTTGGTCGGAGTAGCGGCCGAGGGGTGCATTTCGCGCCTTAAACCGATCTAAAGACAACACTTGCAAGCGAGATTCTGCCCAACCTGGCAGTCTACTCGATTTCGGAAAGGGTCTGTGGTGAGCTCGGCACCTAGTTTTTTGGAACGCAATGAATTTTTATTGCGCCGCCTGCACTCTTTGTCCGGTCTGGTCCCAGTCGGTGCTTACATGGTGGTCCACCTTTCGGTGAACGCCAGCGTGTTTGGTGCCCCGCTGCTCTTCCAGCGACTGGTGTTCCATATCCATTCGCTGGGGCCGATTTTGCCGCTGGTCGAATGGGCCTTCATCTTCCTGCCGATCATCTTCCACGCTGCGTATGGGCTGCTGATCACCAGTGGCGGCAATCCCAACACCCAGGCATATCCTTACAACAGCAACTTCCGCTACACGATGCAGCGGGCGACCGGTCTGGTGGCGTTTCTGTTTATTGCCTGGCACGTGTTCCATATGCACGGCTGGATCCATGCAAACTTCTGGATCAACAATGTCGCGCATCCGCTCTTTGGTGCCCAGTTCTCGCCTTATAACGCGGCGAGCAGCGGTGCCCTGGCGATGCAGGCTTCGATTATCGTGCCGATTCTTTACACCATTGGTGTGCTCGCGACGGTCTTCCACTTCTCCAACGGTCTGTTCACCTTTGGGATTACGTGGGGGCTTTGGATCAATCCGAAGGCCCAAGAACGTGCCAAGCTGGCTGCCAACGTTGTCTTTGTTTTGTTGGCTGTTGCCGGGATGGCTGCGATTGTCGGCCTCTACTCGATGAGCTCCGAGAAAATCGCGGAAGTGCGTGTCGAGGAAGACAAGGCGTACGAAATCCTGGTCGAGACCGGCGACATCATGCCGAATCCGCACAAGCATTCGGAAGAGTCGAAGTTTTCGCATGAAGAACACGACGAAGCCCCCCAGGCCGAGTCGGAACGTTAAAGCTACGCGACTTCCTTCGGTTAAATAAAGCAGAGGGAAGCTGACGCCGCCAAATGAAAACCCAAGAGCCAAAGGTGGATGGGAATGGCAGATAAGCGAGTTCTGGTTGTCGGTGGTGGTCTGGCCGGTTTGGCTGCCACCATGAAATTGGCCGAGTTGGGCATCGGGGTCGACCTGATGAGCCTGACGCCGGTCAAACGCTCGCACAGCGTGTGCGCCCAAGGTGGGATCAACAGTGTTAACGACGCGACCCGGCAACTGGGTGATGACGAATACAAACACTTCGACGACACCGTCTACGGTGGTGACTTTCTGAACCATCAACCGCCGGTTTACGAAATGGCCATGTGGGCCCCGAAGGTGATCGATCTGATGGATCGCCTTGGTGTGACCTTCAACCGTACCCAGGAAGGTTTCCTGGATCGCCGCCGTTTCGGTGGAACGCTCTACAAGCGAACCGCCTTCGCCGGGGCGACCACCGGTCAGCAGCTTCTGTACGCCTTGGACGAACAAGTTCGTCGCTGGGAATCGGAAGGCCTGGTCAAGAAGTACGAGATGTGGGACTTCCTCGGCCCAATCACCAACGACCAAGGTGTGTGCGTCGGTGCCGTTGCTCAAGATCTCTTCAGCATGGAAATCCGCTCGTTCCGTGCCGACGCCGTGGTGGTCGCGACTGGTGGTTGCGGGCTGATCTACGGTCGCTCGACGATGAGCATGACCTGCAACGGTTCGGCTGCCAGCCGTTGTATGCAAGCTGGTGCCAAGTACGGCAATGGCGAATGCATCCAGGTGCATCCAACCGCCATTCCAGGTGCCGACAAACTGCGTCTGATGAGCGAATCGGCTCGTGGTGAAGGGGGCCGCGTTTGGGTACCTCGCACGCCACAAGACAGCCGATCTCCTTCCGACATTCCGGAAGGCGAACGCTATTACTTCCTGGAAGAACGTTACCCGCAGTACGGAAACCTCGTTCCGCGTGACATCGCGACGCGCGAGATTTTCAATGTCTGCGTGAACGAAGGTTTGAGCGTCGAAAAAGACCGTCAGTGCGTTTACCTCGACCTGACGCACATCGAAGCAAGCGAACTGAACCGCAAGCTCGGTGGTATTCTCGACATCTACCGCAAGTTCCAGGGCGTCGATCCTTGCTACACGCCGATGCGTATTTTCCCGGCGGTTCACTACAGCATGGGTGGGCTCTGGACGAACTACGAAAAGAAAACCAGCGGTCCCGGGCTGCAGCCTGGTTCGCCAGCCAACCAGCAGACCAACATCCCGAACCTCTACGCCATCGGCGAAGTCGACTACCACTACCACGGTGCCAACCGTCTGGGTGCGAACTCGCTGCTGAGCTGTATCTTCTCCGGGCTGTTCGTAGCACCAGGTCTGGAAACGCTGCTGAACAACTTGAAGCCAGGTGCAGCTGCCGCCGATCAGCCTGCTTCGTTGTACGAAGCCGCCGCCAAGCAGCATCAGGAACGTCACAACAACCTGCTGAAGCAGTCAGGCGACGAAAACCCTTACCTGATCCATCAGGAACTGGGCAACATGATGACCAGCGCCGCGACCGTGGTGCGTGTCAACTCGCAACTCGACGAAGCGATCGGCAAGCTGGCCGACTTGAAGGCACGGGCCTGGAAGTGTGCTTTGAGCGACACCGGTAGCTGGTCGAACCAGAATGTGTTGTTCACCAAGGCGATGCAGGACATGTTCCCAATCGCGGAAGCAATCTTGAAGGGAGCTCGGGCCCGCGACGAATGTCGTGGTGCTCACTACAAGCCAGAATTCGAATTGCCAGGTTTGACCTCCGACGATCCAACCGAACGTCACCATCAAGCGGAAGCTTGGTGCGATAAGTTCGAGGCGAATGTCGATAAGTTCCTGAAGAGCACGATCGCAACCTACGACGGAAACGACGTGGACATCAGCTACGAAGATGTCGATATCAGCATCGAGCCTCCTCGTCCTCGTTTGTATGGTCTGGTCGGCGCTGAAGAGATCAGCAACGTCTGGAAAGAACGAACCAAAAAGAAGAAGGAAGCTGCCAAAGCGGCCGCATCTGCTTCGAACAACTAAAGGTGTTGTAGGCTGGGCCTGGTCCCAGCAGACTTGGTACGCGGGAACAAGTTGGGTCGTGACCCAGCCTACTGAAAACTGAGCACTGAAGACGAAATATCATGATCGCTCACGCAAACAAGCCGAAAACGTTCTTCGTGAAAATTCTTCGCCAGGATGGCCCGGGCAAACCGAGCTACTGGGAACGATTCGAGCTCGATTACGAGCCAGAATTGAACGTGATCAGCGTTCTGCAGAAGATCGCGGCGAAGGCGAAGACTGCCAACGGTCAGAAGACCACGCCGGTCTGCTGGGACTGTGGTTGCTTGGAAGAAGTTTGTGGTGCGTGCACCATGGTGATCAACTGCAAGGTTCGCCAGTCCTGCTCGGCTCTGGTCGACAAATTGCTGGAAGATGGCCGCGAAATCGAACTTCGCCCGATGACCAAGTTCCCGGTCGTCCGCGACTTGTTCGTCGATCGTAGCCGTATGTTCAACGCCCTGAAGAAGGTCAAAGCTTGGATCCCAGTCGACGGTTACTACGACCTGGGACCTGGCCCAAAGCAGTCTCGCGACGCTCAGGAAATGGCCTACCCGCTCAGCGAATGCATGACCTGCGGATGTTGCGTGGAAGCTTGTCCCCAGTACTCGAAGATCGAATTGTTGCAGCACTCGGGCGAATCGAAAGACGCCTACGAAGCTCGCAAGACCGAAGTCTTCAATCGTAACTTCGTCGGTCCGGCTGCCATTAGCCAGGTGGCTCTGTTCAACCTGAACCCAACCGGCAAGATGATCGCCTCGGAACGCCTCGACGCGTTGACCGAAGAAGGTGGTATCCAGGTTTGCGGTAACGCTCAGAACTGCGTCGCCGTTTGCCCCAAGAAGATTCCACTGACGATGAGCATTGCTCGTATGGGTCGCGAGACCACGTTCAACACGCTGCGTAAGTGGTTCGATCGCCGCGGCGACAGCAAGCACTAAACCGAAGCTTTGCTTCTGCGATGTACCGAAAGCCCCAGCAGCGCGACATTGGCATTTATTGTCTGGCCCGTGTCGCTCTGCTGGGGCTTTTGCATTAAAAATGATCAAGTCCTCTGGTTTGATCGCCTGCCCATTTCAGTGAAGTAAACCTCCGATGTCGACCACTTCAGAATCTGCTCCGCTTCGTTTCTCTGGCAAAGTTGCCTTGGTGACCGGGGCCAGCGATCGTGGAATCGGAGGTGCGATTGTCGAACGGTTATCGAAAGAAGGGGCCTCGATCGTAGTCGCCAACCGACACGAACCGAAACGCGTATTGAAACGCCTCGAGCGGCTGGGGATTCCGTTCCTCTATCAAGAGTGCGACGTCACTACGCCTGGTCAGATCGATGCCCTGAAGGAAGCCGTATCCGAGAAGTTCGGCAAAGTCGACTTCCTGATCAATAACGCCGGGATCGAGCTTTGCCAGAATCTGGAAGACTACGCAGAAGGTGAGTGGGAGCAACTGCTCGATATCAATCTCACCGGCGCGATCCGCATGACGCGTTCGTTCTTGTCGCTGCTTCCGTCACCCGGCGGAGTCGTGCTGAATGTCGCATCGGCCCTTGGGCTAGGGGGCTGTGTTGGCTTCTCGGTTTACAGTGCCAGTAAGGCAGGCCTTAATGGCTTTACGCAGTCGCTGGCCTGGGAACTGGGGCCGAAGAAGATCCGCGTCGTCGCGGTGGCCCCTGGGATCGTCACGACGCCGATGGCAATGCGTTTTGCCGAAGAGTGTGATTCGCGGGAAGAAGTCGAACAACTCCGCAAGGATATCGATGCTTGTCATCCACTTGGGGTCGGGGCACCTCACGATGTTGCCAATGCGGTCGCCTTCCTTGTCTCGGATGACGCGAGCTGGATTACCGGTGTGACGCTTCCGCTGGGCTGGGCTCCGCATTACGACCTGCCTATGCATCGCTACGTCTAAGCAGTCAATCTAATTGCAGAAACAAACGCGTCTCGATTTCAGCGAATCCGCGAGTCTAGCGTAACCGCCTCTTCAATCGGCGTTGAGTTAAATGTGGGTCTGTCTGGTGGTATCTTTCGCAGACTAAACTCCGCCGACCGCTTTCGATGCCATCCGTGGAGACCTCAATTACATCGTTCAGAAAAAGATCGTCAGCAGCGAAGTGATTAACATTTAAGAGAACATCGAGCGTCTGAAAGAGACCGAACCAGACAAGGCGGCGGCCCTTCTGGTCGAATTTAAGAAGCTTGACTCCGCTCATGGGGCGAAAGCTGCGGCAATTGCCAAGAAAATGCTTGAGATACTTTAAGCGGCGATCCGCCCCTGAAATTACCCTCGATCTTAAAACAACAAGGGGCACTTCTTCACCCAAAGAGGAAGTGCTCTTTTCTTTCGCCGTGTTCCTATCACAGAACCTCGATCGTCTGAATGACTTTATATGCGAACCACGCTTCTGAGCGTAGTACTATCTTCCTGGGCTAAATTATTGGCATATCTCGCGTTAGCGGCGTCGATTGTCCTGAGTAAGTGTCTTTGTAACGAGGCTTACTAAGCGATGCGAAATTGTTCTGCTGGCTGTTATCGATCCCTTTGGTAAAGTGCTTCACCGAGCTAGGGGAAAATCAGGCCCTTCTTACTTCCGTGGGACTAGCCCCATCTACGCCCGAATGCGTGGGCATTTCTAAGTGGGATTGAGAATTAAATCGTACGGGCAAAATAGCAATTGCCTTGATGGACCATGGCAGAAAAAAATAGAATAAGGCGGTCGGGCAGCACCCGTCAGCGAATTTTCCCCGCCTTGCCGACCCTCCCTGGATAGAGCTCGCGTTTACGTCTTGCTTATCGGTTTGGAACGATGAGTGTGATTCAGTTCGTCGCGAGTAAATTCCGTCATTGGGCCTTCCCCTGCCGAATGACCGCTGGTTTCCGTCCTTTACTTGGGATGGTACCTTTCGTGCATTACTGGCAGTGCCTGCCCCATCACACCTTACATAGCGGCACCCTTCGACCTTAGTGAGCTTCCATGTACCTCCGCATTGTTTTGGGAATCTTGTTCAGCTTCAGCACTTCACTTGCAGTGGAAGCCCAGAACGTCGTGAACTTTCATAAAGACGTCCAGCCCATCCTGGAGTTCCGTTGCCTGGAATGTCACGGGCCAGAGAAGGCTAAGAATGACTTCCGGGTCGATTCGGAAGAATCACTTGGCAGTTATATCGAGCCAGGCGATTTCGAGAACAGCTATCTTTGGACCGACTATCTGGTCACCGAAGATGAAGACATGAAGATGCCGCCGGTTAATTCGCGTCATTCCGACGGGATGACCGCTGCCGAACTGGCCACGATCAAGCTGTGGATCGAAGAAGGTGCCGACTTCGATTGGCAGAACGATTCGACCGAGGAAGGTGAAACCGAAGCCAATATGCCGGTCGCCGACATGTCGACCTCGTACAAGGCCTTGATCTTCCAGGGACTGTTCCATCCGGCCACGGTTCACTTTCCGATCGGTCTGCTTTCGATCTCGATGGTTTTCCTTGTCTTGTCGAAGATCTTCGGCAAGTCGTTTGAGTCAGCTGCGTTCCACTGCCTGTGGGTTGGCGCCTTGGGGGCGGTGGGTGCCTGTGTGACCGGTTGGGGCTACGCCTTGCACGAAGGCTACGGCGTCGATTACTCGGTGGAAGCGGCGATTGATCGGCATCGCTGGCTGGGCATTATTGTCGCGGCGGGCTCGCTTTGCCTGATTCCGCTTGCCTACGCGGCCTACAAGAAGGAAAGCTCAGGCGCCAAGGTTGGTTGGCTGCTCGGAGCGATTGTGCTGGGCATGGCCGTTTCGCTGGTCGGATACCAAGGTGGTGAGCTGACCTTTGGTGAAGACCACTACGAAAAAGAGTTCGACAAGCTGTTTGTCGACGATCAGCCGAAGATGACCGAAGAGGTCAAGGCCGAGCAGGCCAACACGCCAGAAGCAACGGGCGAGACGGCTAAAGCAGAAGAGACCGCGCCCTAAGCGGCGATTGCCAGGGCGAGGTCTCTCGAGTGGTCGATCGAAAAGTCGTCGAACGGCGGCGACTTAGGCGGACGCCAGGAAGTCGAGCGTCAGCTTGGCGGTTTCCTCGGTCTTTTCGTAGGGAACCATGTGCCCGCATTCTTCCAGGATCGTCAGCTTTGCATTGGGCAAATGCTCGGCGTAATATTCGCCATGAGCGAGTGGAATCAGCTTGTCCTGCCGTCCCCAAATGATGTGGATCGGACTGTCGAGGCGATGCAGGTGACCTGCCAGCTTCGGATCGTGCAGATATGGATTCCAGCCGACGCGTGCCGTCGCTTCTCGTGCACGCAGCCATAACAAGATTCGCGGATCGTTCACGTCCGAAGGAGTCAGATCGAACGCGATCTGGCAATTCGGATCGAAGAACAGCAGTTCGCGCAGTTCATCGAAGCTATCGAGGAACAACTCGGCCATCGGAGCGCCGTCGACGTGCAGACCGGCGGCGGCGATCATCACCAGCGGGCCGATCAGGTTCGGGCGAATCAATTTGATCTCTGCCGCCAGCCAGCTTCCCAGCGACCAGCTAACGACCGGAACGTTCTCCAGGTTCAGTTGCTGCATCAGGTCGACGTAGTGCCAGGCCAGGTCCTGAATGTCGTCGATCTGGTCGAGCCCTTCGCTGAGGGCGAAGCCTGGGTGGGCGGGCAGGTAAACGGTGTACTTCTCGGCCAGCTTCTTATGAAAATCGATCGGCTCGGTCTCGCCGCCTGCCGAGTGCAGGTAAAGAAGCGGTGGCCCTTCGCCCAGGATCGTAAGCTGAATCTTCTTACCGGCGATATTGAGGGATTTGTTTTCGGTTTTCATCATGATGAACTTAGGTGCGTGGGCCTACGTGGTCCCTTGCCTGACCGGCGAAGGGTTGGATAGCGGCGGAAACAGCGTTAGCTGGTCAGCGCCACATTCATTTCTTCGCGGAGGCCTGGCATGACCTTCTCGGCAAACAGTTTCATGCTTCGGCAGGTCAGGTCGTGCGGAAGAGTTCCGAGCTGGAACAAGCCCAGCAGGTTGCCAACGCCGAGCTTCGTAATGCGTTCGGCCAACTTTTGGCGAACCGTGTCAGGGCTGCCCACGATCGCGTAGCCACCCTTCTCGATGTCTTCGCGGGTTTCGCAGGTGCTCATGAACTGCTGCAGGCCCTTCTGGATGCCTGCGATCGAGCGTGCCGAGGTGTAGCCAGGTGGGAAGACTACGAGCCCCTTCAGCAGCTTCTTCACGAAGTACCACAGATGCTTCTCGTATTCAGCCCAGGCCTGCTCGTCGGTCTCGGCACAATAGATCGGCAATAACCAGCCAAGCTGTTCTGGGTCGGTGGTGTAGCCGCACTTCTCGCATTCGTCGCGGAACATATCGAAGTTCCTTTGGAAGAAGTCGAGATGGAAGTACGGGATGCCCATGTAGGCGAAGCGGCGCTGTGCCACGAACTGAATCGTTTCGCGGCTACCAGCCCCGGGGATCCAGATCGGCGGGTGAGGCTGCTGGATTGGGCGTGGCCAGGGATTGACGTACTTCAGCTTCCAATGCTTGCCGTAATGCTCGAACGGGCCCGGTTCGGTCCAGGCACGGATGATCAAGTCGAACGCTTCGCGGTACATCTCGCGGGCGAAGGTTGGATTCTTCGAGAAGCTGTAATATTCTGGGCCACCACCGACAACCAGGCCAGCGATCAAGCGTCCGCCACTGATGCAGTCGATCATCGCGAACTCTTCGGCACAGCGAGTCGGCGGATCGTAGAACGGGATCGCATTGCCAACGACAGCGATCTTACAGTTCTTGGTCTGGCGAGCCAGGATCGACGCCATCAGGTTCGGGCTGGGCATCGTGCCATAGGCGTTCTGGTGGTGTTCGTTGACGCACACCCCATCGAAGCCAAGCTGGTCGGCCAGGACCAATTGATCGAGGTAATTGTTATAGAGTTCCCCGCCATGCACCGGGTCGAACATCTCGTTGGGCAGCCAGGTCCAAGCGGTATCGTACTTCTCAGAAAAATCGTCTGGGAGGCGATCCCATGGCATCAGGTGGAAGGCGAAGAATTTCATGGCTTGCTTGCTCGGCAATCTCTGGTCCCTTCGTCCGGCACGAACGAAGGAGGAAATAGGGAAGCGGAACTGGTCGATCCCGCTGATCCCTATAAAGTCGCTAAATCCGCCATCTATCGCAACCCGAGATGTTGAGACGTTTTGTCGCAGGCACAAAAAAGCCCCCGGTCAATCACTTGGATCTGACCGGGGGCTTTTGGTTAATCAAAGGAAGAAAGCCAGGGCTTACTTGTTGGCTTCCAGTTCCTTGCGGCGTTCGGCAACGACTTCTTCCTGGATGTGCGAAGGAGTCGGCTTGTAGCTACCCAGTTCCATGCTGAAGGTACCCTGACCTTGGGTCATGCTACGCAGTTCAGTAGCGTAACCAAACATCGAGGCCAGTGGAATTTCAGCCGAAATGACGGTGGTGTCACCGTTCATGTCGGTCTGGTTGACCATACCGCGGCGAACGATGATGTCGCCGGTCACTGGACCCTGGAACGCTTCTGGAATTTCAACTTCCACGTTCATGATTGGTTCCAGCAAGGTTGGCTTCATCTTCATGAAGTTCTCGCGGAAGCAGCCCTGAGCGGCGATCTTAAATGCCATTTCCGACGAGTCGACATCGTGGTACGAACCGTCCGAAAGGGTCACTTTTAATCCCACCACTGGGAACTCGGCCAAAGGGCCCTTGCTCATGCAGTCTTCGAAGCCACGCTGAACGGCTGGAATGTATTCCTTAGGAATACGACCCTGGCTGATCTTGTCGTCGAAGACGAAGTTTTCGGCACCTTCGGTGTCCTGCGGCAGTGGTTCCATGCTGCCCACGATGTGAGCGAACTGACCGGAACCACCCGTCTGCTTCTTGTGCTTGTAGTTGTACTCGACCTTCTGGGTCGGGCTTTCGCGGTACGAAACCTTTGGTGGGCCGGTGACGACTTCCACCTTGTATTCGCGCTTGATTCGCTCGACGTAGACGTCCAGGTGCAACTCACCCATGCCTGCGATGATCGTTTCGTTCGTCTCAGGATCGGTGAACACGTGGAAGGTTGGGTCTTCCTTACGGAAACGCTGCAGGGCCTTGCTCAGCTTGTCGCTGTCGTCTCGGCTCTTCGGGGCGACCGAAATCTTGATAACCGGGATCGGCACGAAGATGTTTTCCAGCGAGCAGAACTCACGTTCCTTGGCGTAGGTATCACCGGAAGCACAGTCGATACCAGTCACGGCGATAATATCACCGGCAGCTGCGTTATCGATTTCTTCACGCTTGTTCGAGTGCATTCGGACGATACGAGCAAAACGTTCGGTCTTGCCGGTACGCTGGTTCACGTAAGGCTGACCCTTTTCGATCGTACCCTGGTAGATACGCATGAAGGTCAACTGACCGTAAGGATCTTCGACGATCTTGAAGGCCATACCGACGAACGGTGCCTTGGGATCGCAAGCCAGCGGGATCTTCTTTTCCGAGTCATCGAAGCTGTTAGCGCTGTACTTCACTTCCAGTGGCGAAGGCAAGTAACGCACGATCGCATCGAGCAGCGTCTGGACGCCCTTGTTCTTGAAGGCGGTGCCCATGAAGACCGGGGTGATCTGCAGACCGACGACGGCGTCGTGGGTGGTCTTGTAGATCAGGGCCTTAGGCACTTCTTCTTCGCCCAAGAGCAGTTCCATGATCTCGTCGCTGTAGTTCGACAGAGCTTCGAGCATGTCGTGGCGAGCGGCTTCGGCCTTGTCTTGCAGGTCGGCCGGAATTGCTTCCTTACGGACCGTTTCGCCCTGGGCACCATCGTAGTAGATGGCTTCCATTTCGATCAGGTCGACCACGCCCTTGAAGCTGTCTTCTTTGCCGATCGGGATCTGGAAAGCGATGGCGTCGACGCCCAGCTTGTCACGCATCTGCTTGATGACGCTGTCTGGGTTGGCACCGGTACGGTCCATCTTGTTGATGAACGCCAGACGCGGAACCTTGTAACGCTTCATCTGACGGTCCACGGTGAGCGACTGAGCCTGCACACCACCGACCGAGCACAGAACGAGGATCGCACCGTCGAGAACGCGGAGCGAGCGTTCCACTTCGACGGTGAAGTCGACGTGCCCAGGGGTGTCAATCAGGTTGATCGGGTGACCATTCCAGGAAACGCTGGTTGCGGCCGAGGTAATCGTGATACCGCGTTCCTTTTCCAGTTCCATGTGGTCCATGGTCGCGCCGTCGCCACCACCGCGAACTTCTTCGATTTTGTGGATACGACCACTGTAGAAGAGGATGCGTTCGCTCAGAGTCGTCTTACCGGAGTCGATGTGAGCCGAAATACCGATGTTTCGTAGTTTCTTCAGGTCCATAATGTCACGATTGAAATGAAAAACTGGTGTAAGGGTGCAATGGGTTCGGGAGGTCTCGGTGGGTAAGGAGAGAGAACCCGAGCCGTAAATCGGAAACAGAATCCGGTAAAACCGCTACTGACTCGTCTCGGACATCGGGCCTGGTCTGCCCCTGAAGGGACCGGCTAGGCCAGCATATAGTGATCCGCCATCTTACTCGTTTTGGTTCTTCCCGCTAGATCACTTGGGGAGAACCGGCGCATATGTCCAGAGGGGAACGTCAGCCTACGCGGCGGCTGAAATTCCTGGTCCCACCACAATGGGACGTTGCGTCGGAAGAATGAGAAGAAAGATGGTCTTCATAAAGGTGAGGGATCGGAATCCCTGTAAAGGCTTAACTGACCAATAGTTAACACCGAATGGCAAGTCCCTATCGTCACTCATGCGCCCTTAGGCCGAATGACATTGTCTTAAGGGATGGCAAATCGCCCTAGTTGCCAAGCTTCTTATTTGTATACCAAGGGCATCACCTCGGGAAGGTGAAAATTTCACTGAATTTTGTCCCTGCGGGATTACCCTGAGGTTCAGAGCAGTTCGCTCGTAGAAAGGTTCACTTCGGCCAAGGCGAAAGTCCTTCCCTAATTCTTATTACGCCCGGTTATCGCTTCGGTTCGCGATAGGGCTGGCGGCTTTCGTAGAGAGCCAGGCGATGTTGGAGAAACGGCTTCTCGGACTGCGGGGCCGCTTTCATCGCTTCGTTCATCCGCTGCTTGGCGACATCGAACTGCCCCATTGCAGCTTCCGCCGCGGCCAGTGTGTCGTAGTAACGGAAGTCGGCCAGGTCATTCTGGGCAACGGCTGCTTGGGCGAATCGCAAGGCGAGCTCTGGGTTGCGGAAACCATCTTCCGGGCACGTAGCCAAGATCCAGGCCAGCCCTTGCTGGGCACGCGGCAGGTCTTTCTCGATCGTCAGCGCCTTCTTGTAGTCGAGGATGGCTTGCTTCCAGAGGCCCAGGTCGCTGTAGGCATCGGCCCGGTTGGCCAGGACGAGGGCGTTTTCAGGCTCCAGCTTCACGGCCTGGTTGTAGGCGGTCAGAGCGGCCTCGAAGTTCTCGAGTCGGTAGAAGCAGTGTGCCTGACCGGTCATCGCCCCGATATCCTTTGGGTTGATCTTCAGGACCGCCTGATAGTTCTTGAGGGCGGCCGGGAACTGGCCGGCTTCGTAAAGCAGTTCCGCCTTGTTGTATAAAGCGAGCTCGAACTTCGGGTTCAAACTCAAAGCCGAGTCGAGATCGGCCAGGGCCTTCGCATTTTCCCCGATCATCGCGTAGGAAACGGCCCGATTATGGATCGCTTGCCAATGCTTGGGATTCAGTTTGATCGCTGCCGAAAAGTCTTGCAGGGCAGCGGCTTCCAGCATGCGGATCTTATCTTCGTCGTCGGTCATCAGCGACGTTTCGGCGTAGATCTCGCCCCGTTTGTTGCGTGCCCAGGCCTCGAGCTGGATGAAGTAGTCGACCTGGGTTTGCGTCATTTCCAGTTGCTTGGCTTCGTCGCAGACCTGAATGACCTGGGTCAGTTCGTCCTGCGATTGAGCCGATTCGCTAAGTTCGGCGGCTTGAGCAACAAGAGTTTTAACGTCCTGAGCCGACGACGGCGCAGCCCAGGCCAGAAGGATGCAACACGCCAAACCAGTTTGGACGAGCGTTGTTTTCAACACGGCGAATCTCACTCCAGGACATCGAACCCTATGGGGTTTCCCACATAGCTACCGGTCGGGAATGTAGCGAGTTCGCCAGAACAGCAATAGAGCGATTCGCGATAGCAGTGCTGGTAGGTGGCCCCGACCAAGCAACGCTTAATCAACGCCCTGAGTGTTGGATGGATTCGGACAACTGGATCACCGACGTCGTGGTTTGCTCCATTTCCCGCACCAACCGCAAGCGGATCGACAGTTGCAGGTTTTCCACTTTCAAGCGATCGAGCTCTTTTGCCGGGTCGGAAGGTAAAGAGTCAGCCAGGCTTTGCAGTCGTTTGAGGCGATTCGCGTAGCTCTCGAACCGGTCTTTCCCAGCGTAGGGTTCCGTCGATGCCAGGTCATCTTCGGCGGCTAAAAGCGAATCGATCCCGATCTTACCATCGCGGTAGCTAGCCTGGGACAGCTCGTAAATCTTTTGGGCAGACTGATGCCGTTGAGGGTATAGCAAGGTATCAGCATCGCGGCATTCCTGGCGGAATTTCTGGGCATCTTCTTTAAGGATGGCTGCCTGTTTCTTTTGCTCTGGTGAATATTGATAGTTCCTGACAAGGCCTGGCCTCAACTCTCTGGACTGCTTGTAGATTTGCTCGACGTGCGTAATTAGCTTCTGATAGTCGATCGGTTGGCTGCCCATCTCGGAGGCCTTTGCCGGAGACTCCGGTTCCTGGGCCAAACCGAAGGGGGAGGCAGCTAACAGGAAGCCTGCGGATATCAGGACAGGGAAAATCTTCATCGATCATTCCTTGAGGCAAATTGAATCTTGAAATCCGCGCAGGTGAAGAGTTGGTCGGAGAACTATGTGTTCCATGGGAAGAAGCGGGCTCTATTTCCTGCCCTGATAGCCACCATGGTTGAATTGCTCGATAGCATCCAGTTGGTCGATGGAGGTTTTCAAGTACCGCTCCTTCACTTGAATCAGGTCGATCTCGAATGAGTCCGTGTTTTGCCGCTTCTCTTCCAAGAACGCCTCGATACCTTTCAGACGCTTCATGCGGTAACGATACCCATGCCAGGAATGGTAGTCATATTCGGCATCCGCAAGCCGGTCTTCATATTTTAGGAGCAAGTCGAGACCAACTTCCGCCGCGTCGAATTTGGTTTTGGTTTGTTCGTAGAGTTTTTGAAGCATTTCCACACGCTCCTTTTTCATCGTCTTGATCTTGTCTTGATTCTCACTGCTGCGTTGCTCTTGACGCTTCTCCTGTTCCCGTCGTTCGGCGAGTTGTCGCTCGATGTCGGCTTTTCTCGCCTCCGACAGCTTACGTTGCAGGCCGTCGATTTCTTTTCGGATCGCTTCGGGGTCAACTTTGGCGGTCGGAGCTTCCGGCTGTGGTTCGGTCTTCGTGTTTTGGGCGAATAGTGGGGCAGCGAGCAGAACCAAGAGTGGCAACGTCAGGCAGAAGGGTTTTATTGTCATAGGAGGCTCCATTTCCGTTGGGAAGTGAGTTGCTTACCGCTTCGTTTCATCATCCGTATCACGCAGCATGTCGATTTCGGCCTGGAGGCGAGCTGCTTTGGCGGCCAGGTAGGTATCCAGGCTGCGGATGCCTGACTTGAAGCCCTGGTCGAGAGATTGTTCTTGTTTGCGAAGCGACTCGATTCGGCGTTTGTGGATTTCCATTCGGGCCGCTGCCGTCGGGGTCAGTTTGAGATCGGCCACCGCCAACTTTTCTTCGGCGGCAAGCATCTCTTCAAAGCCACCTTGTCCCGACTCGAATTTTTGGGTGGCGTAGTCCAAGGCGGACTTCAGGGTGGCTCGACGCTCTTTTTGAAGCTCGAGGATCTTTTCCGCTGCATTCATTTTGGCGGCTGGCATGGGCTCTTCTGCGAAGACGAGTAAAGAGCCTGCCGAGATCGTGACCAGCGCAGCAAACACAACGAGATAACGCATCGTTCATTCCTTTCAAAGTCCAAGAACGAAAAAGCCCTCAGGCAGAGGGTTCCTGCCTGAGGGCCAGTTTATAACTGCGTTTCTTAGCAAGCAAACTAAATTGCGCTTACTCGTGCGGGAAGGTCATCTTCCACGGATCGAGGGCGTCTTTCAGCTCGGCAGGTTTGATCTCGCCTTGTTCCTCGGCCAGTTCGCGAATGGTCTTGCCGCTCTTGAAGGCGTCTTTAGCCATCTTCGCGGCTTTGTCGTAACCGATCAGCGGGTTGAGGCTGGTGCACATCGACAAGCTTTGCTCGACGGCGGCGTTGCACTTTTCTTCGTTCGCTTCCAGGCCATCGATGCAGAAGTCGACGAAGGCATTGCACGAGTTGGCCAGCAAGTGAATGCTCTCCAGGACCGTGTGCCCCATGATCGGCATCATGATGTTGAGCTGGAAGTTGCCACCAGCGGCACCGCACAGCGACATGCAGCCATCGTTGCCAACCACCTTGGCGGAAGCCTGCATCATGCTTTCGCTCATGACCGGGTTCACCTTACCTGGCATGATACTGCTGCCTGGTTGACGATCTGGCAGGATGACTTCAAAGAAGCCGCAGCGTGGACCACTGCCCAGCCAACGAATGCTGTTGGCCAGACCAAACAGCGTGGTGGCGATCGTCTTTAATTCGCCGTGACACTGAACCAGGCCATCGCGGTTGGCGTTCGCTTCAAAGTGGTCGACCGCTTCGATGAACGGAATGTCGAGCCCTTCGGCCAGGGCCGCACAAACCTTCTCCGAGAACTGCGGATGGGTATTGATCCCGGTACCAACGGCCGTACCACCGACAGGAAGTTCGAGCACCGATTCCAAGGCGATTTCGGCACGCTTGATCGACAAAGCGATCTGGCGTGCGAAGCCACCGAATTCCTGACCCAAGCGAAGGGGCGTGGCGTCCATCAAGTGCGTGCGACCGATCTTGATGATCTTGTCCCAAGCCTTGGCCTTTTCATCGAGTGCCTTGTGCAGCTTGGTCAGCGCTGGGATCAAGTTCGACTTGATCTGCATCGCGACAGCTACGTGAATGGCCGTCGGAAACGTATCGTTCGTGCTTTGGCCCATGTTGACGTGATCGTTCGGGTGAATCGGCTTGGCGGCTGCCAGGCGATCGCCACCGATGATTTCAATCGCACGATTGCTGATCACTTCGTTGACGTTCATGTTGCTGGAAGTACCACTACCGGTCTGGAAGACGTCGATCGGGAACTCCCCGTCCATCTTCCCTTCGCGGACTTCGATACAAGCATCGAGCAACGCTTTGACCTGGTCATCGTTCAAAGGGTTCTTACCGGTGCCGGTCAACTTGCCCAGATCGCGGTTGGCGATCGCACAGGCATACTTCACCCAGCCCATGGCGTGGACCAAGGCTGGTGGCAACGTCCATCCGCTGATCGGAAAGTTCTCGACGGCTCGCTGCGTTTGAGCGCTGTAGTAAGCATTGGCGGGAACTTGAACTTCCCCCATCGAGTCTTTTTCAACACGAAATTCGGACATGTCGTTGGGCCTTGATCAAACGGGTGCTAGGTGGAAGGTGCACCACAGATGCGAGCGAGAGCCCAGGAGACCATGGAATCACGCGATTCCACGCAAGAGAGGAACGTCCGCCAAGGGGCGTTTCATCCATGCTTCCCGAGAATCCCTGCCTCTGAGGTTTCTGTCGCGGAGGCCGGTCTTCCGCGCCGCTTTTCGAAGTGTAAAGCAGCAGGAAAACAGGCCGTCGGCATCTGGATGCCGCAAGGGTTCATTTTAGAGCGGTTCCCCAGAAGGCGAAAGAAGAGGCCGAGCCGGCGATCTAGTCGTCGAAGATGCCTTCCCCGAACTTGCGGGGGCGAGAACTCGCGGAGCGATCCGAATTGCTGGAAGGGCGGGAATGCGGGCCTTTGAGTGTCGATGAAGCTTCGCTGTGAGGTGGATCCATCGGCTCGGCCGCTTCAGACGCCTCAGGTGTTGCTTCGGTTTTGGGGGCCGAGCGGTGCGTCGTCGAGTGATCGTGATCCTCGTCGTGATCGTAATCTTCGCCCGCGTCGCTGAAGTAGTCGTCGTACTTCGATCGGTACCCTGGCCGTTTTGCTTCTTCGATTTCGTTGTGATATTCGGTGATGACCCGGGTCTGGATCTGTTCGCGACATTCCGAATTAATCGGATGGGCGATGTCGGCATAAAGCTTGGCCCGTTGATCTGAACCACGTTCGATCGAAGGCTGTTTCAGCTTGATGCCGCACTGGTTGCAGTACGCGGCGCGAAGATGGTTTTTGCAGCCGCAGTTCGAGCAGTGCCCGGTGAGTTTACGACTGGGCATGGCGACAAACGGTCCGTTGGCTCCTTCGATGATCTTGAGATCACGGATGACGAAGGCATCGTCGAAGGTGATGGAGCAGAATCCTCGCAACCGATCGCTGGAATCTTCCATCAGCTTGATGCGGACTTCGGTGATCTTCACGGTTGCATACTCCCGGACGTTAAAACGCGGTGTCAGTTTCTCAGCGTACGAATCCCACACGTTGTCACTGGAAATACCATGCCGACTTTCTGGGCCTTCAGGCGGGCAGCCACCTGGCGGGCGTGTGTTGAACTACGACAGATGGCAAAGTATCCAGAGCCGCTGCCTGACATTTGATGGGCAACGACATCCAATTGTTCGCATGTAGTGGCCAGTTGGTCGACTCTCGAAGAGATCTCCCGGGCCGGTGCGATGAGGCGATTGGTCAAATTTCGAGGGATCGACATTCGTTGATCCGACTTCAGGTTGGCCAAAATGGGATCAGCCGAATCGGGAACTTCCGGGATTCGGCAGCGGCGATAGGCCTCGGCGGTCGAGACGCCCCCGGGGGGACGGATCAAAACCAGATCGAGCCGTCGCCCAGGGAAGGACTCGATTTTTTCTCCCCGGCCGGTCGCCATCGCCTGGCCACTTCCAAGCTGGCCGGCATGCAGGAAGAACGGAATGTCGCTTCCCAGGCTCGCGGCCAGTTCACTTAGACGATCGATCGACAGGTTCAGCTTCCAAGCCAAATTCGCCGCAAACAAGGCAGCCGCCGCATCGCTCGACGCGCCACCGAACCCCGAGGCGGATGGAATCCGTTTCTGTAAAACAACTTTCGCGCCTTGGCGAACTTTCTCTTCCGTTTGCAGCAACTTGACGGCGCGATAGACGAGATTCGTCTCTTGGGGAGGCAAATCACCTAGCAATTGACCGGCATCGCCGATTTGCTTGGCCTGCGCAACTTGCCCTGCATCCCAGGCACAATCCAAGGTGATCTCGGGATGATCGCTCGTGGGGGTGACTTCCAGGCGGTCGAACAGCGAGACGGCAACCATCACCGTTTCCAGTTCATGAAATCCATCCGCACGCTTTGCGAGCAACTCTAGAAAGAGATTGATCTTCGCGGGAGCGAGGACGGACACCTTGGAAGCCAATCGCTGGAACAACATCCGTGCCAACCTGCTGATGCCTTGGGAAGCTTCTTCCGCAAAATCACAACGCTGCGCAAAGACGCGTGCCAGTCGAACCTAGATGGGAAGAGCCACTTGAAGCGATTACAAATGTTTCGATACTGCGCGCACTACGACCAAGACGGGCGAGTGTTAACGCAATTTATCCCCCCCTCTCGGCACGGTCAAGGTAATTCGCTAGCGGATTCGACGGGGGCTAAGAAGAACCGCGAATCGTACACCTTTCGCGCGGAATAGGGCGCGAAGCCCTTACGGCCGAAGCTGGGAAAGCAACTCCCGGGCTTCCAGATAATCCGGGTCGAGTTTTAACGCCACCTTCAAAAGGGCGACACTTTGTGCCGGGCTATGCCGCTGAAGAATCTGAGCCATCAAAACGTACGGCTCTGGGTCGGAAGGGTTCAAGCGGATCGACAGGTCGAGCAATGTGATTGTTCCCTCCACATTCCCCTGAGCGATCGAGAGTTGGGCCGCCTGAAAGAGCGACTCACCGTAGTACGGATCGAACGGGTAATTGGGGTTCAACGCCATCGTCTTCTCGAGAAACGGAATGGCAGCCTCCCAGTCGCCCTGAAGAATGTAAGCATGAGCGAGCCCGTGGTAGCCCCGTTCATGCATCGGATTCTTTGCGATGACATCGAGCCACATCGCTTCGTCCGAGCGGTAAACTTCGTTCCGGGCCAGCGTTACGCCGCCATAGATCACCACGAGTAGTGTCATCGCGGCGATCAGCTTGCGAGATTGCGCTGGCACATCGTCCTTGGGGGCCAGCCGCCGAATCGCTTCCCATAGTCCCAGAACGATCAACGTCAAAGGAGCAGCTAAGGGAAGATACATCCGGTGCTCGAAGACAATATCTTTGATCGGCAGAATGCTCGAGGTGGGTGCCAAGATCAAAAAGAACCATCCACCCACGAAGCTAAGCTGAGGGGACCGAACGACTGCCCAGCCAGTGAGCCCGAGCGCAGCAATGACCACGAGTCCTGGCAGGATCGCTTCCGTGAGGGAATAAGTGCCACGCCAGCCATGGTCGAGCGACTGCCCATCGGGAACGAGCGTCAGGCGTAGGTAGAACGGAATCGCCTTGGCCTGGCTGTAGAGATACTCCTTGGGGCCGATGACGTGGCGGATCGGTCCCTGGGCGGTGTATTCGATTTCTTCCACTTGAACAACGCCGCTGACCGCATGCTGGGACGTCGGCACCCAGATAACCTGAGCCAGGATCAGCCACGAAGCGAAGAGGCCTGCATAGAACAAACCGCGTTGCCGCAAGAGCTGTCGCCAAGACGAGGCCAGGAAAGCACGGTCGTACCAAAGCATGACCAGCGGCAGCACGATCGCAACTTCTTTGCAGAGCACCGCCGCGAAGCTGGCGATGATGCCGCCGGCATACCATGGCCAGCCTCGCTTGGACGAAGCTCCCCATGCCAGGCAAACCATTGCCAGCAGAAAGAACATACCCATCAGCGATTCGTATCGCTGCACGATGTAGGTGACTGATTGAGTCTGCAGGGGGTGCACGACCCAAAGAATCGCGATGGCGGCCGCCAACAGCAGACCAGGTTCGCGGTAACGTGTGGGGACCGAGGGAAGTTGCAACGTGCGGTCGACAAAGACGAATAGCAACAGGCCGGCAAAGACATGGATCGCGATGTTCACCACGTGGTAACCGACGAGACTTCCGCCGTCGGCAACATGGTTGAGTTGCCAGGTCAGGGCGACCAACTGCCGAGTCCGGGTAGGGATGCTGTCCCAATCGAGTTTCTGGAAATCAGGATTGGCTTGAACGGTGACCTGACCATCGAAGTGGAACGGATAGTTGAACGTGCGGTGGTAAGAAACCAGCGTGGCGAGAACGATCAATCCGCATGCCAGCCAGTAGTGCAGCCAATTCGCGTTTCGAGTTTTCAGGACGCTGTCTGTCTTCATCGAGGGAACTCACTGCGGTTTGGCTTTCGCTTCCCGGGCCATCTGCCGGACGACATCCAAGTTGCTAGAGGCAAGTGGGAAGTCAGGGCGAATCTCGATCGCGACTTCATAGTGCCGGATCGCCTCTTCCAGATTGCCTTGGCGTGCCAGCAAGTTCGCCAGATTGTTGTGAGCATCGGCGTTGTTGCCATTTAAGGCGATGGCTTGCTGGTAGTGCTGCTGGGCCGAGACCGGGTTCGATTGGGCCAGCATCGCACCCAAGTTGTTGTGAGCCTCGGACATCCCTGGCTCGACGGTGACGGCCTGGGTGAAGAGCCGCAAGGCAAGCTCTGGGTTTCGACGACGCTCCAGCTTGCCCAATGCGACGCAGGCCTCGGCGTAGGCGGGATCAAGCTGAACCGCCTTCTGCAGGTAAGGCAAGGCGGCATCTGGTTCTTCAAGCTCGAGGTAAGCCTTGGCAACGCCATACTGCGCCCGAGGGTAGTTCGGGGCTTTCGCCGCCGCGTCACTCCATAAGGCCAACGCCGATTGATAGACCTCGTTCCGCGAGATCGTAATTCCACCGAAGACGACTGCTAGCAGGGAGACCGAAATCACGGCATTGCGGGCCGCGATCTGCGAGTCATTCATACTGGCGGATGAGAGACGTCTAAAGCCCTCGAACAAGCCCAGTACCAGCAAAGCAGCGATCGCCGCCAGGGGGACGTACATGCGATGTTCGACGGCGATATCTTGGATCGGCAGAATACTGGAGGTCGGGGCCAGGACCAGAAAGAACCAGCCACCCAGAAAGCTCCAGCGAGGAAAACGGTAGATCGCCCAGACGGTTAGACCCAGCAGGAACAACACAAGCAATCCTGGCAGAATTGCTTCACCCAGAGACCGGGTCGCTTTCCAGCCATGGTCGATCGATTGGCCGGCTGGAAAGATCGCCAGTTGCAAGTAGAAGACAATCGCCTTGGCCTGACTAAGCAGATATTCCCAGCTTGAAACCGGGAGGCTTTGGACCTGATCGCCGGCGAGCGTGGTTTCGGTGACGTAGACGGTGTTGTGAGTCTCGAAGTTTTCTTTGCCCAGCGTCAGGAAGCCGGTGTACAGCACCCAAATACCGAGCGTGGCCAGATGCAGCCACCAGCGATGGGCAACCAGCGATCGCCAAGACTCGCTGAGAAAGGCCCGGTCGTACCAGATCAGCACCAAGGGAAGAACGACTGCGACTTCCTTGCAGCCGCCTGACAGGTAAGTTGCTGCGATGCAGCCGGCATACCACCAAGCTTTGCGGGAAGACTCCGCACTCGCAGCCAGGCAGTAGACGGCAATCAGGAAGAACATCCCCATCAGCGATTCATATCGCTGGATGATGTAAGTGACGGCCTGGGTTTGCAGAGGGTGCACGGTCCACCAAAGGGCAATCGCCCCGGATAGCATCGCGGCGTTCTCTCGGTAATATTCTGGAATCGCTGACAAGCGTAGCGTTCGATAGCTGAGTCCAAGCAGGGCTAAGCCGGCCACGGCGTGGATGAAAAGATTCACCACGTGAAAACTGACCGGAGACGTACCGAAGCTGTGCCGATGGAGCTTCCACGTCGTGACAATCAATTGACGAGTACGCGTCGGGAAGTCGTTCCACGAGAGGGAATCGAGCTGCGGGTTGTTGGCGATCTGCGTGGTGCCATCGAAATGGAACGGATATGCGAGCGTCCGATGATAGAGGACGGCCGTCGCGATCAGGATGGCGAAGATAAACAAGGCCAGTATCCTGCGATCGGAACTGGCGAAAGCCGCTGACATAGGAAACGCTTCAAGAAGTTACCGCTCTAAATGAATGCCGAGAAAGGCTCATCCTAGCCAAGCCATCTTCGATTCCCAGAAAACGAGGCCTGCGATTCAGGCGATTTCTTGAAACCTTAATCTCGCCAAACTCCCAAGCTGCCCTGCCCTCACCTGCGGAGGTTCTCTAAAATCCACCCTTTGCAGTATTTGAGCATCCTGGGACCGAGCGGCTATGAAACTGTTGAAAATCGATGCGATCAGGCACTTCCTTTGCGGGATTGCTATGGGAGCGGCCGATGCCGTCCCAGGCATCTCTGGGGGAACCGTCGCGTTGGTGCTGGGGATTTATCGCCGCCTGGTCGACGCGGTGAGTCAGGTCAACGTTGACGCCGTCAAGCAATTGCGAGGCCGGCAATGGAAAACGCTGGCTACCCGGTTTGATATCTGGTTCCTGCTTTGCTTGCTGGCAGGAATTGCCTGCGGCTTGCTGACGTTTGTGGTTCTGCTGCACGAACTTATTGGGGAAGCCGATCATCCCGCCACGACGCGTCCGTTCGTGTATGCCGTGTTCTATGGAGCGATCGTCGCTTCTGGCTACCTGGTGGCGAAGATGGTCCAGCCTAAGGGCACTGGTCACATGGTCCTCTGCATCTGTCTGGCAATCGGTGGAGCGGCCTTTGCCTGGTGGCTGACTGGGCTGCCGGCGCTGAAAGCCTTCGACTCCGCACCCAACCCGATCGTTTCGTTTTTGCTGGGGGCGATTGCGATCTGTGCGATGATCTTGCCAGGGATCAGTGGCTCGTTCCTGCTGCTAGTCTTTGGAGCCTATCATTACTTTAGCGGCGTTCCGAAAGCGCTTCTGAAAGGGCACCTGGTGTGGGAAGACCTCGTTGCGTTCAGCGTGTTTGCGTTGGGGTGTCTCGTAGGACTTCTGTCGTTCAGCAAGCTTCTGCGATGGATGCTTCATCACCATGAAGCGGTCACGCTCTCACTGATGGGCGGTTTTATGATGGGAGCCCTTCGCAAGTTGTGGCCATGGCAGGTCGACAACGTCCCGTCTCCCTACGCAGCCGAGGTGCCGATCTGCATTGGATTGATGTTCGCAGCGGCAGTGGTTGTGGTCGTTGTCGACTATCTGGCACGCCCGAATGTCGAAGAGCAGATCTAGGCGGAGAATTTATTCCAGCCACCGGGCATCATGACCGCGGCCGCGAAGTTCCTCGACAAAGCTCTTCGGGCCGTGGGTACAGAAGACTGCCTTCGGCGAAAGTTGTTCGACCGCGGATAGCAACTGGTCGAAGTCGGCGTGATCAGAAAGCGGGATCCAGTGATCGTTCGGCGCGGTCCGCTGCCGGCGAGGATCCATCGCCCAGCCGGTGACATGAAACCGTTCTACGTGCAAAGCACCTGGCAGTCCGCCTGCAGTTACCGAGCGTGGTGGAACGATCACCGCGCAGCCCGGGACTGGTCGGCCAGAGTAAAGCCTAAAGTCTCCCAGATCGCAGCCGGCCTCTTGATAGATCTGGCTGATTTCGTAAACCGCCGGATCTTGCAGCACCGGTATGCCGGCCGAAGTCAGAATCTTGGTGACTTCCTGCGACTTGCCCAGCACATACGCCGAGATCACTGGAGTCGCTCCACGGCTGATGGCTTGCGTGACCTTTTCGATCAGCATTTCGACTACTGTCGCACGAGCCGGCAATCGGTAGCGAGGGTGGCCGAACGTGCATTCCATGATCAGATAGTCTGCCTGGCACAGCTCGGCAGGTTCGGCCGTGGCCGATTCTTCCAGGCGAAAATCCCCGGTGTAGAGGACCGAGCCGCGCTGGTGCTCGGTATACAGCATTGCCGAGCCAAAGATGTGCCCGGCCGGCAGGGCTTTCAAAACGTGGCCAGCCACCTCGATGGGCTCGCCCCAGGGCATGACCTTGGTGGTGACGTTGCCGAGCCGATGCCGAACGAGCCGTGCCGTCGTTTCTGTGCAAAGAGCCAAGGCATGATGGGCCGCATGGTCCATATGGGCATGCGAAATGAACCCAATGGCCTGCCGGCGTGTCACATCGACGGCAATTCTTGAGGGGAGTAAGAATAATCCCCGATCGATGCCAAACAGCCCGGAAACGTGCCCTGGCGGCTTCGGAAGTGGAGCCATTTCAGGCGACAGCCACTGCTGCCCGGAATTTTCTGCCACGTTGGTCGCTTTTCTTTAGGGCAAGGACAACCTAAGATTAACAAAAGGAAATCGGGCTCCCCGCCGGGAACCGAACTTCCGTTTTACTCAATTCTTCAAGCCAAGTGGGATAACTGCCGATAAGCAGAGGACTTCCACACGCTTGGGATTGGGTGTGTAAGAACAACTTTACACCGGGGGCGAACTGGTATCGACCGGATAGTCTGAAGTGTAAGTTGCGTGTCGTGGTTGGTCAGCAGGCCACGTAAAAAGCAGACCAAACAATAATTGCAAACGATAACTTTGCACTGGCTGCCTAATTAGTTGTAGCCCCGACTGAGGGTCTTTGTCGGAGAGACCTGAAAGTCGGACGCCAATTCCGACTCGCTGATGGTCACGTGGAGCACGCCTGAGGCCAAAAACTGTTCTCCTCTAGTCTTCCAGGAATCCTGCCGATTGGAGTCCTGGTTGGCGAAATTTAAATAATCGAATACACACGTAGACGCTTGCATGGAAATATCGCGGCACGCGGGTTCAATTCCCGCCGCCTCCACTTAAAGGCACTTACGATTCGTCGTAAGTGCCTTTTTCTATTGGCATTTGCGACAAATCGCA
>NZ_JBFEFG010000267.1:300000-405000 GCF_040718835.1 Bremerella sp. JC817 | reverse complement strand
AAGTCGCAGAACTTTTCGGGGCATCTGCCCTAAGCGACCTTGAGCAAGCAGGCATTCGACCGAGCCAGGTTGCCGTGTTCTCCAAATCTCAAATCTCAAACTGGCAGCAGACTCGGTCACGGGTCGCGTCGGCTTGTGAACTCGCAAACCGTCCCGTCTTTGTAGACTTCTCGATGATGACGCTTCGCGTCGCCGAAGGGGAGTTCCCGATCAACGATCAGGTTCGCTATCGACTCTTGGCCTGCCTCGCACGCCGTCCCAACCACTTTTGGACGGTGGACACGCTCAAACGAGAGGTTTGGGATGATGTTCATGGTGAAACAGCAGATGCGACGGTTAGCCGCGAGATGAGGCGGCTCACAAGTTCGCTACGTGAACTTGGAATCACGAGCATCTGGCCAGACTCAAAGCGGCATCGACATGCATTGTTGACGACGTGAGCGAGACACAATGGTTGCTTTGAAGAGCCGGGATTAGTCCCGGCTTTCTTTTTTGGCAGGTGCCGCTATTTGGCTCAGCGTTGCCCGAAATTCTGCCACCGAAATAGCCAAAGTATCCCTCAGAACGAGCGAGCAATAATCTCACAATTCAACGATAGAACCAAGGAGCAAGTGATGAACACAAACCCATTTCCGAACCAGATAGGCCATCAAGAGATGGACTCATGCTGCCATGAATGGGCAGTATTTTCGACCGTACTTCAGCAAAGATGGTTGATGTTGCAATGCACAATATGCGGTCGTCATGGTGCCGTCGAAGATCCTTCCGAATCGGAATGGGCGAAAGCATTCTATGCTCCGACTCAGCCCTATGTCTGGGGGGACGGATCTCGTGTCGTCGTTCGCTCGCACGGTGGATCTTCTTATGTCGCCCGCAGCGAAAGTGGCGACCTCGAACGCGTGCCACGAGAGATCATTCGCCATCTGCCTCAAGTCACACAACAGGAAGCTGACGACTTGCTTGGCGTTGTTCGATTTGTTGAGCAAGAGGAGATGACCAGCGAGTTGTTATGCCTATTTATCCAGTCTGCGAGTGAATGGTCAGGCCAGTCTCCGTCAGCCGGGATTGCCGCCCTCTGCGAGCGTCTACACCACTTCGCTGAGCATGGAACTGTGTTTCCGAAGCAGTGGGTCATCAATGCGATCCGTTGGTACGCCAAAGAGGGAGTTCATGGCAATGTCGCCTGAACCTGCCGTTCACTTTTTTTCGCCTTGTGAAGGAGAATTTGACATGAGCACTATTCCCAATGTCGCCAAATCACTGAAACGCCGTTTATTCGGTCTGTCACCGAAAGATGCACAGCTTGAGCGGCAGGACTTTGTGGACAATGCCATCCACGCATTGCTCGAAGAATTGGCTGACAAGGTGCTCCAATGGGATGTCTCATTGCTTGGAGCCGTCCGAGACATCATCTCCGATGAGTTCGAGTCCCGTGGAATCATGACTGAGGCGGACTTTTACCCGTGCCTGGACGAGCCTGATGAACAGGAGCCATGCATGTGCTCCAATCATGATTCTCTTCGGATCGATCACGCCAGTACGTCCACAATTACCCAGCAGGAACACTCGATCCTTGCACACTATTGGTTAGAACGTTTTGCTGACGACGAAATGAGCTTCTTCTTGTACGGGCAAGGAGAACACGCTGATCTACAATCCGCGATATTGGCCTATGACAGATACATTTTCCACTCATCATTTCTCACCGACGAACAGCAAGGCGAAGTGACGTGGCGTGCAAATTGGGCACTGCGTAACCGGCACGGCGACAGCTATGAGGTCTTCAAGACAATTGGCTTGCCATTTCGAAAACTGCCGATCTGCCAAGCGGCGATCAAGCGATGTTTTTGTTCCCTCGTAGTCTTGCAGATTGGCTCTTCCCCAGAATCCGTCGACTGGAATCTGTGCCTAGTAACTGCCGCCAGGGCATTAGAGTCGTGCGAGGATGAAGTTCCGGCTGTGCTCGTTGATACATTGAGGCTGAGCGACAACAAGACCTTTGGATACGTGGCTCAGTGCGTTGCTGAGTATGTTGCTGAACAATGCCCGGAATGGACTAAAAAGTATGCGGGTGCCGTAACAACCCGATTGGGAGAAAGAGAGTAACACCATGTTCGAAGTAAATTCATTTTATATTCAATGCAACGGAAACCGTGAGGAACTCACGCAAGTCAAGGAGTTCGTTGCGAGCCATGTGCAGAACCCAAGTGGAACAGATGTCTCGTCCGTGAAAGGGCGATGGATCATTTTTTGGGTATTCGATCTGTTCGAGGAAGGAATGCAACTGCGAATTGAAGGAGAGGGGAAGGATCTTGCTGGATTGCACTTAGCACAAGCAATCAGTGTAGAATTTCCCACCCTTGTCGTTCAGGTTGGTGGGTCATATGAGGAAGACCGCTCCGAGCTTTGGGAGGTTCGCAATGGACATGGCACGTTGGTCGAAGAGTCTGACGCAATCATCTTCCGCGAACTCGGATTTGGCGTGGCCTTCTGGGAAGTGCGAGACGGCAAGGAAGTATCACCAGAACAGCGAAAAACATGGATTCTTGAAGACGTTCAACAGGCCGAAGCCTTTGATCGGGAAGAAGATGGCATTGTTTACAGTCCGTCAGAACAAGCTCGACGAATAAAGATCATCGAAGATACCATCGAGGAGTACGAGTTCGATTTGCAACGTCGAAAGGAGACGCATGTTGAGCACAACGACGTGGATGAGACACTCCCACCGTGTCGATTTCGATAGCCGCAAAAAACCGGTCTTCATCCTGGTCTTCTTCTTTGACGAACGGCAGTTCCTCCGGTGCATCTTCCATGATCTGCGGATCGGTGATGACCCTGCCGCGAGCGACCATTCCTCCTTCGCTACCGGCAAGCCATAGAAACACATCGTCACCGGCTCGAATGTCGTTCTTGAATTGCTCGATTCGCCAACGGAAGATGCGAATGTGTTTCAGGGCCTCGGTCAGATCGAAGTATCGTGGAACGGCCTGGAAAATCCAAGAGCGTTTTCCAGGGTGAGGTTCGGCAGTGGTGGTGTTCATGAGGAGTGCGGCTCTGGCGGTCGGTCTCTTCAGACATGATGAGTGCCAAGCGTTGCTACGTGCTGCTGAATTTGGCCCAAGTCCGTCATGGTGTAATGTTGGGCGGCTTCGTGGGGACCATTTCGCTTGATCTCAAAATTTATGTTCGGACAATCGGCAAAATCCATAAGTCCACCATCACCAAACGAACGACAGGCATAAGGTTCGCTCAAGCGGAACTTGGATCGCAGCACGTCGCAGTAGCCAGTTTCTTTTGGCTCCTGGACGGGGAACACGTAGTTCACCTGTCCGACGGGATCTTTCAGAATCTCATCTACGTGCGTAGAGAAATACCTGATGCCATCGAATTCTTCCTGAACGCGGACCCATTGAAGCACAATCTGAGGGACGATGTATTCAGCCTTAAATGCCACGGTTCGGTCAGGCACTTGGATCGAGCAGGCAGCAAGAAGGGGCCATGCAATGGTCTGTGCAACGACGAAAGGTGCCGCCGCATCGTTTCCGGTGCCAAGAATTGTAGCGGCAAGTCCGGCCATGCGTCGAGGATGGTATCCGAAGTTGATAAGTCGAAGTTTGCCAACCGCCTCAAGCCGAGATAGATGGATGTCTTTCAACTCTGGCCGCCCATACTCAGCCCAACATACGAAGAACGAACCGCCAAGATAAAGACTCGGCAAACCGGGAATACTGTACCGCTGTGTCTTGACTTTGTCTCGCATCTGAAATGGGATGTGAAACAACCTACCCCTGTCGAGCGAATCGGCATCCGATTCTTGAATCCGGTAGGCGTATTTCAGATTATTTTGCATGTCGCCGACTGCCCCCAGGGCCGTGAAGTGTGGCCCCAGGAGGCTAATCGCTTCTTCGACCTTCGCGTATGCAAGATGCGGAAATCCCTTTAGGTAGGTGTCAATTGACGCAACCAGTGTTTCGCAAACGGTTGGGCAGAGATCGCGATGATGAATTACCGAATTGGTAATCGCGTCTGCTGTGTCGAGACTCGCCAAAGCGTCAAGAAACGGCTGAAACACGTCGTCACGAAGATACGCGAGGAAATCTTTCGCCGGGTCACGCATCTTAGGCAGTGCGGCCTCGTCGCTATCCAATAGGTCAAGAATATCCATAGTTCGTTCTCGCAGTTCAAAAAGCACACACGGCAAGCCCGTGATATTGCAGCAGTTGGCAATAACGGATCAACCGGCCGGCCAACTACTGCGACTCAATCTTGACGCCGACCTCGATGTTTCTTGTATTCTACAAAACATTGTTGCTAATTGTGCCTCAACGCAGCCAGGACATTTGCGACTCGCCGGTCGAGTTCCTCCTTCAGATCGGTTGCACATTCCTCGATGAGCTTTCCACTCTTCTGAATCGTGCGAGCCTTGACGGACATATCAGCGATTCGCTCGGACCAGGTTCCCAGGGCCTCGATGTTGTCCTCGATTTGCGAAAAGTCGATCTCGCTGGCCGACTCCTTTCGCACAGCAGCTACCGCCATTGCACGGGCGATGCGGTAGGCAGCATCCAAGTAGAGCAACGGCTTCCCGGCACGGAGGTCATCACGATCAACAGTGACGTAGAAATCGTCGCCGATCCTTCGGAAGTCGCCGACTTCCGTTGGTTCCGTTCCACGGCTCCAGACGTAGATTCCCACTGCCGCCTTGCGATTGACTTTTGCTTCCTGAAGTTCCGTGCGTGCGTCCTTCAGTTTGACTTCCCGGTCCTTAACCTCCACGACAATGTTCACGCCTGGTGCCCCGGTCGCTTCGCCCAATGTTGACATCAGATCGCCCGTCTTGCAGCCCTCGATGTTGCCCGGCGTGCGAGCGACGAGGGATGGATCGTCATCACACTGATTGCAGAGCGGCACGAAGAAGTCATCGTATAGCTCCTGCTCAAATCGGATGCCTTTCACATGGCCTTTCTTTGCTTCCTGCTCCTGGCCGTCGTTGTGACCGAGTGCCCGGTTAATCCTTTCGAAAGACTCGGCAAGCATCCCGTGCAATCGAAACATCGCGGACCCGTTCTCGTCGAGCGAAAACTCCTTCAGCACATCATCCAACTTGGCCTCGACCAGTTCCTGGACACGGGCTTCGAGCACCGCGATGACGCCCTGTTTGTTTTGGGGATCAAGTGATTTGCCAAACGTACTTTCCGGGCCAACGTGGCATTGCATCAGGCGGCCCAATCGCCCTTCTTCAGGATCAAAGAACGCCTGGAAGGTGCGTGTCAGTGATCCGCTGTCGCCGAAAATGTCTTCGATGGAGCGAGGGACAACGCCGTCGTCTCCCTCAAAGTATTTTTTGAAGTCATCCTTGATGCTTCGCTGAAACGCATCGACGTACTCCCGCATCGAAGTTTCCATTTCCGCAAACTGTGATTGCACGACCGTCGTGTCGAGAGTGGGGCTGGCAGACTGGATGGCGATCACGCCGACCTTCAGGGCTTCCAACACCTTGTCGATCTGCGTTTCTTCATCCGGGAATTGAGCGAGATACCCCAACACATTTCGGTCGGTGATAACCAGGTTGAGGTCGAGGCTGGAAACGACTTCGTTGGCGACGGCACTGTTGGTCATAGCTTTTTCCTACGCAAAATGAGTTGATCGGTTGTTGCATAGGACTAAAGCAAGGGGTGTGCCAACGTACCAAGAATCATGTGACTTCAACGCAAGGCTTTGCAATATAGCCATTTGCGAATATGGCTTGCATTGAGCGGGCTTCGCTGGCAACAAATTCGTTTGTTGCTCAACATTCGCCGTTGTTGTGGGCAGCAACATTCAAGGCAAGTCCTTGAGCTTGCGACAATCCGCGAAGTGGCTTACAGCCGCCAAATCGGCCTTGAGGAGGCAGCGGCGAATGGCTCCACCAACGCCGACAGCATCGAATCCAGGATCGATGGTGAAGGCTCGTTGTCGAGCTTCGAATCCCCGTGCGTGAAAGATTCCCTCTCGATCATCCTTTACGAACCGAGTCACGGTCGCGGCAATTGCAGAACTCAGCGGTGTTTGGATGTGCGAAGCCAATCGAGAATCCGCTTCAACCCCGTTCAGAAAGCCGCCTTGCGTGGTTGTATTCCCGACTGTGTAAAGCTCAACAACACGGGAACTGGCTTGTCCGACAACGCACCATTTCTCCCAAATTGATACGAAGAACAGGATGCCAGCGACGTACTTCGCCGTTCGCTTTACCGATCCGATCATTCGATAATCGAAGACGCGTATCGTTGAAGTGTATTTCACGGCTCGCCCAACAAACTCTTCGATCTCGGCTTGTCCAAGCTCGTCCAGCGGTTTCTCAAACTGGAGCAGCTTCCGTCGCGTGGCCTCAAATGAACTTTCGCTGGCGTCCTCTATCAGGATGACTTCAACTCCAGTGCCAACCTCTGCCTGAATGGGTGCAAGATGCGTGGATTGAGTGACGACCACGTCTGCTTTGAGAGTTGTAGCCAACACCGAGCATTTTTGCGGTATCGTCGTGGGACCAAGTTGCTGCCATCGTGTGCGGTCGCAACTGACGACGAACTTCTTGTGCTGTTTTTGTATTTCTAGCAGCAACAGCTGGATTCGTTGCCCCATTTTCGTCGTCAATTGCGACACTTCGCGGAGTGCTTCACGCAGCAACTCTCGCGTTGGATCATCAAGCAGAACCCCACTTTCGATAATTCCTTGGAGGAAAGCGATGGTTTCACGTTTCGATAGCTCGTCAGAAATCCCTTGCGGCCCGAAGGCAGACGGATCAGCGACTGCACTGACAATCATTGCCCGCCCTCACGTTAATTCTCGGAGTCGTTCAGGAAAAAAGCCACCGGGCCAATCGTCGATAAAGTCTCCGTCCTCATCCAGTCGCAATCTCTCGACCTGCGAGCCATTCGTACCGCGACGAACGTAGAGAATCGACACGTCGTCGGGTGTCAATTGTCCGCTTCGAATGAGCCGTTGCATCCGAAGCACCAAATGCTCGCTGTGGGTCTCGACAACGAATTGGTGATTACGCGGGTCTTGCACGGTCGCCGCGAGCAAGTCACCAAGGTCCGCCTGCAATCGTGGATGAATATGTACTTCTGGCTGTTCGATAGTGATGATCTGCCGCTCGCCAGCCAGGCTTTGAACAATGAGGGGTAGGATCTGGCTGATCCCGAAACCAACGTCCGTCAGGGCAACGTCAACATCGCCGCCTCTTCTCCGGTCCAGTAGACGCACTTCGAAAAGATCGCGGGATGGATCGCCGACCGACTGGACCTTGATGTGGTATCCGATTTCGAGCTTGTCGAGCCAGTGGTTCGCTTCTTCCACGATCTCAGGGCGTCGAAACAGAAGATCCGGTAGCAGATCGCCACGATATCCAACGTCCTTGGGACTGGTTCCAGTGAAAAGATACCAGCGTTCTGGAGGTTGCCTGAACGGCCCCATCGGATAAATGTTCTCAAGGGCCGTATCCAGCTTTCTTCCGCAATCCACGGCGAACGCCATTAGGTCGAGCGTAAGATCCCGCATCCGAATTCGAGTGGGACCATATCGTCGAAATGTCTCCAATTCAGGTAGACCACCCGACTCTCTTTGCCTGATGGGAAGCGGGACAAACCCGTCCAATGCGATTACAGTCTCAAGTTCGGCACGCTTCATTCGTTCGATAAACGCGTCACTGGTGAAGTCCGAGTTGTAGAAGCTGATCGCCTCATCAATCTGAGCCAACCACTGTTGCTGATCTTCATCGACTTCTTTGAACAGCGTTCCCTGCTGTTCGGATTCCTGACCGTCGTGTTGCAGTTGTCTCAATTCTTCTGCGATCTTGTCGGCTCTTCGTTTTGTCCGTTCAAATATCTCGGACCAAAACGCAGTGTCGCTGGTCAATGAAGAGCATTTGGCCGCACGGACTTCCGAAAGTCGGGGCGTGCGATGTGCTCGAAGAATCGCTTGCGAGTCGCGGGCCATTCTTCGCAACTGATCGGGCGGTAACTCGACCGGCTGAAATTCCGCGACTTTGCCGGAAGCGGCAGACGAGTAGAGCGTAATCGCTTTGAGCTGAACCTCATGGTCTTCGGGACGCCTGTTGAAGCCAACTTCGAACCCAATATATTCCGAGTCGTTTGCTTCCACTGGAACAGAATGACGGCCACGGGCCGACCGATCCTGTGAATAGTCAACACGAATCGAGACATCGCGGCTCAAATCGTGATCAAACACCATTTCCCGAAAACCACCGAGATCAACGATACCTCCGTCAGTGCGGGGAAGGATCAAGGCTCCCTTGTCACGACTCTCTCTCGTTTGTTTGAGGAGATTCAATGCCTGAAGAATTGAACTCTTTCCGGCACTGTTCTCGCCGAAGATTAGCGTGATGGGGGCGAGTTCAATGCGATTTCGTTCTCCGAACGCCTTGAAGTTTTCGAGTTCAATTGCCTTGAGCATTACACTTCCTCCTCTGAGTCAGATGCACCAGACGTGTCGAAGACGCCATCGACCGAACGAATGTCGTCAAGGTGCTTTGGGTGGAAGTGGAGAATTCTGTTTGACTGCTTTCCAGGCAATGAGCAATCGAGGCTAAACGTAGTCTCAAACGCATTGAAACGCACCCATTCAAACAGTCGCAGCTGCTGCTCTGGCTTCACGGCGATGAACTTGGTGTAAATTGCCGCACAATTCGGGCACAAGAACAAATTCAATTCCTTAGATTCGGGTAGAGCGTCTGGAAGCAGTTGAGCCATTTGCCTGTTGAAGAGTTCCTCTTTTCCCGAATACATTTGATCTGCCGAGTTCCAAAAAGGCATTTCATGGAGATCCGAATCGCCTTCGGTCATCATTTGGCATCTAAAACGGTCGTCCCGCGAATAGTAACTCCGCAGATATAGCAGCACTTCCTCTGTGGATATTTGATTGACCCTCTGCATTCGCTGCCGAGACTCAGAACGACGGCGATCAGCGTCGGTCGATGTCTTTAGAATCTTTCGCTTGCGTCGATCAGTTGCTCCAGACTGAGCGGCGAGCCAATCAATGAACCGATCTTCATTATCCGAACTTGGCACGCGAACAGTTGCCAATTCTGCCTTCCATTTGAGATACTCGTCTTTGAACTCATTGATGAACGCCGCATCGGCAAGGCTGATACCTAGAGCCTTGGCAGCTTCGGTCTTCTTCGATGACGCCCCTTCGTCAAGTAGTGCGAGAATGTCTTGGTCTTTTTCGAGTGAATCATGAAGCAAGTCGAGCGTGCCGATCTCTTTGCCAGTCCGAAACTCCCCGGCAGCGTCAGGGACCCAGGCACGTTCGCGAAGAATCACACCGCCCGGAGAAACCTTGTACTGCTCAGTCGTGTAATGAGCAGGAAAATCCTGACGGGTCGATGACTGCACCTTTCCGCAAATTCGGTTCTCGAAACGCGGTAGCAGGTAGTTCCAAATGAACGCGGAAGCATTTAGCGAGGGATTCTCTGTTGCAAAGTCAAGTCCATCGAGATTCCAATGAGGGTGAAATCCGGCTATTCCGCGTTCATGGTGACCATGCCAATGCCTGGAGTAACTGCCAGTTCCACAAAGTTCTCGCGGAACTTCCGACATTACTCCAAGATTCCGAAACAGCTCAAGAACGCTGCCACCATCGGCACCCTTGCCGTACTCGCGAGAAACAAACCAAGCGTCGGGGTTCCCTGAGAAATAGCTCTCCAGTCCTTGGTCCCACACGTACACGTCACTAGCCTGGCAGTATCGCTCTTCCTTTGTATGGGCATTGAAGCAGTACACAATCTTCATTGATCGAAGCTGCTGAAGAAGATGGGCGGCGACTTTTGCATCCTTGGAGACCTTCAGGATTTTTCGCAGGTGCAGCAAGTGCGTTTTGAAAAGCACTCCAGGGTCACCCTTGCGATAACGAGGAAGTACCTTTTCAAACACTTCGGCTGATAGATCGGGTTGGCGATAACCGCTGGAAGTGAAGTAGGCTCTTGCATCCGGCGACTTCAAGACCTTCGGTTCGACAGTCTCGTATTTTGTTGCTGCTTTCGATGGAAGGTACGCAGATGGACGACCGTTCGTAAGCAGTGGTACGTGCTTGCGAGTGCTGAGTCGAACGATTGGCCGAAGAGCAGCTGCGGTCTTGGCATCCGAAGACGCGTGCTTGTGCAAGGCCGCGTAGAGCTTGCACAGCCAACGCGGTGGCTGACTGCCAATAAACTCGGTCGTGATCTTTGCGAACAGGACTTCAGGCCGAATTACTATGCCTTCTACAAGTCCGTCTGTTACACGTTGGTAAATGTTACGCCCACTACCCGCCAGTGCTCGGTACAGACTCGGCGTATTGGTTTCAGTGACGTCTTTTGAAAGCCAGTGAAGAGCCTGCGGTGAGTCATAAAGGGCCGTTAGCTGGTCATCGCTAATGAGGTCTGCAAGATACTGACCGCGAGCAATTCGAGCATGCTCTCCGGCAACATATTTTCCCTTCGCAGTGGGTAGTACAGGTTCCTCGACAAGCAGTTTTCGAATCCTAGTGTGAATCGGGCTGAAAAAGTCGGGGCAATCTGCACGGCTACTGTCGATTGGCAGTATCTCAAGGAACTTTAGTGTTAAACGCTTAGCGTTCCGCTCCTCACGGATCATTTCGGCTAGTAAATCGGCGGATTGTTCGACAAGGAACTCATTGAAGTCGTCGCCTTCGCCAACGGTTTCTCTCGCGGGTGTGGTTCGGTAAGGGCCATTGAGGATGATTCCCATGCCCGTGGAGATAGAAGTTGGAAACGTAACAACAAGGTGCTCTTCGGAAGGGATGGGCGATCCGTTTTCGTCCAAGCGTATCGCGATCTGGACCGGGCGATGCCTCTTACCCTGCCACTCAATGGGCCTTTCTCGAAGACGAAAAGCCGCCGTTGCGTTCGGAGATTTGATTGTAACCGTGCCATCACGATTTGGAGTTCGTTTCCAGCTATACCTTGCGTCCTCAACTGTCACGGAGATCGACGTCAGGTTACGCGTAAACAGCAAGGTGATGTCTTCAAGAGCTTCAAATTTCCCGTGAATGATTTCAATCGCTGTTTCCGGCGACTTCATATGCTCTTCGAAAATGAATTCTGGCTGTACTTCAAGATGATTGAATGGCAACTCGAATCTCGTCAGCGTGATGTCGAGGTCTTCTGGTTTGGCCATACTGCGAAGGCGGTATAGATCGTGGATTTCAAAATTGGCATCACCGCAGAACACACGCGGCGTTGCTGTGAATGCAAATACGCTCTTGAAGCCAAGGCCAAACTTTCCGGTCTTGAGTAGTTCGTCTTCGCTTGTGCTGTCTTCAAAAGAGGAAATTGCGGCGACGTGCTTTTCGGCGAATCGCTCGGTTCCATTGTGCTCGACAACTAGCCGATCAGGTGTCAGGCGAAATGTGATATGTGTGGCACCGTGGTCGTCGGCATTTTGCAACAGCTCGTAAACAAAGTGGGTCGGGTCTGCGTATAGGGAAATCTGTGTGCGACGAGACTTGAGTTTTGTGCCAAGCTCAAGTTCGTTTTTCTTTGAGATTGCTTCGTAGTCAATTCGCATGTATCTACCCCCGAACGATTTCAATGGTTCCAACCATGATTCGTTCCGTAGTGATGTCGGCCTGTTCTGAACTCCTTCGCAGTTCCGCCAATCGTTCGTTGTACTCGCGGACGGCTCGGTCAATCTCAGCCTGCCTCATCCGACGAATCTTTTCCTCTGTCGAAGATGCCAGGCGGTCCTCAAGCATTGCTATCCGTCCCTTGTGACTGGCGTTCAGGCTCTCTTCTTTGAATCTGGCCAGATCCAAGATTCGCTTTCGGTAGCCGCTCAGAGCTTCCTTCCACAACTCATAGTGGCGGGATTCGAGTTCGTCGATGTCTGCCGCCGATACGCTTCGTTCTGCCGCCGCCTGGCAGTCTGCCGCCTTCTGAAGAAGGTCGAGCAGCTTTGCATTTATGGAATCTTCTTTCGCAATCGTTCGGATGTCCAAGTCACGCCGCAGGCCGATCAACTCCCACTGAAACACCGCAAAAGGATGGATGCCTTCCGGGAGTTCGGCATCGGACACGCACAAGTGAACTTCGACGTTGCCGACCGAGTCCAAGGCGTTGGCTGCCTGCCGAATCAATGGATGCACGGGAGTCAGTAGCTGTGCGTTGCGATTGTCGTTGGCACACTGGCCGTCAAATGTGATAGGCAAGTGCGGATCGCTTCCCTTGAGCCAGCGTTCCCATTCCCGCTGGCCGGTGCTGTTCTTACCCGATAGCTCACGCGAATCCCGCAGGAGTTGGCTTCGAATCTCTTGATTGGTGCGAAGTGTCTTCAACGGGCTATCGCCAAGAATGGCAGCCGTTCCGTCCAGTGACTTGAGGTACTTCTCAAGCAGGTTGTTCATCGCATTCGGTTCCAGCCAATAACTGGATGCGTTTTCGACCTCTTCCGCAAAACGCTGTTGCGATGGCAGGTCAATTCCGAACAATTCGGACTGTTGTCTCTCAAACTTCTCGTCTTCTTGGAGTTGGCGGATTTCATTGTCCGCAAGCTGTTGTAGCTGCTCTCTTCGTTCTTCGTCAGATAAGTTTGGATTGATTGCGATCTGCTGGATGTCACGAGTGATGCGTCCTAGAATCTCCTCACTCTCGCCAAGGGCTTCCTCGAACACGCCTATTCGCATTAGACAACGCTCGTAAATATCGGCGTCAACGGTGTCTGGCGTAATCAAGTTGTATATGCTGACGAACTCGCTCTTTTGGCCGTTGCGGTCGATACGACCAATTCGCTGTTCAACTCGCATCGGATTCCAAGGAAGATCGTAGTTGATCATGCAATCACAGAACTGATAGTCGAGTCCTTCGCAACCAACCTCCGAGAAGAGCAAAACATCGAGTGCTTGCGGATCATCTTTTTTTCTCTCGAATCGTTCGCGTAGGACAGTTCGTTCTTCATCGGGAACACCACCATGCACCAATCCCGCCCGAATGCCTGCCTTCAATAGTCCATCATGAACATATCGAAGGGTGTGGCGAAACGAACTGAAAAGCATCACACGATGATTCTCATGCTTCTTTGAGTTCTGCTTCTGCTCAACGAGTGACACGACCGCTTCCAACTTTGGATCGACAGAGTCGAGAGTTTTCGCCATCGCGACGACAGCCTTGACCTTCTCAGCAATCGTCTCCAGTTCATCTGGATCAGTATCCAAGTCATCTAGGTCAACTTCAGATAATTCTTCTTCGCTGACATATCGTGAAAGAATATCTTCGATGAACGGAGCCAAGCCGAAAAGGCAACTAGCAGCCTGCCGCCGAATAGTTGTCATCATAAACTTCACATGCAATGACCCATGTAACTCCATGAAGATGTCTGCCTGTACCTTCAGAAGTGCATCGTGCAACTGCCGTTGTTGCGGTGTGAACTCAATTTCGACTGTTTCCGAACGTCGCACCGTAAACGCACCAATATCACGACGGCGAGTTCGGTTAATGATGCCGGAGAAAGTGTTCAGATTTTCAAGTTGGCTGAGAATCTGGATGCGATCATGGTCAGAAACAGACGAGTCACTCAGCTTGGCTTTAACGGATTCCACATCGGGATTCGACCTCAGCATGTTTTGTCCCCATGCGGTGTCCTGAGCTAGTTCCAATTGAGTTAGAGCCTCCGATTGCCAGTTTTCAGATGCTCGTCGAGCAAGAGTTGCCGCCGCATTGATCATCGGGTTCGGCTCGGACATATGTTGGAAACTGTCACGGTCAATGACTACATCTGGTCGAAGCAGATTGAGCAGGCTGTATAGATCCTTGTTGCCGAGTTGCAGAGGCGTCGCAGTCAGGAACACTACTGCCTCGGCGTTGTCGCAGAAATAACGTACAACACTGTGGGCCTGGTTCTCGTTGGCGACACGGTGTGCTTCATCAACGATCACGAGGTCAAACCGAGGAGCTGGATCGAGATCAATCAAACAAGCTTTACCTGTCTTGCGACCATTTTGCGATCCCGTCAATAATTGTTCATTGAGGATGGAGTAGGGAATGATGCCATAGCGATGGGTTTCAGGCCATTCCCCATCAAGATCGCATTCGGAGATGCAATGACGCAGCTTCGCCCCATCAAAGTGTTCGAACGATTGGTCGAACCGTCTCATTTCATTCTGCCATTTTTTTTCTGTAATCAGTGGTCGCGGGCAAATGATCAGAACTGAGTTGATTTCTTGACGAGCCTGTAGTTCGCGAAGGATTAAACCTGCTTCGATGGTCTTTCCAACACCGACGCCATCCGCGATCAGGAGACGTGGGCGATCTGCTCGAATAAAACGCAACACTGGACGAAATTGGTACGCGACGAAGTTCACGCGAGCCGCATTCAATGAATAGAGGGTCGATGTTCCAGGATGGTTGATATAGCGTGCAGTCAGCAGTGCCCGACACTGATCTGCAGACAGTTTCTCGATCACATCCGCTGGCTGCTCATCCGCAACCAACTGCGAAGCGAAAAATGTACGAGTCTTACCGTCGAGCAGAACCATGTATTGCAGTTCTGGCCCCGATTCATTTGAAGACAGAACTGCTCCACAAGAATCTGGCTGCGACTTCAGTCGGACAAGTTGACCCGGTTGAAAGACGTTATTACTCATCGAAGTACCTCAACACGCAATGGTGTTTCCTTATTCATTTGCTCGTATCTTTCGTGGGCCTTTGTACGCGAGAACAAGCTCCAAGTGTTACCTGCATCTCCAGCGTTGGCCGCCGCTCGGCTTCCGACCGCAACGTGAGTCATCGTGATCAACCAAAGCGGTCTGCGAATAATCGTACCAGGTGATGTTTTCGTGTTGTCACCGCCAAGCAATTCCCGATTCACAAAGTGCCTTTCGGGCCAAATCGACAACTGAATCTTCACACCTTTTCGTACGAGTGATTCGAGTTCACTTGCGATCCCCCGAATTAAGTTCTGTTCCGGGATATTTCGCTGCTTACAAACATGCAGGTCGATAACCGACTTGCGGAATCCCACCGGTAAATCATTTGACATTCGTATGATCTGCTTGACGGTCACGATTTCATCATCGCTACCGCCTCGAATCTGAGGTAACCGCATCAGCAACCAATCCGAGTGCGTACAGATCGCCGTCAGTATCTGCTCCTGCGATAAAACCTCTCTCCCTACCATTCGAGGGTTAGGATGGTCTTCCCAAAACAAATCCGAAACAAAGTCTCTGATCGACGTGCCAACACTTTCTGGTGCCGTCGCTTGATCTGATACAACGATCTTGTTCATCGGAGCCTGACGGTTTGACACTACGCCAGCCGCGATCCAGTCGTTCTCATTCTTGATTCCCGCCGATACCATTGGCCTTGATACGTAAAGATGAGAAGACATAAGTCGTTTGAATAGATCCATCGCAGCCTGACGGTGGTTCACATTGGCGATACGTGCAATCTTCATGCTGGTTGCTTTTTCCCATTCGTCGCCCAACTTGCATACGAGTGCAAGCGGAGTCGCCCTTGATGGAAAGATGCAACCAGTCAATTCGCGGACGGCATCAATTCCATCACCGCCATATGCGTCAGCTATTGCGTCAGGAGTCAGTAAAAACTCAGCGAGCATCGGGGAACCTCTCGAAGAAATCAATCTCGAAGAAGTCGTCCGGCCACGGTTGGATGAACTCACCTTTGACATCGACTTGGATTTCCAGAGCACGCGAAGAGCCGTCTTCCTGTTTCAGGTAGTAGATCGCCAAGTCGTCAGTTCGAAGTGTGCGGTCGGCGGGAGCTTTGTTGACTTCCGTCTCTCGAATTCGACGAAGAAGCCGAAGGATCAGATGCTCGCTGTGCGTTTCGATAATGAAGCGGTGCTTGTTGTTGTGAATCGCTTCGATGAACAAGTCCGCGATCTCAGCTTGAAGTCGAGGATGGATGTGAAGTTCTGGCTGTTCAATCGCGAGCAGCCGCTCGCTACCGTCCAACGCCGTGACAATCACCGGCACGACCTGCGAGATGCCGATGCCGACATCGTGTGGTCGAAGTTCGATGTCTGCTTTGTCTGGAACGATGACCACACGTGATGACGTGGGAGCACTGGCCAATTGCGATCCGACATGCTCGTCGATGTCGTCAAAGGCTCGACGAGCCATCAAAGCTCTCACTATCGGGTCGGCATAGTCGAGTTCAAGGAACGTCCTGCGTTCGATGCGGCACCCGGCATTTAGGTTGTCAGGATCACCAAGCCAGCTTGCAACTGCATCCACGAACTGGTCAGTACCGTTCTGAAGTGCATCCCATGCACCTAATCCAGAAGCCCAGCGGGAGGGGTCGGGGTAGCGAGGCGGGTGATAGTTTCTCGGTGGCGTTTTTCTGAGCGGGCCAAGATAGTGAAATCGGGTGATTGACTCACGTATTTCCTGCAAGGGAAAGAGAAACACTCGACTCAGCCCATCCACCAAGTCCTCCGCCACGCGGCGAGCGAACAGGGCATCCGTAAACAACTCCTCAAGATCCTTCTCGGAAGCATCGCGACGGACAAATGTAAGTGATCTGTCCTGAATCGGTAATGCATCATCAAGATCGGACAAGAAGTAGTTGCCATTCGCGTCGTTCTCGAACAACACGTCCAAAAACTCCACGCATTTGCTCACGCAACTTTGTCCCGCGTCTTCGTGGACTTCCTTCACGTCCTCAAAATCACTGTCGTTACTTGCCCATCCTTCCAACGAACCAAAGCTTGGATGTTCTGAGTTGAACGACAGGGTTACTCGTCGTCCGTCACTATCGGTCTTGATCCTTCCGACTTCTTCACCGTCATTTATAATTGCTACTGACGACACGTAGGCCCCTGATCGAAGTTGGCTCCACGAGATGTCAACCATGACCTCGACAGAATCGAAGTATGCGAAGTTGTCCAGAAAACCATCCGAGAATCGATCAAACTGCAAAGCCTCGCTCACAGCCTGCAAGGGCTCGAACCAAGCGTTGCTGTAGTCGCTCAGTTCTACTTCAAAACCCAAGGTAATAGTGGCACTGTCGTTGTGCCCGTTGACAAAGTTTCGGAACCCACCCAGATCGACGTAGTCGCCACCGGCAATTGTCTGATCTGCGTCGAGGTTGTGCCGCTCGAAGACTTCGCGGGCGTAGTGCAACGCGTGCAGGATCGTGCTCTTACCAGCACTGTTAGCACCGAACAGGAGGGTGATGGGGCGAAAGTCGAGCTTCACGCGGTCGCGAATGCCCTTGAAGTTCTCAATTGTGATGCCGGTAATCATGATTTCGTCCAATCATCCGCGAATTCGGACCTTGAAGGGCTGAGATCGGGCCACGCATACTCCGTGACGAATGATGAATGTTTCGATCCAATGAGTGCCACGGTACTCGGTCCCTTCCCATCGAATGTGTTTGTTCGCTCCATTGCTTTCTTCAAACTCGTCCCCGCGAAGTCCGTTCGCCACAATGGCGTCTTGACCGGTATTTACGACCTGCCAACGCACTTCGTAAGGCTCAGGAACATTCGTCTTTGCCTCGAATCGAAGCCACACATTTCTGGGCACCGGACGCTGAGTCATTGCCCACTTTGCTTTGCTTCGCGGCGAACCTGGATGAACTGTACCCTTTATGTTGACTTGGTACTGAAGACTTATGGGCCAGACGGGAGGAACGCAGTGGGATGAGCTTGCCAGTGCCGGGACTTGCGGCGTCGAAATTGTCGCTGACTTTGTGATCAGTCCGCTTTGCGGAACGCCAAGACTCGCCGCCGCCCGCGAAACGACGTTGCGTCCAAGTGCAGGTGACAATGCCGCTGCGGTTTTGGTCAACGACTCGGTCTGAGATGCACTAACGAAGTCGTCGCGAACCTTTTCCAGCCAGTTGAAAAAAGCCTCGCGGCGTTCCGGGTACTCATTCCACTTATGAGCAAAGTTCTCGCCCTCTTCGACCGGATTCTCCACCCACCATTCGCCATTGTCACGCTTTTCAATGTGCTCGTGCATTCGTGTCGCGACACTCACGAGGGCCTCATACAGATCAGGCTGATTCGCATACGCCTTCGCAGCCAGCGTCGTGATAATGATCGAGATCGGTCGGTTCTGAAGGTCGTCTTTGAAGTAAATGTCCCTGTGTCGCTTCAAAATCTGAACAACTCGTTGAAGTGGAGTTTTGACTTCATACTCTGGAACCTCTTCGATGCTCATCTGATACCGCTTGGCGTAAGCGGCACGTTTCTCCATGAGCACGACCTTCATTTGCTCCTTGAACCATTCGGCGTAGTCAATAGGGTTGCTGAATTGCCAGAGCCGCAACTCGGTGTCCGTCAACAGAATTCCGTTTGGAGGCTGTTCAACATTGGGAATCACCGGCAGCACATCCATGTGGAATGGCTCAGGGTAGTCGAGCACCCAGCATCGCCGTGATTCGATCAGAATCTCCTTGATGTCGTCTCGTGCCTTGAGCCGTTTGCCAACGCGATCCTTCAACTCCTTTTGAGTCGTGTTCTCCTTTCTGATCTTCAAGTGGCACACGAGGTCGATGTCGTACTCTTCGGAATCGTTGATCGGCCTGACCATGGTTCCGAGACGGAACGACCCTTGCGGAAAAATATCGGGGTCGAACTGTGCCAGTTCAGAATCTTCCTGAGCAAGCCACTCTCCGACATCGGTGTACTTGACTACGGCATCTTCATACAGATGCCCAGGAATGTCGAGATCATCGGCGACAGCCCGTAAGAAATCGCTGAGTTCTTCCTTCATTACCATATGCATGTATGCTTCCTTTAACGGTTGCTATGACTTGATGGGTTCGTACTTCGCCGCAATGTGATCGACGAAGATGTCCTTGAACCGAGGAATGTGGATGCGGCTGTAATGGGCGGCTTTTGCGATCAAAGCATCAGCCTTGTGAATTCCATCCAGCGAGAATTCGCTGGCCGCGACTTTTGGGTCCCAGCGAACGACATTGTCTTGCCCCAACAGGAACGTCGTCTGGTTGTTCACGCCGATACTCTGCCCTCGCATGATGATGTCAACGGCATCGTTGCCGGTCACCCAAGGAAGCTTCCCTCCCCAATCCAATCGGGTCTTGCGACTGGCTAAAGCATCCGTTGTGCCAATGCTGAAAACTTTGATCGCATTCATCGGGACGCCGAGCGTTCCGTATGCTTCAACCACGCCTACCATCGATGGATTGTTCGCCCACACACCGCCGTCAATCAGCCGTAAACGGTCAATATGCCTGCAACTTGGGAAGAAAGTCGGAGCTGCACTGGTGGCCAACGCGATCTTCCACAGCGGGACTTTTAGGTCGCGTCGAAGTCGCTCGTGGTGGGGAGTACGGAAGAGATAAACATCATCGTCACCCACATTGTATGACGGAATAACAATCCGCTTTGTGCAGTCACCAAGGAGTTTGTCCTTGAAGCATGACTCTAACGCCTGTTTGAGCGGCGTCTGGGAGAACTTGCGACGAATCCAATGTTGCAACCAGCGGAGGCCCCACATCTTGCTGAAAATCGCCGGTCCCTTCGAAAGGTAGAATTCGACGATTTCACGCGGTCGCATTCCGATACCGAGACCCAAAGCAATAATGCCGCCAGTGGATGTACCGGTGAGCAAGTCAAAATGATCGACGACGTTGATGTTCAAGTCCTCCTCAATGGCCGATAGTACGGCTGCCGAGAAGATGCCTTTGATCCCGCCTCCATCTAGCGAAAGTATCTGAAACCGTGGCTCATCCATCTGCGAGTTGCTCTCCTTTGGCTCGTGCATACGCTTGGCAGCCATCCTTCAACGGGCAATCGGGATGTTCCTCTAGGTCGAACCACTGATACGACTTGCACACGCCGCCGTTTATGTCAATTGCCTCACTCGGACGAACGACTCGCTGGTAACAGCGACCACCAAAAATCCCGCACATCAACTCCACGGGCTTATCGTCCAACATGCGGTTGAGTTCGCGAAATACAAGTCCGAGAAGGTCGTTGATCTTGTCGAAATAGGTCTTCAAAGCAGCGAACACGTCTTCTATAACCAAGCTCTTGCCGGGTGTTCCTAAACCATCGTGCATATACATCACATTTCCGGTCTTGTCGTCACGGTGGCAGGAACCCACGTTCGAGTGCGTTAGTTCATCTCGAAGCCTCAGTAACTCGAAATACCACTCTTTCGTGTTTGCTATAGCATCGCGAATTGCTACTGGCACCCTCTGATCAATTTCACCTTCAAATGCTTTCTGGAACGTCTTCCGTGTTGAATCTTTGATTCCTTTGTGGTCAGGGAAGACCTTAAAGAGGACGAAGCGACAGCAGTCAATCGCCGAGTATTGTTCGCAGAACACCGACTCAATGACCGCCGCTAGTTCCTTCGAATTATGGGCAGGAGAATATCCACTCTCTTCCAGTTGCTTGGCATCGAGATCAAGATTCGGGGCGAGTCGCTTAGCGAGCTGGAAGAGGTAACCCGCTTTACTGAAGTGTCCGGCAATTCCCCGAAGCCGCTTCTGCGTCATTCGGTCGAACGTGTAGGTGGTCGTCCAGAACTGCGTGAATCGCTCGACCTCTCCCCAATGTTGAGGCGAGAAGTGGAGCAGATTTGCGATTGGGCGTTTCTTCTGTTTCTCTTGCTCCGAGCTTTTTGGATTGGACACGGACCCTTCCTCTCGATTTCTCACAAATACGGAACCGAACAACTGCTTCACCGTCTTCCACAGAAGACGGAGGAAACTAGATATAAAGAGGGATAAAGTGGACTTGCATTTGAAGTCGGACGAACGAAGTGACCAACAGATGAGGTCAACATGGGTTCGGACATTGTTGGGCAAGCTCCGCAACATTGATTACAGCTCCCCCTTGAAGGCAAGTTGAACGAGGGAGTTGAAGAGGTCATCCGTTTCCGAGTGAGCAGTCGTAAGTGACGCTAGGACCGAACTAAAAGACTCGACGCGTTTCTCAAACTCCATCTGCTCTGCAATAGAAACGTCTGGAATTCGCAGTGCTCCGATGCCTTTTGTGTTGATATTGTATTGGCCTGCCGAAGTACGGCATTTCTCACGGACGTTTCGTCGACCTGCTGGTGTTTGCAGTAATGACTGAAGAAACAGGGGACGCAGGCGATCAAGATGAAGACGAGCACGAATCAAATAGGACGCGTAAATGATTTCATCAGAATCCAGTCCTGCGGCATTCATCTGTGATGGGGCGAAGACCGCACATCGACCAACATAGTCGGGATTCCCATTCGTTCGAACGAAGAGAACGTCTCCCTCCAAGAGCTTTAGTTTCTCAAGCTCGTTGTCTGACGCATCGACCGTTTTTAGGTCGGTAAGATCGATGATGCCGCGAACGATATTGGGGATTCGAAGAGTCGTGTATCCACCCTCACCGGACTTATTGGATGTTCCGTATCGAAGTTCAACCAAGTAGTCACTCAGGTCGGTCCATTGCACGGACGACAACTTGTGCGAGAACATTTCGTGGAATAGTGATTCTGTAAGTGCCCCAAACTGGTCAATCGCCTCTTGCCGCTTACGGCGGATGGCGTCGGCTTTGTCGAGGATGTCGGCGATCCGCTTCTGCTCCGACAGCGGTAGGACCGGTATTTCGAGGTCGCGAATCTGGTCAGTAGTTAAATTCTTAAATATTGCCCCGACAGCACCACTTCCACTCCGCGTCTTCACGAAGTCGAGATAGCGATAGAGAAATGCTGGAAATACTCGGCCTAAGTCGAGGTTTCGCAATCCCACAAAACCGTCATGGATACAAGCATCCGTAGTGAGAATTGCGGGAAGACCGGGAGCACCACTTACAGCAATTACTACGTCGCCAGCTCTCATCGGACGACTACGAGCCGCTCCCTCTTCTGTAAGAGAGTCGATTCGTGGAGTGACATACATGCCATCGCGAGTGACATCCGCAACCATCAATCTTGGTACAGGACCTCCATAGAATCGGCTATCACCTTTTGGTCTTGGACTGCTCCCACGGACAACTTCACATATATCTTGAATTCTCATCCGAGCATCGCCTCCAGCTCTTCAAGATCTGACGCGATCTCGGCTTCCAGCTCCTTCAAGCGTCCGATGATGATGTTAGGCGGGTCGTATTGCTCTTCCTCGTGAACAATTTCTTGGTAACGATTGATCGAGAGGTCAAAGGCGTTCTCTTCGATCTCTGACTTTGTCGCGAAGAAAGCGTTCGCAGTGCGATCCTCGAAGTGCTTTTTTCCGACACCGCCATTCCATTTGGACCATGCTCCTCGCAAGACATCCAAGTCCTGCCAGTCGTCATCGTCTCCGATTTTGTCGCGTTTGTCGTCGAGGGTCTTGCCGTCTGCCTGCACGTCGAAGAAGAAGACGTTGTCGGTCTGACCTCCCTTGGTGAAGAGCAGTATCGCGGTGCTGACACCGGCATAGGGACGGAACACACCAGACGGAAGTTTGATGACTGCTTCGAGCTGGTTCTCTTCAACAAGCATCTTCCGCAGCTCCTTGTGGGCCTTGGACGAACCGAAGGTGACGCCATCGGGAACGATGACGGCACAGCGGCCACCGAGTTTGAGCATTCGCAGTATCAGCACGATGAACAGCAGCTCGGTCTTCTTCGTCTTGACCTTGCCAGTCAGCGTCTTGTGGACATCTTCCTCATCCAGCGAACCCTTGAATGGTGGATTGGCGAGGATGAGGTCAAAGGCATCTTCCGCCCAGCGGCGAGTTTCCTTGCGGTCGGTGAAGTTGGTGCTGAGTGTGTCCTGATAATTGATGTCGGGCGTGTCGATTTCATGCAGCATCATGTTCATCGCGGCGATGCGAAGCATGGTCACGTCGAAGTCAAAGCCATGAAACATCTCACTTTTGATGTGCTTCCACTGTTGTGGCGTGATCAGGTCACCGGTGTAGGTCTTGCCGCCCGTTTCTTCATCGACATGGATTCCGTCTGGCGAAGTGAAGTGCTCCCGCAATGCTTCCATGAACTGCACCAGAAAGCCGCCCGTGCCGCAGGCTGGATCGCCAACCGTCCACGAGATTGCTTCCTGTTCGTTCCCTGCGAGGACCAGGTCGACCATCAGGTCGATGACGTGTCTGGGCGTGCGGAACTGACCATTGATCCCAGCCGTGGTCAGCTTGCCTAGCAGATACTCGTACAGATCGCCCTTCGTGTCTCCCTGAGTCAGCGGCAGGGCTTCGATCATGTTGATGGCCGACATCAACAGCGACGGCTTGTTGATCATCAGCGTGGCGTCCTTCATATACTGGTTGAAGGTGTTCTTCCGACCCTCATTCGACGAAGCTTCTTCCTCCTGTCCCATTACACGAAAATGAGGGAAGACCTCGTCACGGACGATCTTCAGCACCTTTTCCGCGTCGGCTTCCTGCTTCAGGTGACTCCAACGCAGGTGCTGCTTGCCGCGTGGAAAGTAGACCCCAGCGAACGGCTTGCCCGGATTCTTGCGAGACCATTTCTTCTCTTCGGTGCTCTCTCGCATGTCGAGCAGACGGGCAAACATCAGGAAGGAAATCTGTTCGATGACGGTCAGCGGATTGGTGATGCCGCCCGTCCAGAATTCCTCCCAGAGTTTATTGATCTGACTCTTCAGTTGACCAGTTATCATTTTCAGTCGTCCTGCCTGATTATTGTTGATCCCCACGTCGGAAGTTGTGTCTGCGGTTTGCATTGAACCTCGTCCTTGGGATTTGAAGGTTGATTAGTCGGAGTTGGCTTGAAATGAGCCAATGATTTCAAACAGCTCATCCGCCAAGGACTGCTCAAACAGTCCATCTAAGCTGTCGCTATGCAGCGTGGTGAAAGGCGGTTCGTAAAGATCGTCCGTCTTAATGGAGCCGAATTTCGCGATGTGGTTCTGGAGCAAGTCCAAGAACTTGATCTGATGGGAAGCGAGGTTCGGATGAGTCTGTACAAATTTTGTAAACCGCTCACGAACCGCGTCGGCGTCCATTCCGATGATTTCTCGAATGGCCTGATCGAGCGATTCGGCCTGCTTGAAGTAGTCCATTAGGTCGTGCAGGTCGAGACCCGGTTCCTGAGTCAGGACCAGTGAGCAGAGGTCTTCGAGATCATTCTCTGTGACGGGTTCGCCAAGTCGAATCTTTCGCAGCGTGTCGTTCTGGTCGATGATGGCTTGCAAGACGTTGTTGACGCGATTTCGGTACGCGACCATGTCCAGATCGTCGAGTTTGTCCAAACGGACCTTATGCTTTTTGCGTTCGATGTCCGCTTCGTCTTCCTTCACGTCGATGATGATCGGATCGAGCTTGACGACTTCGTCCTTACGACGGAATTGGATAACGCCGCGAAGCTGGTCGCGGATTTCTTCGAGATCACCAACGGTGACCTCATCCCAGAACTCTTCGCTCTTGACGCGTTCGATAACGGGCAGCTTCAACTTCACCTGAGACAGGTTGATTCGCAAACTGCTGACCAGATTGACGACAGCATCGCGGAGATCGGCGAACTTGTTGCTACCGCGAATGAGTTCCGCCTGAAGTTGGGCGATGAGCCGGTCGAACTTGTAGGCTTCCTCGAATTTTGCGATGTCCACCCATTGCATGAGCGGAGCGATGTTCTGTTGCAGCGTGGCCTTGGTAGCCGCGTCAAACTGGCGAACCGTTTCTTCAGACGAGACGGATTGCACCTGCGGCCATTTTTCCTTAACGGGGATACTGCCCTTTGGGAGATCGGCGATCTGCTTGCTGATCAAGCTCGCGGCAATCTCGAACCCGGCATTGTGCTGCTTCTCCAACGCAGCTTCGGCCAATTTCATCCGGGCTTCAAAGACTCGTTCGCAAAGTGACTTCTGCCGAGTCGGTTCGGCCATCTTGTAGTCCTGCTCAAAGCGTTCGAAGTTCCCCCAATGGTCGAAAATCTGGAAGTGCGATTTGTCGATGTCCGGACCGAACAGATCAGGGCACAACCGGGTGCCACGCCCGATCATTTGCCAGAACTTCACGTAAGAATAGACAGGCTTGGCGAACACGAGATTGACGCACTCAGGCACGTCCACGCCGGTATCGAGCATGTCCACGGAGATCGCGATGGTCAGTTCGGGATTGGTGCCGTCGCCTTTGAAGTCATCGATCATCGACTCGGCACGAGGATCATCACTGACGACCGTTTGACAGAATTTGCCGCCGTACTGCGGGTACATTTCATTGAACAGTTCCTCCATGAGGCGAGCGTGTTTGATGCTCCGTGCAAAGATGATCGTCTTGCCGATGCGACTGCCGACACGGATACCGTGATCCATCAGATTCCTAAGGATGTGGCGATTTGTGTCCTTGTTGTAGACGACCTTGTCCACGGCCCCCTGTTCAAACTCAATCGCCTGTGGCAGTACTTCGTCTTCCTCCAACTGACGACGTTGCTCTTCCGTCATCTTGGAGTACTTAATGCCGGATCGCAGGAACGGCGTTGTATGTGTATCGACTTCGAACGGAACAAGGTGCTTCTGTGCAACCGCTGTTGGGTAGTCGTAGTTTGAAGTGGGATCTCCTTCATCGCACTCAAAGATCTTGAAGGTGTTTCGTGCAACGAAATCGACGGGCGTGGCGGTGAGGCCAAGCTGGTAGCAGTCGAAATACTCAAACAGTTGTCGATACCGGTTGTAGAGACTGCGGTGTGATTCGTCGGCGATGATCAGATCGAAGTAGCCTGTATCAAATGACTCGTAGATCTTCATCATGGCCGGGTAGGTCGAAAGAAAGATCCGATCCTTCGTGTTACCTGCCGTGGCCCCCGTGACGTATGTTCTCGGAAGTGACGGCAGGAACTCGTTGAATGCGTTGTTCGCCTGCCGACGTAATTCGCGACGGTCACAGAGAAACAAGATTCGTTTCGCCCAATTCGCTTTGACCATCGCGTCACAAAGCGAGATCGCGACACGAGTCTTACCGGTGCCGGTGGCCTGAACGATCAGTGCCTTGCGTTTCTTTTCCGCGAACTGCTCAACCACACGGCGGACCGCTTCGATCTGGTACATGCGACCGGCGATGTCGGGATTTGCCGACACTTCACTGACTGGCTTCTTGGCACCGCGTTGGAAGTGCATGTGCTGAAGGCTGTCTTTGGAATAAAATCCGTAGATCTTTCGCGGTGGTTCCCCGGCAGCGTCGTTCCAAATCCACAAGTCGTACCCGTTGGTGTAGAAAATCACAGGACGTTGGCCGTGCTTCTTTTCCAGAGCGTCGGCGTAGAGTTCGGCTTGCTTCCGACCTTCTGTAGCATTCTTGCTGGTACGCTTCGCTTCGAGGACCGCCAGCGGCTTGCCGTTATTGTCCATCAACACGTAGTCAGCTGCACCTTCACCGGATGGCGTGGGCTGACCAGTCACCGGGTACTCTTTTTTTACCTCTTCAGTGTCGGTGATGCCTTTGGCAACGTTCCACCCCTCGTCGGCGAGCATCTGGTCAATCAGGTAATTGCGAGTCTCTTCTTCACTGAACGCCATCGGGTCGATGGATTGCAGCTTCGCGGTGGACTGCAACGCAGCTTCCAACGCGGCCTGTCGTTCCTCAGCGGTGGCAACCGCTTGTTCAGCACGCGACCTTTCCTTTTCGAGATCGGCGAGAAGCTTCTGCATTTGAGCTTCTTGAGCCGCCACGCGTTCCAGAATGGCCCGCTTTTCACGCCGTTGCTTAAATCCCTCAACTCCACCTTCAGGAGGTTCCGCGTATTCAGAGCAGTCGGTGGCATTGCCACCCGCGTAGTTGACGTGGAGCCAACGGGCCACGTTGTAAGCTTCACGCGTCAACCGCAATGCGGTCGTGGTATCGCCTTTGTTTCCATGAGCCGCGTTGTTGCCTTCCATGCGAAGAGCATGGAGCTTGGAGAGTACGACTTCTGGGACAACGTCTTTGAACGGTTGGTTGTGCAGAAGATCGTTGAGATTCGCTCGATATGGTTTAGGAAGTCGTTCGTGATGGTGAATCCATTCAACGATCTGTTCGCAGAAGACTCGCAGCTTCGAGATCGAGCCAACAGGGTCGGGATGTGCGTACGCTTCCGCAAAGCCACCAAGCCCTGACAGCTCTGGCCACTTCGGTCGAAGGAACTCGAAGTTGAGTGATTTCATGAGTAGGTCACGTCCCGTATTCATGCCGGACCCATAAGGCACGGGGCGTGCCAATCGGTCGGCGGTGCATCAGATTATTCATGACTCAGTGCTCCAGTTACCTGTGATACCGAGGCGTTTGAGCTGGGCGTCCAACGTCTGGTAGTTCTTCATTCCCAACAGCCGAGCGGCCTTGGCTTTCACGCCCCCGGACTCCTCCATCGCCCGTCGCAAGTATTGGCGGCGTATGTCGTTAAGGTGCTCTTCAAGGTCGAATTCATCGCCGAGCGGACGAACCAAAGCCACCGAAAGTTGATTGCTCGAATTCGGCATTTCCGCGATGGAAGCGGCCACTTCTTTCCGACCAATTATTTTTCCGTCCGTGAGTACTGCTGCCTGCATCAAGGCGTTATAGAGCTGCCGAACATTCCCCTGCCAAAGCTGCGTTTTCACAAACGAAATTGCGGAGGCAGAAAGGGATTTGTGCTCGTAGCCGGGCTGATCGGCTTCGAATTGAGCGTTCAAGAGACCCAAGAACCGTTCGGCGATCTTGGGAATGTCGGTCTTCCGATCCCGAAGCGGAGGCAGGCTGATCGAGATCCCCGCCAATCGGTAGTACAGGTCCTCTCGGAACTCACCTTTGCGGATCGCGGCGAACAGGTCTTTGTTCGTCGCGGCGATGATTCTTACATCGACTCTGCGATCCTTGTCGTCGCCTAGTCGCTGAATGTATCGAACGGACGGTCCCTCGCCGGTGACCGGCTGGAGGACGCGGAGCAGCTTGGCCTGAGTCTCCAGATCGCATTCTCCGATCTCGTCCAAGAAGACTGTTCCACCATCGGCTACTTCAAAGAGCCCCTTTCGCTCGGCATCGGCACCTGTGAACGCCCCTTTAGTGTGACCAAACAGTTCCGATTCGAGCAGCGATTTTGCGAGTGCGGCACAGTTGACGGACCTCATCGGTTTGTGGCGTCTGTTGCTCGCTTTATGAATTGCTTGGGCGAACATTTCCTTGCCAGTGCCGCTTTCGCCGACCAGCAGGACCGACACGTTTCGTATGGCAGCACGCTTGGCACGCCCAACGGCATCGCGAATTGCTCGACTCTCACCAGCGATGTCTTCGAAGCCTTCAATTTCAGCCGGTGCCTGTGCTGCAAGATGCTGAAGATGAGCATCAGGATCGCGAAGAACCTCCGGTATGACATCAATCAAATCAAATGGAACATCGGTGATCCACGAGTTGCCGCCATAGGTTTCATAGAACGTCGCCGGGAACCTAGTTTTCCCCAGCAGCAACCAGACAGCAGCCATTGCGGGAGTGCCGGGACTCAGGTGAAGACACAGGTCCGTATTAGCCCATGTTTTGGATGACTTGATCGATTCTAATTCGCGATTGGCGATTTCAAAGATGGAGGCGTAGTCGGTGGGCTTTGCGAGTTCGACTTCACGAAGCTGCGGCTTCTCTCCTAGCCACTTCGCGAACCAACCGTTGAACTCGTGCGAGTAGTTCGTCAGCAACCGGATTTCGTCGAAGTCCTGAGTCTCGACGAGAGTCTTGGTCGGTCCAAGATCAGACTTTTCAGGCAGCTTACCGCCAAGCGTGGACATGAGTTTCTCGCACCGCGACTGCGAACTGTTCGCGGCCAACGCACGCAAATCGGAATGACCGATCCACTGAAGGAGAATCTTCTTTCGACGCATGGCACCATCCTGTTTGTTGAAACACAAACAAATTTGTATCAGAGATCGCCGCGATTGGCAATCATCCCGTCACGGACCAGAGCGAACCATTGTCACCAACCAACCTTCAACGGGAGAACGACAATGGCAAAGTCCACGAAAGACATTCAGGCAGAGATCACCAACAAGATTGTCGAGTCGCTCAAGGCTGGTACGATCCCTTGGCGAAAGCCGTGGTCGTCCTCACCGAACTGCGGTTCACCAGCGAACGTCGTGAGCGGGAAAAGATACAGAGGCATCAATCCTCTGATTCTGGAATTGCACCGGCAAACCCACAATTTTACGAACAAGTGGTACGCCACGTTCAATCAGTGGCGAGACCTCGGTGCCTCGGTCATGCGACGACCGGACCATGTGAAACCGGGTGAGTGGGGGGCGGGCATCATTTACTATGCCCCAATCAAGAAAACCAAAGAAGATCCGAAGACGGGCGAAGAAGTAGAAGTCGAATTCGCCATGCTCAAGTAGTACACGGTTTTCTCGGCTGAACAAGTCGAATTGCCGGACCACCTGCGGCATCTCGTAGATGTCGAACCGGAAACGACGAACGATGAGTTCGTGGATTTTGCACCGGCTAAAATCGCTATCGCTGCGACGGAAGCGGACATACGTTTCGGCGGTGATCGCTGTTTTTATCGCCCGGCGACCGACCATATTCAAATGGTACCGAAGCACCGTTTTGAGCATGAGAAGGAATTCTACTCGACGCTGTTGCATGAACTGTCTCACTGGTCGGAGAAGCGGTGTGAATGGACCGGCAACTATGCTGAAGGAGAACTTCGGGCCGAGATCGCAGCGGCGTTCATGTGCTCCGAGTTGGAGATTCCGCAAAGCGACGACTTGAGCAACGTCAATGCTTATCTGCAAAACTGGCTCAAGGCGTTGAATGATGACCCTCGCTTCATCTTCAAGGCGTCCGCTGCTGCGAGCAAAGCGGCTGACTTCGTGCTGAGCTTCAGCCGAAAAGAAGAACCGGTCTCCGTCTGATCTGACGACCAAAGAGCCAGCGACTCACCCTCGCTGGCTCTTTCTGTATCATCGCTACTCATCGTCGGACCAATCGCAGTTCACCGTGACGGTAACTCAACCCAAACGGAGGACAATTGATGGCAACGACCACGCATCTTGGCGACTTGACAATCGAGGAAGCGGCGAAGGAGTCTTCTGGCAACTGGCGGACCTTCGAGTGTTTTGTGTGGTGGCGGGAAGAAGAACTCGAATCCCCCAATGATTGGATGATCCACTACACGCATCATCGTGACAGCGGACTTCTGGACCAGAGCAACGCAGAAAAGATCCGAGAAGCACTCGCACCATTCACCGAGGGCGACGATCCCGACGTGGTGGAAGAATCACACTCTCATTGGGCTGTCGGGCACATCGACGGGTTCAGCCTGCGAGTGTTCCGTGATGGCGAAATCACCGAGGCGTTTCGGACCTTTCACGGACTGATGGAGTCGCTGGCGGAGTATCCGATTCTCGATGAGGAGGACTACAGCAATCGGGAGTACGAAGCGACCGTCGAGAACATCGTCGATGCCGCTTGGCGGCTGCGTGACGACTACGACCTGCCGGAGGACTGGCAGTACGAAGTTTATGGCTGGTTGTCGGACCACGAGTGCAGCGAACTCGAAAGCACCAGTGACCAAGGCTGCTATCCATCTGAAGACGCATTGCGTCGGGTGATGAACGCACTCTTCGAGCGAGTCGAAGACGAGTGAGTGGACCCACGACGAAGGACAACGGTCAACGCTGGTCGGTGTCCTTCAACCAAGCGAGCAACGCATGAAACAACGAACACTCAAAGAAGAGATCCGAGACAACCAGCGGCACTTCAAATATGAGCGGATGCTGCATCGAATCCGCCTTCGCATTTTCGAGTACGAAGAATCTAGCAAGCTCGAAAAGGCCCAGCGTGTGATCGCCAAGTGCAAAGCGATTTGCGGACCACGATGGGAAGCAAGGCAGAAGCAAATCCAAGACCGACATCTTCATCGAGTCTGGGATCGCTGACGCCCTTGACATTTCGTCTCAGGACCGGACCAATCTGAAGGATGAACCACTCAATGCCCAAATCAGAACCGATCATTACCAGCCTGAACCACGTGGTCGGGCAGCAACGTGCCGTCACTGTGCTTCGAACCGCACTCGATGCCTACTGGCACGACCGCTCCAAGAGCGACGGCAAGGAAGCGTTCCCGCATTTGCTGATGTGCGGACCGGGCGGCACAGGCAAGACGCTTTTGACCGAACTGATCGCCAAAGAACTCTGTACCGAATGCCACGTCGAGTTAGCTCAGAACATTGGCAACATCGGACAGATGCAAGGGCTGCTCATGATGTTGGAATCAGAGCACATCCTGTTGATCGATGAGATTCACGAATTGAGCGAGACCGTGCAGGTTTCACTCTACCGAGCCATCGAAGAACGCAAACTGTTCCTTGGTGGCAATCGAAAGCCGGTGACGTTGCCGCCGTTCACTTTGATCGGTGCGACGACGGATGAATATCTGCTAACACCAAGTATGCGGGACCGCTTCAAGATTCTGTTGCGGTTGCAGCACTACTCGCACGATGAGATGGCGATGCTCATTGACCAACGAGCCAAGCGTCTTGGTTGGGGAATTGATGCTGTATCTGTGACACATCTGTCGGCACGATCACGGGGCGTACCTCGTTTGGCTGTGCGACTCTTGGAGTCTGCGAAAAGAGTCGCTTCATCAAAGGGGTTGGACCGAATCGAACCAACGCACGTCGAAGAAATGCTCGCTATCGAAGGGATCGACTCACTCGGTTTTGATCCGGTGGAACAGCGATACCTGATGTTGTTGAAGGAAAGTCAGGGACCGGTGCGACTCAATGTTCTCGCCACGCATCTCGGCCTGCCCAAACAGACCATCGAGATGTTCGAGCGTGACTTCATTCGTCTCGGCCTGATCACCAAAGGCGACAAGGGAAGAGCATTGACACCGAGGGGAGTCGAGCATTTGAACGGGCCGAGTGCCTAATTTTTTTGTGCCGGACCAGTCCGGTTTCTGTGAGGAGATCATTCGATGAGTGTGGGAGCCATGACAGACAATCAACCGAGAGCCGCAATCACCGTGTCCAAGATGTGTTCGCTTCTGGACATAAGCCGTAGCCAATTCTACTGGCACGTTCGCAAGGGGACGTTTCATGCCCCGCTCAAGCTGAGCAACGGGCGACCCTACTACAACGCCAGTCAGGTTGAGGACAATCTCAAGGCACGGGAACTCGGCATCGGGGTGAACGGGGAATACGTTCTCTTCTACCAGCGAGATACCGAGACGCCCAAAGCGACGACGCTAGCACAGCTGAAGCCCAAACCGAAGCAGGACCACACCGAGTTAATGGATGGACTGTCGGCACTTGGTTTGACCGGACTGACGACCTCCGCCGTGGCCGATGCGGTCGATCATTGCTACCCGCAAGGCACTGTCGGTCAGGACGAAAACGACATTCTCCGCACAGTATTCCGACACCTGAAGCGTGCGGGGGTTGGCTGATTATCGTTCCGATTGTGGCTTGAGTCCGTAGGAAGACCGTTGGTGTTAGTTCGGACCACGTGCGAAGTGTGTCGGAGATTGATCGGAGTCGGTTTGATCTTCGTTGGATATGCGTTTGAAAGCTGTTTGATTCTTGTGAGAAAGGTGTGCGAAAGATGACAGAAGTCCGATCCGAAAACCGTGCGGAATTAAGCAACATAAGTCCCGTTATCTTGCGTTCGCCTGAATCAAGCAGCGAAGTCCTCGGACCGATCAACCAGCAAGCGGACAATGACGAGCAACTCATCGAGATCTGGCTGCATGGTCGTCCCAAGAACACTCAGCAAGCTTACAGTCGAGAAGTGCGACGGTTTCTTGATGCGATGAACAAGCCACTTCGCTCCATCAAGCTGCTTGACATTCAGCAGTACACCGACAATGTCCCACCATGCCTAAAGGAGTCGTCGGTAAAGCGAGCGTTGTCAGCGATCAAGAGTCTGTTCGCCTTTGGGTTCCGGCTCGGCTACCTGTCGTTTGACATCGGTCGAGCCATGAAACTGCCGACGTTCCGTGATGAACTGGCGGACCGGATTCTCAGCGAGACGGACGTACTGCGGATCATCAGTCTCGAACCTCAGCCTCGGAACCGTGCTTTGCTCCTGACGCTCTATGGTGGCGGATTCCGAGTCTCGGAAATCTGCTCACTCAAGTGGCGTCATTTACAGGAGCGAGACTCTGCTGGTCAGATCACGGTGTTCGGCAAAGGCGGCAAGACTCGGACCGTACTGATTCCGCAATCGGTGTGGGAAGCCTTGATTAAGCTGCGAGACAGCGAGTCATCAGAAGCACCGGTTTTTCGCAGCCGGAAGAAAGGTCATCTCGATGAGTCTGCCATCTGGCGTATTGTGAAGAAGGCGTCGGAGCGTGCTGGTATCGACAAAGATGTGTCTTGCCATTGGTTTCGACACGCCCATGCTTCACACGCTCTGGACCGGGGCTGTCCTATCCACTTGGTTCAGGCCACGCTGGGGCATTCATCGATTTCAACGACAGGGCGTTACTTGCACGCACGACCAACTGAATCGAGTGGGAATTACTTGCCATTCTAGGTTAAACTGACCGCTGGTTAGTTCATATCCGTAAAAAAACGAAAAGGGAGAAATTCGATGTCAGCGGACTCGTCCTACATGCCTCAACAGTCGCCGGTCAACATAGTCTCGCCTTTAACGATGTATGTCGCTCTTGCATCAGACTATTTGGTAGTGTCCTACCCCGACGAACCGTTGTCGGGGCACTTCGATCATGATTTCTATTTCGATGCCCCGCCATCACTTACCTTCGAAGGAATGTCTGCCAGCCTTGAGCGAATTCACATTCATTCTCGGAGCGAACATTTACTGGATGGACAAGATTTTGACTTTGAAATCCACTTTGTTCACCCGTTGTCGTCCACGATCCCCGAAACGGGAGAGCAGCGTTATCTTGTTCTTGGAGTCTTCTTCAAAGAAGACTCCGCAAGCACGACGCCCAAATCTATTCGTGCTCTGAATGAGTTAATGAAATCGAACACTCGGCTGTTGAAGAAAGAGGGAGGAGATGATCCCGCACCGGAGGCAGATGTGAATCCCCGTGATTTTCTTCCGTCAGATCTCAGCAAATACTTCCGATATGAAGGATCTCTCACGACACCGCACAAAGACAGCGAACCAAATCCTGAAATCGTGAGTTGGGTGGTTTTTCCCGAACTGGTGACCGTTAATCCAGACGACGTTGCGGAGTTGAAGGAATATGCTCAAGACACCGCTCGTGAACCACAGCCGCTCTACAGAAGATTTGTACTCCGCTCGTTTGAGTGAGTGCCTGAGCATTAGAGGGACCAACTGGCATCGTTATCACCAACTTTCACGTTCACGGAGAAAGCGATGACGACAATAACCAGAACGGCAGTGGCGAACGGAGCAGATAAGATTCAACGAAAGGCGGCAAGTAATGCAGACGCCGTGTAATCCGGCGTGAACATCGTCGCTATCGTTGGATCATTTCACCGACATCTACTCGCTCTGCAACAAAGCGGCGTTCGTGGTGAAGAACGCTTTAACCATCCGGTCGCCCTTAGCTTCACGAGCAAGCTCAACTCGCTGTGTCGTATGACTCACGACCGGGAACTCGATGGCCTCAGTGCCGTTCGTCGGATCGAGCGGGGCGAAGCCGTGGAGTATGAAGTGATCCTGCTCTGATCGTGGTCGGACCGTCCTGTCGTGGTGTTGGCAATCAACCTTCACCACGACAGGAGACGGACATGACAAGCACTCGCTGCGAACGACAGGGACAAATCGAGATCGGAATCATCGAGCATGAGGGACGGGAATTCGCTGCCATCGGTGCGTCCGTCGTCGGTCGAAGCATTACGGGCTACACGAAAGGGGAACACTACGGCATCATGCTGACGACGTGGTGCGGAAAGGTCATGCTGGATTGTCGCTACGAGATCGTCGAGCGGTACTGGACCGGATCAATCGCTCTGATATTTCGCTTGACTCGTGGGCGGTTCATCATCGGCTACGCACTCGGCGATGGAATGCTCTTCCGGGGCGAACTCATCGACAACTGCACCGATGATGATGCCCGTCGTCAAGCAGTGTATCTCGCTCAGTTCTTCGGCGATCTTGATGCCGAAGACGAGGAAACGTTCCAAACGGAACACGCCGAAGCGTAGACGGACCGAAGACGTGATCGTCTCATCTGATACGAGCAATCTGATCAGTGAGGTACGACTCTAAGTAGGACCAGATGCCGCACTCCCGCATATACTGCTCGGCAAGCTCCATCTTGGATTGCCGAGCAGTGTTTTGCGGGATGACTGCTTCGGGTATTCGATCAACATGCAGATAGTTTTGTTGGAGAAGCAGTTTGGCCTTGAGCAAAGGTGCTACTTCCCTTCGTTGCGGGGATTCCTCTGCCGATCCGGTTGTCTCCCATTCCTCCAAGATGTGAATCAGCGTCTTGAAGTCATCGTGAGTGAATTCTGCGTCGAGCACTGCCATCGTGTTTCATCTCCTTGTCGTACTAAGGCGAGTGTTGGGACCGCCCGTTGCTCGTGTCATTCAACCCCGAACAGGAGACACGAGCATGACAACGATCACCGCAAACGGAACATTTTATGGCCACGAACTCAAGGACATGCCGGTCATCAATCCGGGCGATTGGTTCGGCAAGACTTGGCTTATCGAAATCGGCGGCAGCTACTCGCCGTTCTTTCTCATCGTCGAGGCCGAGAGCATGTCGGACGCCATCGACGAACTGGCGGACAATGAGAAGTACGGCCACCACATCGTCGTTGAAGAAGCGGACCTCGGCGACTACCCGGAAGATGATCGGCAATACGGTCCCAGCGGTCAGGTGCTCGATCTGGATCACCTGATGATCCACGGGCAGGAGGGAAGCAAGACGCCATTCCCCTGTACGTATCACGGCGAGGGTTTGCCTGTCGAGGGCGTGAAGCCAACCGAGTTCTGTTGGGATGAGATCGACGCATAGCGAACAACCGAAGGATGAAGAGCCGGGGCAAGGATGCTCCGGCTCTTTTCGTTTGGCGACCGGGAGAAGCCGAGATCGGACCAGTCAGTTGAAGCATCACCAACCCACTTCAACTCAAGGAGACACGATGGTCACCGCCAACAACAAGAAACCACGCTTCGCATTGGGGCAGGTAGTCGCAACACCGGGAGCATTGGATGCCCTGCAAGCCGCAGGTCAGACGCCGATGGAACTGCTGCAACGTCACGTTGTCCTCGATCCGGGCGAACTCGACAAAGAGGACCAACAAACCAACGAGGAAGCGGTTACCAACGGCGAGCGAATCCTATCGAGCTATCTGCTCAAGGATGGGACGAAGATCTGGGTCATCACCGAAGCAGACCGTTCTTCGACGTGCCTTCTTCTCCCTGACGAATACTGATCGGACCAACGACCAGCACCAGAACAATCACCTTCACTTTTCAGGAGACGAACGCATGTGTGATCCGACCGAAACAGTCCGCCGTGAGATGGTCGCTGAGATCAACGCCGAAACGGGCAGCAGGGAGTACCTCGAAGCGAAGCACGGTCAGGTGTGGGACACGAGCCAGCTTCAGCAGGAGTTCGAGGTTCTCGGCTTCATGGCTCCTCTGGTTGTCGCTCGTCGCCGTGACGACGGGACCAGAGGCAGTCTGATGTTCCAAGCCAATCCACGCTTCTACTTCTCGTGGTCTCCTGAGTGATGGGGTTGGTGGAGGGTTCGCCGGGCTTCGGCTCGGCGGACCTCTTCTTCACCATGAAAGGATTATAGATGACAACAGCAACACGATTTTCACGACTGTGTCCCATCTCTAAGCAGCTGTTTCGGACCCATGGACCGGCAGGCACAATGGTCGTTGACAAGCTTGCGGAAGTGATCAACCTGACACCAAAGGAGTTCTCGACTGGATCATTCGGTTATGCCGGGACCGGCAAGATCGAGATCTTCGTGGCCGACTCGCTGGTGAAATGTCACGTCTCGGTCGTCGTAACAGTTATTGACAGCAAGCACGCCGAATAAGAGTGTTATTCAGGAGAAAGAGAAGCGTATCATTACCCGCAAAACGGAACTCGAACAACCAAACATGTTCTTGAACCACTACACCTGCTACCGCTGCGGCGAGGATTGGACCGACGTTTGGGATTGTCAGGTCGATGACGACTGCCCGCACTACGGAGCACGGCATTGTCCGCCCGGCAAATGAAAAGTACGCCGTGACTGCAACGTAGAGGGTGTAGAGGTCACCGCCGAAAGGCACGAGCGGTTCGTCGAGTCGGTTGGGACGGTGGACCGACTCAAACAGGACTGGGACTGCTACTGAATAGCATCATGGCCGGGAGGGACCAAGTCGTCCGAGTGGTGGTTTGGTCGCATTTCTTCGAACCCAATAATTCCAGACGTTTTCTCACAAGCGAGTTCCTCACCCCCGGCCAGTGGATCGATACCGCTGGTTGCATTTTTTATAACTCCCAAATCTGAAGTGTTTCCGTGTGGGCTGAAGCGTCTGTGAAAAGCCAAATCGAAAAATCGCCGCCGATCCTCTTTTCGTAACACGGAGGGATCGCCATCCGAACCAAGACTTTTGGCCCGTGTCTCTACAAGGAGGAAAGGACATGCGGTAGAGGTCGCATTGTGGTATTCTTGCCTTCTGTGACCAGAGAGTGGTCATACCTCATTTCATCGGAAAGTGCGTTGCGATCTTTTTGGTCTGGCCGCAGCCAGTGAGCACGATGGTTCTACACGAAGCACATCAATCAAGTGAAGATGTTCTGCACTCGCTGTTTTGTTCCCTTGACGAGCGGCGACAGCCGGAGGATGTGGCGAAAGAGATTGTCACTATCCTTGATTGTACTTCTGGCGAACGCCGGGTTCTGAACAAAGCGGCCAAGTCACGCCAGCGAGAATATTGGTCGTCGATGAGCGGCGACTTCGCTCGTCCCGTTGACATGGACAGGCAGCTAAGAGTTGCCGAGCAACTATTCGGGCATCCCGTCTCTTTCTCACCCGATGATCTCGAACAAATTGAGCAGTGGGTCAGGAATGCCGAGCAGTCAATCGGAAAGGCGTTTGGTAAGAACGACTTCAAGTTCGACCGCCTTCCGAAAGAGGAACGGGCCAAGCTGGGGATCGAATTATCACGCCGCCAGTACAACAAGCGATTCCGCTTGGCGGCTCGTCTCGAACACAAAATGCACCGGCTTGCACGAGAGCAATTCAAGCGGTCGTTGACGTTGGCAAGCAAGAACCGTTTGGCATCTGACATCGATTGGGAAGATTTCAAAGCTGATGTGGATACGGCGTGTTTTGTTGCGTATTACGTGGCACGCTGTAACCTTCGCAGCGTGTTCACAAACGCCACCCAAGTCCGCCCATTCGACGAGATTTGTGATGTTTTATTCAAGCGATGCTTAAAGCACCGAGACAGGACCAACTGGTGGGCCATCGCTCACGTCTATCCAGTAACCGAAGTCCTTGCAATGCTCGATGACGAGATGAAAGGAATTCTGTTAGGACGCTACTTTGACCGGCTTTGTGGAGCCGCCACACTGCTTCAAGAGTTATGGGGCACGAACAAGTTTCGGGATGACATGGTGGTTCAACGAGGGAACGACTCATCGACATGGAATGTGACTGCCGGGGCTTGGAACAAGCTGCGGGAAGGATGGTTCTCGTTGCTCTACAGTCTCGGCCTGACGGACAGCGTGGAGAAGGTCTGTCCGGGCAAAGTGTTGCGACTGATGGCTGCTGATGTGGCCTACTGGCATAGGGCGTCTGGTGGCGATGTCCACCCAGACACGCATGTTTGGAAGGAGCTTCCGTCACCGTGGGAAGTCTTGAGCGGAGCGAAGGTGTGTCCTCGTACCCTCGTTGAAGAGGTCTGTCATCGCTACGGTATAGATCCGGTGAAGTCCGGCTGGACGGCTCCGAAACCCGGACGAACTATCGAGAAGTTTACGCCAACGCCGGAACTTGTTCATGGTGTTGTTGTATCATCGCCGGAACTCGCATCACTTTTCCGGAAGTGCGGCGTGTTTTCTGGGAAAATCCTTAATTCACAGATCTGGACGGAGCGTCCTGAACTGGAAGCTGTGGACGAAGTACGCTCTCTCCATCTCCATCAGCAGGAGGAAAGGGCGGACGAGAAACGATAGGCATAATATTGTAGAATGTCGATGTGGTGATGTAGCTCAGCGTGGTAGAGCACTCGGCTCTGTAACCGAGCGGACGCTGGTTCAACCCCAGCCATCACCTTTTCGGATTCCGCAGTGGAGAATTCGGCGGTGTAGTTCAGCGTGGTAGAACTCTCGGCTCTTCATCCGGGTAGACGCTGGTTCGACCCCAGCCGCCGCCGATCTCCACAGGAATAGATGCTGCCGCAACCATCGGAGTTCCTCAGAGAGTTAGTTCAATCGATGCAGCATCGACTTGCATTCCGCAGATCGTGCATTGAAGCAATCCCCCTCGCTTCAATGCAGCAAAATCTCGTCTGCTGACGTGACAACGATTGGCCTTCGTGCATTCTCGGACGTGGAAAAAGTTGATCCCAACGAGATCAATGTTGTGCGTAACTACCGGCTCGACTCCGCACTTCACCATTGCCTGCCGCCATTCAATGCCGTGAGGTTTGATGGCAAGGCCATGCAGATGGTAGGCGACGATGTGACAGGCTTCATGAATGAGCGTCTCTCGACGCTGCTCCCTTGTCGCCCGTTCCCAGATCATGGGGCTGATGCGAATGCGTCCACGAGGCGGACATGTTCCATAACCAGCATCGGCGAACTTGCGGGTGAACCGTTTGTTCCACCGCACTCGGATCATGCTCGACAAGCAGCTCACGTCGTTGCAGCCGAGGGCGAAGTCGAGCCAATCACGGATCATTTCACTGTCTGTCAGTTGCATCTCCTCATACATGGGCAACGAACTTCTGAATTGGAGGATGCTGGTTGAGGAAGCCGTTGATCAACGAACGCATCTCGTCCATTGTTGCCTGAAACAGTTTTGTCGCTTGTCTTCGTTTCTCCTCGATTTTGGCGTTTTCAGCATCGATGTTTTGGTTTTGTTGAGCAATTTTGGCTTCTTCTCGCTTTCGATTAGCATCCCACGAGTTCAGGTGGTCCTGTCGCTGGGCTTGATGTTCGAGTTCAGCCTTCTTGTCGGCATTTCGCTGACGAAAAAGGTTCCAAACAAGCAGCGAACCAATACCCAGAAAGGGCAAAATGCAAACGCTGCCGCCAAGTGCATTTGGTTCCTGCTGCACGAGCATTGAGATTGTCACCAGCAAAAACAACAGTCCAAAGCCACACATGATTACGCCACAGCCACCGCCAACAAAGGCCAATGCCGTTGCTCCCGAACTGGTAACCGGCTGCTTAGTCGGTGGTTGCTTCCGAAACTCCTTGGGCAACTTGGCGTGCTTCTTCTTCGGAAACGCCCTGTCTGCGTCGAAGCCGGTAGCCTTTCTTTGGTAGTAGACACCAAGCAATTGTTCAAACTGTTCAAGTTCTTCGAATTGGTGACGTGGCAGTCCAGTTAGCAAACCTTTGGCTCGTGCCACCAGACCGTCGAAGTGCTTTTTGTCACTAAGGTCGGTCAGGTCAGCCGTAGAGAAACCGTTTCTGGGGCGATCCAGAATCTCGAACAGCCGCTTCGTGCCGAACGCAACGGAAATGGGATCTCCAAATTCCTCTGTTTCATTGAGAAACTTCTCAAACTGAAACATGACTTCCTTTAGCTCACGCTCCTTTTGAACCTGCTCGAAGTGAGTCGCCTGCATGTGGGCAATCTGGTCGAGGATGCTCGCCATGTGGCCGAGAAATTGGTTGGTGCGGCACGCTTCACTATGAACCTGAGCGAGGATCTGGTTCGTCTGAAATTGCTGGACGTTTTGAGCGACCAAGAGTCCGATCTTAGCTGCATCGGTCATGTTCCGACGCCGGATTTCCTTCTGGTATTCGCTATCTCGTCGAATCAGTTCGTAGTCACTCATGTGTTTGTGGCTTCCTCTCGTGCTGCTCGTGGTTGAGTAGCGTCACTACTGGTCCGCAATCTCCTCAATGTTTTGAGCGGGTGCTGACACTGAAGTGGCTCAAAATGGACCACGGCTTCACGAATTCTTCATAGAGGCGTGAGCCAATCATCCGTCGAGATTCGCTCCTGAAGGTGAAGGAGACCTGCCATGACCGTAGAACATCTGCCGAACTTGCTTCGACTGCTCGCCAACTCAACCACGCCGCATACGTCGCTCGAACTATGGGAACGAATCACCGCATTCGGCTGGGACGAGTGCGTATCGTGCCTGATGCAGGAGCTTGAGACAGGCGAACCCGACGTGAAACGCCTCGTGATGGGCGTTCTGTGGGAAGAACTCGAACATCTTGGATCACAACGGGTTCAGCCGTTTGTTCCGCTCATTCTGCCACTGCTCAATGATCCTGACCGCCTTGTTCGTATGGCAGCGATTCAGGCCGTGCGAGACCTGCATCTGAGTGAGGCAATCCCTCAGCTTCGCCGGATCGTTTGCGAGGATGAACGACCTCTGGCCGCTGAAACGTTGGCCGCCCTGATGGAGTTGGACGATGAACTGCTCGACGATCTGATTCAGTCGGTTCGGGAGAAGCTGAACGAGCAGAAATGATTACCGCCCCATCTTGAGAACAATCCACTTCGAGCCAGTCCATCGCCACCAGTTATTCTCATGCCAGTGAGCATCGCACTGAGGGCAACGGAATGGTTTATTGGCCTTCACAAGAACTGGTTGATGACAACCGGGACAGTTTGTGTTCGGCTTCCGACCGGTCACTCGGACCTGCTCGCTGTCGTTGTTCAGCGGAACACCGATTGAATCATAAAACGGGTCGCCACCGCTTCGCCTAATCGCTTCGTGTCCTTCTGGGTCAAAGAGCTTCACAAAACCATTTGTGAACAACCTTGATGCCTGCCAGAAGACAAACAATGTTCCGAAGAAGGCGGGAAGCACAAAAATTGCCCAAGGTGCGAGGATCAACGCCAAGACGATCCCCACCGGCGAACATAGTAGGATGAACCGGAGTTGAACCAGCCAGTGTGGTGTGCGGTCGTTCGTCAAAGGGTACTCCTTGATAGCGGACTAAAACGGGATCTCGTCATGGTCCATTTCTGGGGAATCAAGCGGCATGTCGAGGATGTAGCCGATACAGTTGCATCGTTCGCAACGCTCGGCCCAATGCGTGCTCGCTTCTTCGTTCATGGCCCAGAGTCGCCCCTCGCCCTCACAATCAGGGCAGACGCCGATCACTCGACGACCGAGAATCTCCGTTGAATGCGTCTGATCTGAAGTTCCTTCACTCATTCGTCAGTCGCCTTCTCTCGCACGAGTGGCGTTCTCGTCGCCGGGCGACGTGTCGTCGTAGGGACCGTATTTGCCGGGCGGGACTTTATTGACGCCGTACCCTCGTTTCTTTTGCATTGTCGGCAGGAGGTCACGGGTCGGTTCGATTCCGGTCACCATCTCCCAGAAGCATTCCGGGCAGTAATCCGCCGCCGAGATCGAATTGGAGACTGAGAATCCGGCTTGTGCGAGATACTTCTCAGTATCGGCCAGCAACGCCGACCATCCGCCGTCATCACCACATTTCTGACATGACCATGTTTGATTTGTCATGTTCGATTCACTCGCTCTTGATCGAGATCGTTGAAGTCTTTCCCGCCCGCTCGATCTCAAACGTGGCGGTTTCGCCGATCACAGTCTTGCCGAGTAATGCAATCGCTTGTTGCACGTTGACGGGCTTCTCACCATTGATCGAGAGGACCAAGTCGCCGACCTGAATTCCAACTTTTTCCGCCTGACTGCCTTTGATGATTTGCTTGGCAAAGATCACTCCCCGACGTTCATCGAATCCGATTCTGAAGAGCGGCATGACTTGTCCCTCGATCAACAGGCCAGAAATCTCCTGAACGGAATGCTGGGAACTTTTCCCTTTGAAGGAGAGAAAGCATGGGGTCTCGATCTTTGCGTTCGGTAGCGGCAGCCGGAAAGTCTTGCTGACACCTTCATCGAGCTTGAACTCGAAGGGATCGATCAACTGAGTGCGGTTCTGCTGACCGTTTGGTTTCGTTTCGATCCAGAATGCACCCAGCTTGGCCGAGGAATCATCGCTCCGGTCAAGGGAGAACAGGTTGACGTACAATGCGTCTTCCGGTGTGCCCAAACTGATGACGGATAGCAGAATGGTGTTGTCGGCCAGTGGATAGCGGTCGTAGGCAACGGTAAACGGCGGCTTGAATCGATAAGCGTAAGTGGTATGTGCGTCATCTCCTTTCGTCGAAGTCAGTGTCAACGCCTTGAATCGCTGATCCAGCCGGACATTTTGTGATCTGCCAAGAACGTCGGCGAATAACACGTCAAACTCGTCTGGTTCGGCGAAGTTGTGAAGCAAACGGACCAGACCGTCTTGGTCCTTCTGAATCGTCGATTTCGGAAGACGTGATGATTTCACCATGTCTCCCTTGAACTCGGTCGCCTCTGCCAACGGCTCTTCGGTGCTCTCCACGCTCATGGTGCAGTTTCCGAACTCGTCCATCGAGAGCTTGAGTCTGAGCATCTCGTCAGCCCAAACAAGGTTTGGCATTGCTCCCATTAACACGGCTACCACCAATGCAAATCTCATTATTTCGATCTCCTGTTTCTGAAAAGTCGGGGAAATGTTCTCTACCTCGATGAGCGGGTGTGAACCGCTAAACGGCTCACGCTTCACGTAAATCTCATATTTCTGGTCCACCGCTGAGCTACTCGCCTCCCGGCACTCGCCCTTCTTGATGGAGGCGGACCATACCGAATCTCGTTGTTCGCCACATGAATGGGGGCAGCGGAGATCGAATTGGGACATACGACTGATTTACAGAACGAATTGCGGCGGCTCAGCGAAGGTTGTCCCGAATCTCGACGCACCATTGTTGAGCTTTGCTGCCAACGACTTCGGACAATGGCAAGACGAATGCTGAAGAGCTACGGACATGTGCAGCGGTGGTCCGACACGGACGATGTGTTGCAAGCGAGTCTATTGCGACTCCATCGAGCCTTAGCGTCCGTGCAACCGGAATCAGTACGAAAGTTTTACGGATTGGCAGCGACTCAGATCCGCCGTGAACTGATCGACCTCGCTCGAAGTCATTACGGACCTCAAGGGATTGGGGCCAAACACGACAGCGACGGCGGCAAAGCATCAGAACGATGTGAAGACCCGTTCGAGCCGGAATCGCTCGCCGCATGGACGGAGTTCCACGAAGCGGTCGAGGCACTGCCCGAAGCGGAAAAGGAAGTCGTCAGCCTGCTTTGGTATGACGGCCTCAATCAGTCCGAAGCTGCTCGTGTCCTCGGTATCTCCCTCGCCACGCTGAAGCGTCGTTGGGTTTCGGCACGCCTCCTCCTGAAAGAACAACTCGCAGGAGGACTCGATCTTGACTGATGACGACAAAGATCTGATCGCCGATCTTCTCGTGCGTTGGGAGGAAGCCTTTGATCAAGGTCAGGACATTCCCGCCGAAGATCTTTGCACCGACCATCCGCATCTAATGCAGACGGTTCGCTCGAAGATCGAGAGCCTGAAGACGACCGCATGGACAAAGCGTGATCCGGCTCGTCCTCTGACGGACGAACAGGATAAATCCGTCAAGGACATTTCCGGCACCGACTTGGCCGACAGGTATCGGCTCGATTCACTGTTGGGATCAGGCGGATACGGACAAGTGTATCGAGGGCACGATTTGAAGCTTCAACGGCCCGTTGCAGTCAAGATTGGGCATCACCGGACCTCGTGTGACCTGCTCTTGGACGAAGCACGTCGAGTTGCTCGCTTGAAGCATTCAGGAATCGTCGGCGTCCATGACTGTGGTGAGCATGACGGGCGGATGTTTCTCGTGTTTGAACTGGTCGAAGGTCAGAGTCTCTCGGATTTAGCTCGAAAGAAAAAGCTATCGACGCAAGAGTCGGTCGAGATTGTCGCCACGGTCGCTGAATCGCTCCAATACGCACACGAAAAGGGTTGCTTTCACCGAGACATCAAGCCGGAGAATATCCTGATCGACTCCAATGGCAAACCACTCATTGCCGATTTTGGAGTTGCCTGCACTCTCGATGAGTTGGAGAAGGGAAGAGCATTGTCCTCTGGGACATTGGCCTACATGTCACCCGAACAAGTTTCGAATGAAGTTCAATTGCTAGATGGGCGGTGCGATGTTCACGCACTTGGCGTGGTGTTGTTTGAGCTTCTGGCAGGTCATTCTCCCTTTCCCGCAAAAGACAAGCAGGAGTTGCGAGAGCAGATCCTTTTTCGACAACCAAAACGACTCAAGGACGTTGATCCGTCGCTTCCTGAGAACCTTGATGCCATTTGTGCGAAGGCTTTGGCGAAACATCCCGGTGATCGCCATCAATCGGCCTTGGAGCTGGCGAATGAACTGCGAGCGTGGCTTGAACCGACTAAGCTGCGTCGCCGAAGATGGTTGTGGGTGCTCTTCGGACTCACTGCGGTTCTTGCTCTCGTTGCGGGATTGGTCCTTTCGTCGATGCGATCCAACGAAGGATTGATTCGAGATGGTGTTCTCCATTTCGATGGCCGCACGAGAATCGTGACCAATGTGCAGCGGAAACTTCCGGTGACACTCGAAGCGTGGATCAAGCCTGATGACTATCGAGACGAGAATTGCCAGTTCATCATCGGTTCAGACATCCCCAGCGAATACGGCCTTGGTATCGCAATCTGCGGCTCGATGCTTTCGGTCGAACACGTCGAAGGCATGGTGAATTCAAAATTCGCCGTTCCACCAAATCGCTGGTCTCATGCTGCTGCTGTTTTCACTGAGTCGGAGACACGGGTCTACCTAAACGGCAAGCTCGTGGCAACGGCCCCCGGATCGAGGCCGGGAGGCGAAACTCGATTTGTCATAGGGAATGTCGGGGAGAACAACTTGATCAGCTTTTACAGAGGGCAGATCCGATCAGTTCGGATTTCGGAGGGCGAGCGGTTCAGAGGCGATTTTGGGCCGGTCAAACTTGAGGCCAACGAAGACACTCTTTTGCTCATTGACGGTTCAACGACAATTCGAGCCGACGAACTGCTGAACGCTGATGGTCACGTGTTTGGACGTGTCGAGCGTTACTGATCTACTCGAACTCGTCGCCCCACCGCTCCCTCATGTGCTCACGCAGGCCACGCTCAAGGGCTTCGAGGCACTCCGTCAGGGTCTTGCCGCCCTCGTTCTCGTAGACCATGCCACCGCAATCCTGAGCCACAGCAGAGGAGCGAGTCCATTCTTGATCGCCGATTTCAATCCAACCGTGCTGAATCCAAGCAGCAATAGCCGGGAAGCGTTCTTCGAGATTCTCCATCACATTCCCCTCCTCGCAGACCTCTCAAGACTTCTTCTTGGATTTTCTCTTTTTAGCGGATTTTGCCTTCTTTTTCCCGGTTGCTTGCTTGGCTTCAGTTTCCAAGGTGATGCCTTGGCGTTCCAGTTCACGTTGCGACCTTTCTAGCTCAGCGACCAGTAGGGCCTCATCGGGTAGTGCCAGCTTGTACTCACCTGCCATCACCTTGTTCGGCAATCCTTCGAGTGAGTAGCGTGCGACTGCTTCGTCATGCTCTGCACACAGTATCAAGCCGACTGGTGGATTCTCGTCGTCGTGCGTCCAATGTTCTGCGGCATAATTCAGGTACATGTGCATCTGACCGGAATCGGCGTGGGTGAACTTGCCGATCTTCAGGTCGATTACCACGAGGCATCTCAGCCTACGATGAAAGAACAACAGGTCAATGCGATACCATTCATCTCCGATTCGCAACCGCTTCTGCCGACCGATGAAGGCGAAGTCGCTTCCAAGTTCCAGTAGAAACTCTTCCAGTTTGTGAACGAGGGCCTCTTCGAGATCGTGTTCGGAGTATTCGTCCTTGAGGTCGAGGAATTCTAGCACGAACGGATCTTTGATCTGCTCTTCGGGCGTGACAAGATCGCCGGGCAGCGGTTCCTCGCCTTTGCGAAGCATGGCGGCTTTGTTCTTGGACAGCAGGGTTCGCTGGTAGAACTGGCTGTCGATCTGCCGCTTCAATTGCCGCACCGACCAGCCGCCTCGCAGAGCCTCCTGCTCGTAGAATCGCCGAGCATTCTCGTCGTCAATCGATATGAGCCTGACGTAGTGCGACCAAGGCAAGGGGAAGCAGGCAGAGAGCGACGGAAGCACCGTAAGTGCCTCTGTTGTCGAATCTTGTGATTTTGCAGACGGTGTCTGCAAAATTCGGTTCTCAGATTGTGCAGACACCTTCTGCAAAATGTCCGGGTACGCCTCGAAGAACGAACGCATCTGATACAGGTTTCGCCACGAAAACCCTCGACCAAATCGATTCGTGAGATCGACCGCAAGCTGCTTAACAACTAGCTCGCCATACTCTGCACGCTTTTCGCCGCCTTGCTCCAACTCGACGATCCGCCGTCCAACTTCCCAATACGTGGCGGTCATGATCGAGTTGACGGCACGGGCGGAAAGGCGACGAGCGGATTCGAGGAGATCGACCATCGATTCCAACACATCAGAGTATCCGTCTCCGACAGCGGACTCACTCGTCTTCTTGACTTGCTTCTTTCGTGTCATCTTTCCAATGATTCCAACGAGGATGCCTTAGAGGTTGTGTGCAAGGATCGACTTTTCCACACCAAAGTAGCTTGCCAGCGTCACGATAATTTGACGGCTAAACGGCTTCTTGCCGTTCAGAATCTCCGAAATCGTGGACTTGGGAATCTTTGTGCTGCGATGCAATTCCGCCTGATTCACCCCCTTCGCTTCCATCAGATGCCGCAACATGTCGGCATCTGATGCAGAGGGTATGGCGTAGTGATCATCTTCGTAGGCTGCAATTAGGTCGCTCAAAGCATCCAGATACAGTTCTTCACCACTCGAAACATCTCCCTTGGTGAGCAATCTGTCCATCACCTTCTGAGCCGCTTCGAGGTCATCGTTGGAGCGGATCGAAGTCAGAGGAAACTTCATGATCAGGTCGAGGTAGTCGTTTCGGACTTTGCCTCTGAATCGTCGAGAAATACTGGTAGTCATTGTCACTCACCTACGTCTGCCCTGCGTTCTTACCAAATGGTTGACGATCTAGGGTGCGTTTTGGGTAAGGGGTTGTTTCCGCTCTATCTGGCTTTCTTGGGAGGAGGAGCGAAGCAGCCGCAATCCTCCTTCCACTTGCCCATGTCGTATTCTTTGTGTGTCATCACCGTGAGGATGAAGACTTTCTGACTTGGATACAGGATTCGAGTGATCAGATGGTATTTGTTTCCACCGATGTTGAAGACAACGCAGTTGCCAACCAGATCCGCATTTCCAAAGGTCGCCTTCACATCTGACCAGTTTTGCCATGCCACCGACTTGTCACTGACATGGGTGTACCAAACCTGCAACGGGCCTTCGGAATCTCCACAGTTCGGGCTTTCCCATAACTGCCTGAGACGAGATCTCGAAATCACCCGCATCCGTGCTGCTCTCCATGTCGTTGTTATCGGCACACAACATGATTTTAGTTCGCAAAACACGAACACTCAAGGCGAAGGTTCGTGAAAGACGAACTTCTGCCGGTCGCACGGTTGTCAACCTTTCAGGCCAAGAGAGATCCGCAGCAGGGGTTCAAGGCGATGTGCCTCGAACCCGTGTCGTGATACCCCACGTTTTCTGATAACTCGATGGATTTTTTCTGATAAGCCAAGTTGAGCGTCGATCTGCCAATCGGGTAGAATTAACGTAAATCACTGCTGTGACAAGGCTTTTGGTCAGAGACCGGTTCTTGTCTTATCAGAAAAATCGTAAGCCCGCCGCCTCCATCCGACCCACCTTGGCCGCAACGGCAAGGTGGGTTTTTCTTTGGACTTCCACAGAAAGCCTGTGAGTTAGATTTGACGTGAAATGCTCACATGTCTGATTTTGTGTCTGATCTGATCACCGAGAGGTGAGCTCTAAAAACCACTTTTGATAAGTACTCGTTCCCTGTTTCGGCGCGTCCGGAATCTAGAGCGGATAACGCAGAGATATGCGAGCGACAAGATCACAGGACGGTTCGTCCTTACGAATATTTGCGTAGCAAAAGCAGGCAAGTCGCAGAGATATTGGCGATATCTTGCCGCAAGGCGTCTGCCCTCGAATTAACGACGAAGTATGTCGATTCATGTGACTTCCATGTTACTTCAGGCGACATATCTAGATTCTAAACAAGATCAGTCTCGTTTCCAGCAATTGGCGTTAATGCGAACCATCTAGCTATTAGCTCAATGGTGGCGAAGTCTTCTGTTTGATTCGTGCCCCGCGCATGCGGGAACGCGGTGATTTTCACGGCCGGTACGGCAATTGCGGAGGAGCGAATACCCCACATTGTTGCCAAGCCTAAAGGATCGCACATTTTTGACTTTAGATGCCCAGATGCCGCAATTTGTGAAAACATGTCGGCTGGGTTGCTTACCAACACCTCGTTTAGAAATATCACAGGATGAAGAAACTGATAGTGCGCTCCACTCTCTCGCGGGAGAATGGAGGATTTACGCTTGTCGAATTGCTTGTGGTCATTGCCATCATTGGGATCTTAGTGGGATTGCTTTTGCCGGCGGTGCAAATGGCTCGAGAAGCAGCCCGTCGCATGCAATGCACTAACAATCTGAAACAGGTAGTCCTGGCGTTTCACAACTATGCGGATTCCTACCATGGTTTCCCCAATCGCCAGTCGTTCACGACCACTCCAAACACCGGGCATGGCTGGGGACTTAAGTTACTGCCTTACGTCGAACAACGGGCACTCTACGACAATTTCGATTTAAGCAAGAGCTTTTTTGAGTCAGAGAACCAAGCTATTACGTCGACTCCCGTCGACACATATCTCTGTCCGTCATCTCCTTCCGGGCCGCGTACGATGGATATTGGACCTGCAGGCCAAAGCGCGACTTCGACGGGAGTCGCGGGAGATTATGTTGTGTTTCATCAGATTCAAGATACCGGCTCAGGAATTAGCTGTTCAACGTGTAATACGGCTGCCCCAAAGATCGTGAATACGGTGACTAAGCTTGCAGAAATCACGGATGGGCTGTCAAACACGATTTTGGTTGCGGAAGAAGCTGGGCGTCCTGATTTTTATATCGGCAGCGAGAAACAGGCCAGCAACAGTTCAATGACAAATCCAACCTTTTGGGGCTGCTGGGCTTCTTTTCAGTCGGTGACGGCGAGAGGAAGCAATGCGAGCGTTCCGCCCGGTGCTGGTGGCAACTACACGATGAATCGATCGAACACCCAGGGCGTTTACAGCTTTCATCCCGGTGGAGCGATGTTCGGGCTATGTGATGGAAGCGTGCGGTTCATCAGCGAAACGACCGCGCTTTCGATTCTCATCTCTCTCAGTTCCCGCGACGGTGGCGAAACAATCGCGGCGTATTAAAGTGTCTCCTATCGACGCATGCGTTTGCCGAATTGCCGCCGTGAACATCGCGTAAACCAAGCTTATCGCCACTGCTCGCTCGTCACCTAGACTGCCAGTGCCAGCCCTCCCACCTGAAATAATTTGCAGAGATCGATAAACGAAATGGTATTTTCTCGTTCCCCAGATTCTAGGTTGGGGCTGCGTTTGTCCCGTGTCGCTTGGGCTCTACTACTAATATGCATGTCAGGCTGTGGTACTGCCGAGCCGCCTCGTCTCGAAGTGTTTCCGGTCAAGGGTACGCTGCACGTCAATGGGAAGCCCGCTGCGCATGCCGAGTTAACGTTCCATCGCAAAGAACCTCTGCAAGATGCGAGCGGCCGTGACCTTTTCCCTTATGCAATCGTTCAGGATGATGGCAAGTTCGCAGTGCTCACGAATGCCGACGGAGATGGCGCGCCTCCTGGGGAATATGCAATCACCGTCGTTTGGCCCAAAATCACAATCGAAGGTGGCGAAGAGACATTTGGTCCCGACATGCTGCGTGGCAGGTACCGCGATCCCGGTACACCCGTCACGACGATCGTCGTGACTGAACAAGATAACGTGATCCCTCCGATCAATTTGAAATAGTTCCCTTTCAAGGTCTCATTCCATGGCGGAAGTTGTCTCGACGGAACCGGTACCAGCCGCGTTGAATACTGCGGGAGCCGCACCTCTGCAGCTGTTAAGTGTCACGAAACGTTTTCGTCAAGGCGACTCGGTCGTCGAAGCCGTGCGCGATGTTTCGTTGACAATCGAACAAGGAGAGTTCGTTGCCATCATGGGGGCGAGCGGATCAGGAAAAAGCACGCTACTGCATGTCAGTGCGGGCCTCACCTCCGCGGATGAAGGGAAAGTTCTCGTCGAAGGATACGATCTCTCGCGCTGGAGCGATCGCAAATTGACCCAGTTTCGCCGTCGCCGCATTGGCCTTGTCTTCCAGGCGTTCAATCTGGTGCCGACGTTGACGGCCGAGGAAAACATTCTTCTGCCTGCCTACACCGACGGCCACTCAGAACTTTCGGCAACGTTGGATCCCCTTTTGGATCGTTTAGGTATCAGCCAACGGCGAAAGCATCGCCCCGATGCGTTGAGTGGTGGCGAACAACAGCGTGTGGCCCTTGCTCGGGCATTGATTACCCAACCGGCACTGATCCTGGCGGACGAACCTACCGGAAGTCTCGATTCAGTAACCGGTCAATCGATTTGCCAGCTGCTCAAAGATCTTTGCGAGCAGGAGAAGCGAACCATCGCGGTCGTCACTCACGAACCCTCGGTGGCCATCTGGGCCAAGAGAGTTCTGGTGATGAAAGATGGTCAGTTGATTCAAGACTTTCCCACCTCGGACTTCCAAGATACCGAGGCGCTAGCTTCGCACTATCAGCACGTCGTCAACACCACCTCTTAAATCCTCGAAAGCAGCTCTCATGTCACTTGCTGAATGCAAAGTGGTTGTTTGGCTGACGATGGCCTATTTGCGTCGCTATCCGGGGCGCCTCTTTCTGACCGCGTTCTCGATTATCGTAGCCGCATGTATCGTGGTTTGGGTCGTCAGCGGATACGACGCGCTGGCCAGCAAATTCGAGGAGTTTGAAGAAGGCTATCTTGGGCGATACCAAATCCTCGTTCTTCCGCCCGCTCCAGATCTCTTCGGACAGGCTGCTTTGCCAGCGAGCGTCGTCGGGCAGTTGCGTGATGATCCCAGAGTGGTCGTCGCCGAGCCCATTTTTCAAACCAGGGCCAACATTCGTCCAGCGGAGGCTCCGCCCCGACAACGCGAGGAATCTCCGGCTCCTCGGCGTGAAATAGTGCCGGGAGAATTGGTTCGGCCTGGTCGATTCAATGCTGGACCTTCCCTGGTGGGAACCGAGGCCCGACTGCCAGTGCATCCACTGCGCAGTGGACGATGGCTGAATGCGGATGACGCAGGGCAACTCGTCGGGGTGCTGACGGCTGCCACGGCTGAAAGTTGGGAAGTGGAAGTGGGGGACGCTGTTCTCTTGGGAGGAATGGGGCCGCAAACAGAAAACAAGATAACGATCGTGGGGATCGTCGAGCAGCCGCAGAATTTGCCTGGCCCTAGCTTTCGGATTGGCTTGCCCCCTTCGCGCGACCAAGCCCTAACCCGTGGGCCTGCATCGTCTGCTCTATTTGTCTCGATGGAAACGGCGGCCGTACTGACGGGTAAAGATCCGGAAGCGAACTTTGTGGGACTGTCCCTTCACGAAGGAACCGACAGCACGGCGTTTAAGTTGGAGTGGTTGGGCAGGTTTCAGTCGAGCCTACCGGGCATCGAGATGCACACGCTGGCGGATGTCGCTCAAGAGATTGACAACAGCACGACCTTTGAAGGGGTTCGTTCCCAAGCCTATGCGGCAACAGGCATGTCGCTTTTGGCGGCCCTGTTTATCATCTTCACGACCCTTAGTATGGGCGTTCACGAACGCATCCGCCAATTTGCGATGCTTCGTGCGATTGGCATGACCAAAGGGCAGATTGCAATCATGCTGATGATTGAGAGCATCGCATTAGGCTTGATTGGTTGGGGAGGCGGGCTGCTGGCCGGCTGGGGCCTGCTGGCGATCCTTCGCCAATGGCATCCTGACATGGTCGCGCCCGATGCCATGTTGGGAACATGGAGTATCGTTTTCTCGGGCCTGTGTGCTTTCGGTGGAGCCCTGGCAGCGGCATTGTTGCCGGCCTGGAAAGCTACACGAATTCGCCCCCTCGAAGCAATGGCCGTCCAGGCCGACGTTCCCATTCGCCGCTTTCCGTGGATGTTGACATTGGGCGGACTGATTCTGATTGCGATCAACCCGACTCTGGTGTTCTTGGTGCCCATGCCTGACACATTGCGATATTTTGCGTCGGCGGCAATCGGCTGCGTTTCAATGGCATTAGGCTTTCTGCTGATTATTCCCGCAGTGATAACGACGGTTGAGTTAATTCTTGCGCCAATCTTAGCGCGGGGGATGGGGGTGCATCCGCGACTTCTTTCCAACCAACTCTCCTCGAATTTGTGGCGAAGCCTGGGGATTACGGCTGCTTTAACGTTGGGATTGGGGCTGTTTGTCACCATGCAGACGTGGGGCTATTCGATGTTGGGGCCTTTTCTGCCAGGAGACTGGTCGCCGGAGTTAATTGTGAAGATTGGTCCCAGCGGCCTGCCTGAGAGCGGCGTCGAGGAGATACGAAAGGTTCCTGGGGTTGTCAGCGACCAGTGTATTCCTCTGGCTGCGGAGCAAGTCAAGTTTGCCACCGACGTGACCGGTGCCGAGGTTCGCGCTACGGCCTCTCGTCAGGACAACTGCGTGATGGTTGGAATCGATGCGAACATGGCCCTAGGGGGGGCTCAGCCGATGTTTGATTTTCGATTCGTGGAAGGGAATCGGGACGAAGCTCTGACCAAGCTTCAAAATGGCCGGTATTGCCTGGTGCCGGATCACTTCCAGCGCGAGAGCGGACTGGGCGTCGGAGACCGTTTTGCGGTGGTGCCCTCCAGTGATCCTAAGAACCCGATCGAATATGAGATTGCCGGTGTCGTTAACATGGATGGCTGGCATTGGATGAGCAAAGTCGGCTTGCGAAATCGGGGAGGAGGACGCGCGGCAGGGCTGATGTTTTCACCATACCAGCAAGTTCGATCAGACTTTGGTATCAATCGGGACATGTTCTTCTGGATGAACCTGGAAGGAACAGAAACCGAAGACGAGATCCGGGAAAGCCTGCTGAGCATCGCCCAAGCCAATGCAGACACGGTTCCAAACCGTAGTCCTCAAGGGCCAGCGGAAGGGCGCGGAATGTTCGGCGGCCGAGGGTTTGGCCCCGGCGGCCGATCGCCTTCGGTGGATATGCGATCGGTGGAAGGTGTAAGAACCGAAATGCAGAAGCGTGCCAGCGGGATCATTTGGGCGCTTTGCCAGCTTCCGTTAATCACCCTGGCGGTTACCGCGCTGGGTGTTGTCAATGCGGTAGCTGCTTCCGTTCGCGCACGCCGGTGGGAAATGGGCGTGCTCAGAGCAATGGGGACCACCAGAATGGGACTGCTGAGAATGATCCTCGCGGAAGCTATTCTGATTGGTTTGGCCGCTTGCCTATTAAGTCTCGCTTTCGGAGTGATGGCCGGGTATTGCGGGACTGGAGTGACTCGCTATGTCAATGTGCGCGGAGGATTGGTCACGCCACTGGTCATCCCGTGGGGACAATTGGCCATCGGCTTTGGCATTACCCTGGGAATGTGCCTGTTGGCAGCATTAAGCCCCGCACTCTTGACTGCCCGTCGAGATACTCTCGGGTTACTTAAGGATGGACGTTCCGTAACTTGATTCGCGATTCTTACATCGCTCAGGAGGGCGTGACCTGTGCCTCCTCTCCGATATGTCTTACGGTTTCTGCGGGGTCGCCTATTTGGTCACTTACGTCATTTTTGAGAACCGCAGTCTCTGTACGCCATCGTTCTTTGCTATGCGTGTCTGATCTGTCTGAAATCGTGTCTGATTTGGGGCATTTACGGGACTGGCAGGCGAAATGGCTGTACTCATAAGTGTCTTCAGTATAAGGCCTTGCAACGACGAATTTCGGAAGGATTTTCCCGCCCACCGCCTCCACTCCGAGCCACCTTGTCATTATTCGCAAGGTGGCTTTTTCTTTGGACTTATCGAAACGTTCAGCTAGATCCATCTGACGTGACGTTGAGGTGTGTCTGATTTACATAGCTGTCGGAGAAGTGTTTGAAGCCACTTTTGTAGATGTCCGACATTCCTGGCTTGGTCGGGCTGTTGTTCGATGGCTCGCCATTTCTACATTCCGTCACTCGTTAGCAAACCATCTGATCGAGGCGGCTATCGCATTCGCACGGTACAGGAATGGCTTGGCCAAAAAGTGGCGTTAGGACGACGATGATTTATACTCATGTTTTGAACCAGGAGGGCCGCGGCGTCCGCTGCCCGGCTGATTTCGACAGCCTGGATTCCGATTAACGTGCGCACGTTATTCGGAAAGGTTCTGAATACGCACTAGTTATGAAACACGAGCCTCTACGAGTACCGCCCGACGTCCATGGAGCCGTAAGCGGCTTCCTGGTCCTGCTCGTCAAGGGACTGCTAGACGACGACCGGTGGGATTGGGACGTCGACGGCTTGAACAGACAGGAGTGGAAGGCTTTTCAAGAAGCAATCCTCGACCCGACTCACCTCAGAACGACTCTCGCCGTTTACATGAACAACCTTCGACTTAGCGCCGACGGCCGCGTTCTTAATTACAGCGATGCCCGCTTCCGGGCATTCCAGTACTTCCGAGCGTACCTAGGCCTTGCGGGTTATACCTTGGCCAGTCTTTCGCCGCCGTTAGAGCCGTGGGAGCTTGAGGAGCCTGACTGGCGGACGTGGGAGGCATAGCCAACCGCTGCAGTGGACGAGCACGCGTGCGTTGAAAGTTGTCATCGAGCCTTATGCGTCCTGCCCCGCACGCGGCTCGCCACTGAGCGGCAGCGTTCTGCCATAGGATGAATCGTGGAATGACAACATCTGAACCCACTCCTGAAATGGTCGCCTTCTACGAGCGCCGAACCGAGGAGCACATAAAGCGCGTCCGGCGATGCCTGAGTGTGATGGCATCACTCACCGATTACGCGGACGAACTGAATGAGCGTGCACGAGTTCATGACGCGTCAAAATACGGCCCCGAAGAACGGATACCGAACATCTGGCTCTCTGAATATCATCGCTGCCGCTGTGCTGGCGAACCATTCTCATACCCTGAAGGAATGGAAGAATGTGTCAGATCGGCAATCGATCATCACATGACCACGAACCGCCATCACCCCGATTTCCATGCCGACCCGAACGACATGACAGATGTCGACCTGATTGAAATGGTCTGCGATTGGACGGCAATGTCCCAAGAGTTCAGGCAAGACGGTGGTAGTGCTCGCGGTTGGGCGGACGAGACAATCGGCAATCGTTTACACTTAAATGATTCCAAACGCCAGTTTGTCTACGCAATGATCGATCTACTGGACTCCAACCTCGACTCAGATGTGTAGAGGAGGCAGAACCATGGGTTGCAACGGAGGCCGCGAGCTGGCGTTTATGAAGTGGAGAGTCGTTCGCGCGGCCCCGCTGAACGCTACCGTTAGCCAGCAGAGAACATATGCCCACAGATCCCACCACACTTGACCTTCCTCCATTTCCGCCAAGGAATTGCTTGATCGTGGTGCCGACCCTACGATCAGGAATTTAGACGGTTATTTGCCTCGCGATCGAATCGCTGCGTCAGATAGCCGGATGACACGAATGTTCGACAGATATCTGAATCCTGAAACTCGATGAACAATCGAATGCACACAAGCGATGGAGTCGGGGCGGATGACATTTCTTTCAAGTTCGCGGCTGGTGATTCGTTGCCCTCATCCGCTTGCCGTATCTACTCCCGCCGCTTGTCCCGTGACTCGCCAGCCAATACGCGCCGCAGCTCCAGGACGACATCGGCTGCTGGCAGCTTAAATTCTGTTGGGCGAGGTTTCCCGGTCCACTGATTGTCTTTCCAAACTCCGACGACACAGCAGACCTTCAACCTGTCGCCATCAAGTTCGTAGATCCCTAGGGCATCGCCCCCTTTTCTCTGCGATTCGTTTGAGCGGTGATCCCATACGCCTGGCGATGTCGTCGGATCCAGGTCAAACGTTCCGGCCCAAAGTTCCTGGTTGTTCGCGTCGAGTGCCGCATAGGTGCGATCCTTTCGGAAAACCAATTGTGTCGCGTTCTTCGTGCTTCCTTTCGGTTGGACGTCGACGATCTCCCAGGTCCCAGCGAACGTTTCCGGTGACGTCTCAATGGCCTTCTGCTTGGTATCTGTTTGTCGGGGTTCGTCTGCTGTCGCCACGACGCACAAGGCGAGCACGAACAGCACGGGTATTGAGCGTTTCATCGCATGCTCCTTCAGAGAATTTGTTCTTGGGAAATGAACGGGACGTTAAACCGCAAGAAGGGGGGGCGCAGCCGGTAGCCCGCAGTTGTCCCTTGCATCCCCTGGAAATCACGGTGCAATGTCGAGCGACGTGATCCGATCGCCTTCCAACTCGAAACGAAACCTCAGGTCGGCCGGGCTTCCGGGAAAGTTGCCAGTCAAGCGGCATGTGACGACGACTTTGCCATCCTGCTGTTCACTGCTCAGGGGCTGGCAGGTGTAGTCGTATTTCGCCGAGGCGTTTTCTTTCCACTGTTGAATTGCTTCAGGACCGATATGGGTTTGCCCCTCATCCTTCACGACAGCGTTGTCGGTAAAGCAATTCACAATGGTGGCGCCGTCGGAAGCATCGGCGGTGAAGTAGTTCTTAATCGGCTGTGGAAGCGTAGCAGTCATGATCGTCTCCTTCTGGTCTGTATGATTTGAGGAACGTTTGTGCCTCTATCTCATGGACGCCAGGAAGGATCGACTGTGACAACTTGCGCCAAAAAAGTCTTCAGATTAATCGCAGTGTTCGCTGCAAGTCTTCTCGCTGGAGTATCCGCTGCAGCCAGTCGATTTCGTCCGTGGGATGCAAGAAGGGGTGGTCTTGGTAGAGGTCCATGTGCTGTCGCTGAACGACATCATCAATCTCGCTCGCCGTGTGACCGGCGACGTCGCGAACCTTTTCGACGTGATCGGCAGCGAATAGCAGACGATTGGGATCGACGTGCCCATGTTCGATAAAGCCGCGCGTCTTCTTTGGGCAGCGGCAGGGATTCGCACTGTTTACCAGGCCGCATTGGTTATTCAAGAAGTTATGCAGGTCACGGCGTGCCCGAGCCAGGCATTGGCGGAAGTTAGCCGCCGTCATCTCCAAGACTTCCCCGCCGATGGTATCGGTAGCACCGAGGATCTCCCCGAGCGTAAAGACCAAGCGTTGCCGACGATCCAGGCAAAGCAGCATGCCCATCGTGCAACTTTGTTTGGCTTCCTCAACAAGGATCGGAAGGGAGACCGGCACACTTCGAGGATCCGGCAAGTCGGCGTCTGCAATACTGTCGATCGCTGAACCATACTCCGCAAAACTGACTTCGTGCGACTCAGCACTGCGGCGTTTCATGTTCAGGACATGATTGGCCGCGATACGGTACAACCAGTTGCGAAACTTGCTCTCCCCTTTAAACGTGCTCAGCTTGGTGATCACCTTAACGAGCACCTCCTGGGTTACCTCTTCGGCGTCGTGTGGGTAGAAAACCATCCGGACGGCAATGTTGTATATCCACGCCTGGTGGCGTAATACCAACTTCTCGAGTGCCGCTCGATCTCCATTCTTCGCGAGATCGATGAGTTCCATGTCCTCGGCATTGTCCTGGGCAGATTCCCTAAACGGATTGATCATGGCCCGACTCTCGTTCTCCAAAAGTGATGAAATGTGCAGTGCCTCTTGGGCTCTGACACGTCAGCGGCAATGGTGTGACAACCTTCGTGAAACAAAATGGAAAATAGCATTTTGACCGATCGAAGTTTTGTTTAGGGACGGGGTTCTGCCATTTACTATCGGTCGGGCAGGTTGGGGTTGCAATCGGGCAGGCGCCGGGTTAGTTTTCCAGCTATCCGATCGATGCCCCTGCTGAATTAAAGAACCTGACATGAGTGAACTTCGCGACCACATCTTGAAGAATCTTCCACGTTGCCTGGCAGACGTGATGGCAACGGTTGTAGAGCCGATTGATCCTCGGGACTGCACGGTGGTGGCGTTCGCGTTGTCGCAAGAGGACGCAGCGAATGATTCCGCAAAGATCTTGGGCTATCCACTGGCCGACTACAATCCTGCATGCCGAGATGACCCAGACTTCATTTCGCCATTGAGCCTCCGCTGGCCAGATGGGAACGAGAATCTTGTCTTTGACAGCGACCTCCACGGATACCATGGCGAGATGGAGTCGTCTGCGAAGCTGCATGGCGAAGGGACGCCGAAGGAATTCCTGTGCCCCCACTGCAGCCACAATGAATTCAACGTCCAAGTGCAGTTCGACTACTGGGACGCCTGCGACGATCTATGGGAAGACGAACCTGAGTTGCCGATCCAAGACTATTTCACCAACATCCTGTTTTCGGGTCGCTGTTTGAAGTGTGGATCGCAGACTAATTTGCTGGAGATGGACCTGTAGCGACGGGCAGGTGAATCACGATCACGTTACGGTTCGTGGCCACTCGTGGTAATGAAGGTCGCCACGCAGGGGATCATTGATGATCCAGCCAGTGTTCGAGTCGAGCGTCCAATCGATGGTGGTCAGCTCTTCGACAATCATGTCGAGGAAATCGGTGAAGGATTTTGCGATCAGCTTCTTTTCGTCTTCGTCGCGACCAAAGGCGATGACCTGACCAACGACGCCAGCGGGGCCTGGGTCGAAGTCGAGACCAAAGTGGTTGCCACCTTGGTCGTGGGTGAGTGGAAGCCATTTCAGATTGACGTATAGCGGCTTGATCACGCCAGGTGGCTGAGACGACATCGAGTCGGCCAGATCTTCGTTCAAGCCATCGTCGACAACGGATTTCCAGGTTTGCCAGTTTTCAATGACTCGACTAGTCGACAAGAGCTCGATTCCAAATAGAACTCCAGGACCTGCCGGGCGTTGGCCATTGTGGATTCGGAAGAACGACTCTACTTCCGCAGGAATGGGCAAGCCGGTCGTGGAAGCGAGCAGGCCAAGTTCGTCATCGGTTGCTGGGGGAGCAAACAAATCCGACGGCTGCAACCCTTTCGCGGAAAAGGCTTGTTCGATCAACTTCCAGCGGTCATCCATGGTGGTCTCAATCTTCTAGTTAGCTGACGTGCCAAGTGCGTTGACTTCGATGAATATCTTCTCGCCCTTTCAGACGCCAAGCAAGTCCAGGTTGATTGAGAGGCATGCCTGAACACTCCGATCACAAACCAGCAGCGCCAATCTCAGGTGTGCCGGTCTTCAAGCCGTATCAGCCTGCCAACCGCCAGAGTTCAAGCCGTTCAAAGCGGCTCAACCTGCCAAGATCGTGATGCGGCAACCGAAGCGTCGTTAGAATGTAACATACAGCCCCTCTTGTGATTGATACGCTCGGTCTAGCATATCAAAAGCTTCAATCAGTTCACTTGAGAAACGCTCTCTTGCAAGTAGGTTCAAGAATCGACGACTCTCCGTTACCTGCTCATGACTTTGAAAATATGACCCCAACATTCCGGGGTCAAAAGGAGCTTCGTTTGTTCCAATAAATGACCCCAAAATTGGTGACATGGCTCGGTTATCCGGGACATACTTCTGAACTGTTTCCCACATTGTGCCAAGACCGATGTCATCAGCTGGGTCGTAGTATTTGGTCAAGGCAAAATCGCCGAATTGATGAGTGTCTCTTGTCTCAATCATGCTGTCCCAGCTTGATCGTAGCGGTTCGCCTTCGTAGGGATCGCTGAGAAAGTCGAAATTCTGACGTATAAATGACACCAACTCATTGCACTCGTGTCCTTGAAGTGCATCCCGAAGAATTGGAAGAAGTTCGGCTTCAAACAAGTCGTATTTGAATATGAATGCTTTATGTTCCATCATTGCAAATAACCTCTTCGTCCGGTATTTGAAACAGCGGAGAGTCACGATGTCGAATCTGTTTGTTTATTGGGACGGTCGCATTTTTAAATGCGACCGTGGATTCGATGGCGTTGGCCGCGGCTCTGGGGGCGACTTACTCGTCGTCGGCGTATTTCATTTGGATTTCGACAATCTCTTTGCGTTTGGCGAAGAAGGCGTCGAGGACCATTGGGTCGAAGTGGCTTCCTTTTTCGTCCGTCATGATCTCGAAGCATTTCTCGATCGGAAAGGCGTTCTTATAGCAGCGACGGGTGCTAAGGGCGTCGAAGACGTCGGCCACGGCGGTGATGCGTCCTTCCAGCGGAATGTCTTCCCCTTTGAGGCCGAGTGGATAGCCAGACCCGTTCCACCACTCGTGATGCGTCAACGCAATCCGAGCTGCCATTTCCAGTATCGGCGAGTGGGCGGCACCCAGCACATTGGCACCGATGCTGGCATGATCGCGAAGGGCCGTTTCGACCTGGGGCGAAATCCGCTGGAGCACACGTTTGCCCAGGTTCGGATGCTTCTGCATCAAAGCGAATTCTTCTTCGGTCAGCTTGCCTGGCTTTTTGAGCACGTCGTCCGAGATACCAATCTTGCCGACATCATGGAGCTGTGCCGCTTGTTCGATCTCGGTCACATAATTTGGATCGAGCCCCAGACCTTCGGCGATGATCCGAGCATAACGACCGACCCGCAGCACGTGATAGCCGGTGTCGTCGTCGCGGAACTCGGCGGCCCGAGCAAGGCAGTGCAAGATGTCGCGTCGCGAGGCTTCAAGCTGGGCGGTTCGTTCACGAACGGCCAATTCCAGCTCACGCGAATAATCTTCCAGGCGATCCTGATGACGCTTCAGTACCAGCAGGTTGCCAACGCGTGGAATCAGTTCGCTCGCGTCGATCGGCTTGTTGAGAAAATCGTTCGCCCCGGTTCGCAGGGCTTCGACTCGTGTTTCGCGGTCGGTCGTCGCCGTGAGGATGATCGTGGGCGTGTGCGCGAGCTGTTCGTCCTGGCGAATCTGTCGCAGGATTTCGAGGCCACTGACATGTGGCATCATCAAGTCGAGCAGCACCAGGTCTGGGCGTTCGTCTTTCACCAACTGGTACGCTTCGGTCGCGTTGCTGGTGGTGACGAAGTGGGTGTAGCCCTCGATCCGCAGCAAACGCGACACCACCTTGATGTTGACCGGCTCATCATCGATGACGACGATCTTGGCATCGCGGGCAGGCACATCGAACTTCGGTGTGATGGACTGCGTAGAGCAAGGTTCGGCGTGGGTGTTTTCAGTCGACTCTCCGAATGGCATGAGTGTCATTGCTTCTCAATCTCTTTCCAGGGTGTGCTTGGGATAATCAAAGCACGATCCTGCGTTGCAGTTCACTAATCGTTTCAAGCGAGCTCGCCGTGCTAGTCAGGCACTTTTCGCGAGCCCCCAGTTCCAGTTTCGAGGCAGGTTCCGTGAAGCAGTCGTAACCGACTGTACCTGCGGCGCCTCGTAACCAATGGGCCAGGTGTTCCAGGGCCTCGAAGTCTTCTTCTTCCAAGGCTCGCTCCAGTTCGACAATTCGCGTCTCGAATCGTTCCAGGAACTCTTGCACGATCTCGCGGATCTCGTCATCGTCGGTTGGCAGCAACGAAGGAATCGACGAATCGGGAACCGGGAAATCGCTACGCGACTCCAGTGCGGCAGGCGGAGGTGAATTGAAACGCGGCGTCGTGACGATCTCGCCGAGCGTCCGATACAGTTCGTCGGCATCGATCGGTTTCGACAGATAGCCGCTGCAGCCTGCTTGCTCGCAGTTCTCGCGATCCCCTTTCATGGCGTGGGCTGTCAGGGCGATGATCGGCAGCGTGAATCCAAGCTCTCGTAGCTTGGTCGTGGCCGAATATCCATCCAGAACGGGCATCTGCATGTCCATCAGAACCACATCGAACGATCGCTGCTGGGCCATGTCGACGGCGACCTGGCCGTTCTCGGCGAGGCTAACCTTGGCGCCGCCACGTTCCAATAGTAGGCGAATCAGCTTGCGGTTGGTGTCGCCATCGTCGGCCACCAGAACGTTGAGATGGCTCAGATCGCTGGGGATCGCCTGATCGCGGCGGACGTCGGCACCAGGCATTTGCGATGGAGCAACGAATTGAATTTGCGAAATATCGCCGAGTGCAATCTGCGCGGTAAACGTGCTGCCACGTCCAACGGCACTGGTGGCTGTCAGTTGGCCTCCGAGTGCTTCGGCAAGCTTCCGACTAATCGCCAGGCCAAGACCGGTTCCGCCATACTTGCGTGTCACGGTATCGTCGGCTTGAACGAAAGGCTGGAAGACCGAGTCGAGTTTGTCTTGAGGAATCCCGACGCCTGTGTCGCGAACTTCCACGACCAGGTTCGCTCCGCTTTCGGAAGGAACGACTTCCGCCACCACGACCACCGATCCCTGGTTCGTGAACTTGATCGCATTGCCAACCAGATTCAACAACAATTGCTTGATGCGATATGGATCGCTCATGATCGAATGCGGGACCTGGCCTTCCCAGCGATAGTCGAGGCCAATCCCCTTTTCGGTCGCTCCGACTCGCAAGACCGAGACCACGTCGGAAATGATTTGATGGGGCGAACAGGCGATCGCTTCGACTTTCAATTGGTCTGCTTCAATCTTCGAGATGTCGAGAACGTCGTTTATGAGTTCTAGCAGATGTTTACCACTACGCTGAATCGTGGTGAGGTACTCGTCCATCTCCTCGGCCGAGATGTTCTCGCGATCGCGACGCAGCACTTCAGTGAACCCGAGAATCCCGTTGAGCGGCGTGCGGATTTCGTGGCTCATGTTCGCCAGGAACTTGCTCTTGGTGCGGTTGGCTCGTTCGGCAGCTTCCGTCGCATGTTTCAATTGCTCTTCCCGCTGCTCGAGCTCGTCGGTGTGAATGGCCAGCTTCACCATCTCCAGACGACTTTGCATGATGATCAGCAGCAGCACGATATCTTCAAAGATCACCCACGAGGCATGTTCCAGCCAACGCCATTCCGACGCTGTGGCAATTCCAAATACCGATGCAGGCCACCAGATACCACGCACCAGGTGGTCTACGGCTACGATCGCCGTAGCCGGAGCAAACACCCACGGATCGCGATATGCGGCCAAGAACGCCAACGAAACGAAGACGTGAAAGTGTGTTTCAATTCGACCGCCACTCAGGTGAATCAGCAGCGACGAAAAAATCACCTGGCTGCAGGCAATGACCATGCGTGTCGAGACTTTGCCAGGCCGGAAGATCGCTAATGCAATCGGCATAGCCGCCAGAAACGCTCCGCCAAAGACGGCCATCAGAATATGAGGGTGCACTTCGCTGTGCGTTCCGGACCAGGTACGTGGCGAGATGAACACCGCCATAGCGATTCCACCAAGCCATTGCAGCACCATCAGAACGGCGAACATGCGGTCCGTTCGTTCGTGAATTGACTGGTATTGTTCGTCCAGCTTCTTTCGCACCGATGGCGACTGGATCTTGCGAAAAGGCATTATTTAACTCCGGAGATCATCGCAGAAGAATCCCCGTCAACGATTGGGGCAGCGTCGTTATGGATACGGCATCCGAACACAGGAGCAGATGTTGGCCGACTGGTTGTCGGATCGATCAATCGTTCTCGCAGAGCTTCGCAGCCACGATTGTCCCCTTCGTGTCCACGTGAAGCGGTCACTCCACCGGAGAAGAGCAGCTTGCCGTCACGACCATAAAGGCGAACGGCTCCGCTTGTCGATGCACCAAACTGGGCCGACACCACGCCGTCGACATCCCAGAAGACTTTAGATCGAGGTAATTCGTCGGCTTGACGCAGGGTTGCGCTCTCGGTCCATTCGGCCGACGGCTGGTCAGGTCCGAAGGCAACCACGACTAGGTCAGGGCATTGGATTTCGGATAGTCCGGAGCCGGTTAGCATGCGGGCCAACTCATGTACCGAAGCACTCGTGCAAGGGCAGCGAGGATGCATGAAGAAAAGGAGCGTCGGTCGATCTGCCGAGCGGGGCAAGTCAGAGTCGATCGGCCAATGCTGCGGAATTGCCGACCGATTTTCAGGGACAGTCGAGAACTCGTAATTCGTCGCCCAAACCCAGGCACCAAGCGTGCCGATCCCCCACAGGACGACTGCCAATCGCCAAGATAGTTGCATGAGATGCCGTCGAGAATTCATTAAATACGCAATACCAATCAGACTTCGATGTCTTCGCCGCGCGACTCAAAAAATGAGTCGTGAAAACATAAGCCAGTTGCCCGATCGTAAATCGAGTTGTTCCCTACATTTCGGTAATCAACCGAACAGGTTATCTGCTTTATAGCGATCAGCGGGATTGGTCGGTGTTTGCCCGAGGGGAACGTACCAACCGAGAAAAGGGGCCTGCACGCGTGGTGCATCCCCCTGGAGGCTTCGCTTGAATGCCAGTGTTGATAGATTCGATCGTTAGTCGACCGAAGCTGCTTTCGCAGGGAAGTTCACCGCGAAGAGCAGATAGGCAGCACTTGCTGCCGACAGAACCGAATAGTCGAGCGGCGGTTTCGGGCCGAAGGCTCCCATCATTGCCGTGGCGAAGATGGTCAGCAGCAGCCCGGCTGCCAGGGCGAACCAGCGAAGCTGAAAACCAACCAGCAGGCCAATGGCAATCACGACTTCCGCTCCAGTCGCAACCCAGCCGACCGGCGAGATCAATGCCGAAGGGAGAAACCAGTTCAGCATGCCGACGTAGGCTTCGTAGTTTTCAATACTTCCCCACGCGACTCCTTCGGCGCCGGGAGGACCCCACAAACCAAAACGATCGCCGACCGCAGAAAGAAATGCGGCGGCGAGTGCAAAGCGAACGAACCAGCAAGCGATGGTGATGGATGTGGTGTTGCCTGGGGGTTGGCCAGGCGTATCAAGGCTTGTCATCGGAACTAAAATCCTTCAAAGCATGATGTCAATCAAAGCTCGGTATCGTAATGGACAACGACACGTGACTTATTTCTGGGGTTCAGGAATTACAAGTTGCTTCGCATCGGACGGATGAATGATGGTGGCCAAAACGCGAGTCTTGCCTTCTTGGTTCGGATTGCGACCGACCAGATGCAGGATCATTTCTGGCTCGAAGAAGGTATCTCCCTCGTGCAGGACCTGTTTCTCCTTACCTTCGATCTGAAACTCGAACGTTCCTTCCAGCACATAGCCGCAAACGGGGCCTGGGTGACGATGCGGTGGACTGCCTGCGAGGGGATCGAGCACGACCTCGACCATCGTTGCGGTACGGGGCTGTTTGCTCTGGATTGCCTTTAGCGGATCTACCTTCAACACATTCACAACGACGCCAGGGCTTGGCGACATTGTCATCAGCGGAGCTGACTTACCGGCTGGCTTGGCGACTTCTTTGTGTGGGGCATCTTGAGCAGCCACCGGACTGAGGACCGAAAGTCCAACGACGAGAGTAGCAATGGTGAAGATCGAGGTGTTGGTCCAACGCATGGTGGTGGTCCCTTCTTCTGGTTAGGGCAAAGAGTCAATCGTCAAAAAAACGGGGCTTTACCAAGCAGGACGACTAAGTCCCGGCAGAAGTGACAGCTCGACACGAAAAACTTTGGATTACCTTGCGATCGCTGGCTAGAGCGTGGCAGGTCACTCCCTCGAAAGAAGTGGTAAACACCAGGCAACTTGAGTTTTAACGTGAAGATGGCATGGGCAACGGTCTACCAATTGCATTTCACGGAAACCTAAGATCGTCCAGCACTGTTTGCTAGATGAGGCGGCATCAGGCCGTTATATTTCATGGATGTCCGGGAATTGCGATCGCAATGGCCACAATATTTGATGGGTCTGGAATGTCGAAGCTAAGCCACATTTTGTTGGAAGTCTGGCAACAGGCCTGTCGGCATATTGAAATCGGCGAGTATGTCGAAACGATCGCCCAGATGCTCGAGCAAGAGCTGCCCTTAGCGCAGTTGATCGTTCGCCGTCTCGATTTCGAGCATGCCAGCATCTCGACCGTGGCGGCGGCGCCTCAGGAAGGGGGGCAACCACTTTCGGAACATCGCCGAACATTTACCCGGCCTGAGATGACAAAGCTGAAGGCATGGCTGCGCCGTGGCGAGATCGTCCAACTTCATCAGAAGACGACTTCGCCGATAGCACTTGTTACCCCGGAGTATCTAACCGGAGACGTGATTGCGATTCCGCTGGCAGGCGACCACCCCAGCAGCGGTGTCTTGCTGCTGGCGGCCAGCGATGCGCAGAAGTTCTCGGCCAAGCAGATGCAAGTCGCCGAAGCGATCCAGGAGCCCTTTTCTGTTGCACTCGAAAACGACCGCCGCTTGCACGAGATGGCCGCGCTGCGGGAAGCGGCTGAGGCGGAGCGAGGAGCCTTGCTGCGAAGGCTCGGGCGGCAAAACCTCGACGACAAGGTCGTTGGCGAGGAAACCGGTTTGCGGCTGGTGATGGAACGGGTCGCCTTGGTTGCGGACTCGGATGTTCCGGTGTTGATTCTCGGCGAAACCGGAACCGGCAAAGAGGTAGTGGCCCGGTCGCTGCATGTTCGCGGCGACCGTCACGATGGTCCCTTCATTCGCGTGAACTGTGGGGCGATCCCGTCCGAATTAATCGACTCGCAATTGTTCGGTCACGAAAAAGGGAGCTTCACCGGAGCCGATCAATCGCGACAAGGCTGGTTCGAAAGGGCCGATGGCGGCACGCTCTTTCTGGATGAAATCGGCGAACTGCCACTTGAAGCCCAGGTCCGATTTTTGCGGGTCCTCCAAGATGGTTTCGTCGAGCGAGTCGGTGGCAACACACCGATCCATGTCAACGTCCGAGTCGTCGCAGCAACGCATCGTGATCTTGCCAATATGGTTCGCGAAGGCAAGTTCCGTGAAGATCTTTGGTATCGCCTCGCGGTGTTTCCACTTCTCTTGCCGCCGCTGCGAGAACGGGTGGACGACATTGAAGAACTGGCGAACCACTTCGCCGACCGGGCCGCGCTGCGGTTTGGTTTAGCCCCTGCCCTGCCCGATCAAGAATCGCTCGAATTGCTGCGAGCGTACGATTGGCCAGGCAACATTCGCGAGTTGGCGGCGGTGATCGATCGTGCTGCCATCCTGGGGGATGGGCAGCGGTTGGAAGTCGCCAAGGCACTCGGCTGGAGTGGGGATCGAACGTTGCAGGTTTCGACCGCTCCGAATCCTTCCCCGGCAAGCCTTGCCCCGGCCTGGAGTCCTCCGGCTTCCCGTTCGCCACATAAAGCAAGCGAGATTCCTTCATTGGACGAAGTCATGAAGCAGCACATCGAAAGTGTGTTGCGTTTCACCGAAGGGCAAATCGAAGGGCGACGTGGCGCGGCGGCGATTCTCAAGATCAATCCGCACACGCTGCGAGCTCGGATGCGAAAGCTGCAACTCGACTGGTCGCTGTTTCGTCCGCAAGACTAAGCCAGACTATTTCACGGGTCGCCGGTAAATGAGCGCGGCCTCTGCGATACGTTCTGGCCTGCCGCGTTTCTTTGGGGAATAGGAAACGAAAGCAAAGGGACCGCAAAAATCTTTTCCCGCTTCTCTACCCGAGGAATCGCTGATCTCGGAAGGAAATGTCTTTTCTTTCTGCTAAGTGGTCCGTTCTTTGCTTTTGATCCCGGCACACGTGATCGGCGTTAGGTGATTACGTGTGTGATGACGCTCAAGGATGAACGTCAGCACCAGCATGTGTTGCTGGCGGAATGAAAAGCTCAAGGTGGAATTTGGAACGATGAAGACAATCTCTCTGACCGATCGCCCGGCTCTCTTGGCCTGCTGGCTCGCTTCGGATCGTTCGTGCTGTTGCTAAAGCGAACGCGGGGCTTGTTGCGGCTGGACCCTGACCGCTCGTTCGTTCCCTCTTAATTTTCAACGCCTGTCGTTCGTCCTGGAGGATGCTATGGCCAGGATGAAGCGACCTCAATGGACACGCCTACATTTTTCAAGAATCAAGCTATGAATCATCATCAATCGAATATCCGAAGTTTGTTTCGTCACCGCGGTTTCACGTTGGTCGAACTGTTGGTGGTCATCGCCATCATCGGTGTGTTGATCGCGCTGCTCTTGCCTGCGGTGCAACAGGCCCGTGAAGCTGCTCGACGCGTGCACTGCACCAATAATTTGAAGCAGATCGGTCTTGCGGCTCATAACTTTCACGACACCTACGGCAACCTTCCGCCAGCGTTTATTGGGGACAACTCCGAAACGGAAAATAGTTGGGCGACTTGGGGGGCGTTGGTTCTGCCTTATTTGGAAGGAGGCAATCAGCTCGCGCTGTGGGACGTCCACTACCTTGCGGCTGAACAGCCGAAGGAATCCTATCAAACCCAGGTACCAAGTTACCTCTGCCCTTCCCGTCCTGAAGCGACGTTGAGTATTGGTGACTTCACATCGGAAGGAGCTGCCCTGACCGACTATGCGGCAAGCTTTGGTACGGGGGCTCAGTACGTTCAATCGAATGGGGCGATCATTCCAGCAGTGCCTCGCGTGACGAGCGACCGGAGTGGGAAGCCCTACCTGGCGACCTGGAAGAATCAGCTTCGCTTCGCCGACATCTCCGATGGTACGACCAATACGACAATGTTCGGCGAAAAGGTGATTCGACCGAAGTCACTTCGTGGCAAGAATGAAGATCGTAGTGTCTTCAGTGGCATTCGCAATACGCATCGACGTATGCTCGGGCTACACTCCAACGGGGATCGACGTCCTCTGTTGCCTACCAATAACCAATCGGTACCACTGGCCAACAGCAGTTTCGGTGGACCGCATCCTGGTGTGACTCTGTTCGTGTTTGTCGATGGAAGTGTTCAATCTCTGCCGCTCACCACCGACATCGAAACGTTGACAGCGTTCGCCACGAGAGCAGGTGGTGAAGTCCGATGAAGAATGCCAATGTCAAACCAGGATCGGTCGCCAGCTTCCTTCTGGCAGTAATGCTTGCGGCCGGTTGTCGGGGTGGTGATGGTCCACCAACTGTAGCTGTTCGCGGGATCATCGTCGCAGAGAACGAAGACTCCGCCGCATTGGCGGGACATCAGATTGAGTTCGTGTCGGTAAAGGACTCCGCGGTGCGAGCTTTCGCCGAAATTCAGCCAGGCGGCCACTTCGAGTTGAGCACGATGCACGAAGGGCACGTCTGGCCAGGAGCTTTGCCGGGAGATTATCGCATCAGACTCGTCCTTTCTGATGACGACCCGACTGCACGAAAGTTGATACTGCAAGTGTACGACCGGAGGCCCTTGGACTTGAAAGCAACTCCCTGGAAGGCAGCGATTCCGACTCGTGACCCGCTGCTCTTTCGACTAGATCGCCAATAGGTGGACATCGACTATCGCATGCGATTGCAAACGACGCTCGTCTCTAACGGACGAGCGTCGCAATTGCTAACTGCAAAGCGGCTATTTGGCCGGGAAGAGCGAAACCGCTTCGCCGCCGTTGGGACGCAACTCCATCTCTAAAACCGTATTGCTGTCCACGATTTGCCGATCGATCCGCACCTTGGTCGGACCATCGAGCGAAGGATCGTCTCGATAGATCGTGGCTTCGTACTTCCTGTCGCTATCAAGGAAATCGAGGGGGACGTTCAGGGTACGTGGTTGATCACCATTCATAGCCCCGATGAACCACCGTTCGCCGCTTCGACGAGCCGTGACGACAGATTCGCCGATCACACCATTCAGCACGCGAGTATCATCCCACACCGTCGGAACCTCGGAGAAGAACGTCAATTCGGGGGAATCGATGATGCGATTTCGCGTCGTCTTGCCATCCTGCAGCGAAGAAAGGGGCGTGTCATACCAGTACATGAACTGCCACGGAGAATAAGTGCAAACCGCCTTGGCCAACTGGTGGGCGTGCGACCAGTTCGCTCGTACGCGAGGATCGTAATAGCAGATCGTATGGTCCGCGGCACCCGCCAGGTTGCGTGTAAAAATCGTGGTGATCGCGAGGCTAGCGGATGGCGTTGCCTCGTCACCTCGCACGCCTTCCTGCGTCATTAGATTGGGGTAGGTACGTGAATAGCCGGTTGGCCGGTATTCGTCATGGACATCGACCATCAACTGGTGATCGGCTGCTTTGCGAATTGCCTCGTGCAGCCAGGCCGTCCATTTTTGGGATCCAGTTTGGACGAAGCCATACTTCACGCCTGCGATTCCCCACTTCTTATAGAGTGGTAAGATCTCGTCCAGTTGCTTTTCGAGGGCTCGTCGATTGACGTAAACCAAAATGCCAATATCACGCTGGCGGGCGTACTCGATCACCCCTGGCAGGTCGAGTGGGCCTGCCGAACGCTTGGCATCCACGGTGACAGTGGTCGCGTCCGAGGCGTCGTCATACTCGTGTCCGTACCAACCGGCATCGAATTCGACGTATTGAAAATTGTTCTTTGCCGCGAAATCGATACAGGCCTTCGCGCCGTCGGTCGTCAGGCTGATTTCGCGAATGACTTTGCCTGGCTTGATCCACGACGTGTCCGCGATCGCGCATGGTTCATTCAGATTCAATAGCAGGTCGTTGGCTTCCAGCAACTGCCCTGGCGTGTCAGCGACCATCACAAATCGCCATGGCGTCGTCAACGGCGTGGTGCCGACGATCTCGCTTTGCAGCTGCGAAACCACTCCGGACCCACCGCCAGCGACGGTTTGCAAACGCATCACGGCGTAGTCGACCAGTTGTGCTTCGCCGATCGCGAAGACCTGCTTTCCCGCTTCAATCGTTAGCGGGCGCTCGACGTTCTTGCCGAGCTGGCTGAGTGGTACCTTGTCGTAGGTTCCCTGGGCGCTAGTTGTTCGCCAGGCAGGATAATCTTTGGCAAAGCGAAACTCCGTTTGTTCCCGAGCCAGCGCGAGCGATTCGCCGTTGGCATCGCCCAGCGTCGTCCGAAATGCGACGCCCGAATCGTAACAACGAACCTCCAGCACGACCGGGCAGTTGGCTTCCGTGTCGCGATAGCGGAACGTTTGGGTCCTGTAGTGATCGCGGATCGAGCTTCGCTCGCCGTAGACAGGATTCCAGGTCGAGTCGTGACTCGAAGCAGGATCGACCGAGATTTGTTCGAGATGATCGCCAATTACCACCCCATCTTTACGTACGAAAGAAATGGTCGAGTCCGCCACGATGGTTTCTTCAGGCGTAGTAACCTGATAGGCGAGTTGCGATTTGGGTCCTGCCTGGCGCAGTTTGATCTGAAACTTGAGTTGGCCATCAGGAGACGTCAGCGTTTCCGCCGAGGAAATCGCAGGGATGAGAAACAGAGTTAACAACATCGCTGTTAGACGCAGCGAATCCTGGGCATTCGTAAAGTGCGACATGAATGGGCTTTAAGGCGAGGGGGGAATGGGGAAGGTCTCGACGCGTATTCGTAAAAAAATGCGTCTCACTTCATCATAGCCCAAACCGGCCGACCTTGCCGCAGGTCAGTGCCAGCCCCTAAGGCGTAGTGGTGCCAATCCGGCCTTGAAGCAACTTCGCCAGGTGACTTTGGATCTGAGCGGTCCGCTTATCCCCGGCCAGATTGGAATTCTCTGCGGGATCTTCGTGGTGATCGTAAAGCTCGGTTGCTAGAACCTGTCCCGAGGCAAAATCACGCCATTCGGTGTACCGATATTGCGGGGTGCGAATCGAGTAACCCATCACCTCCGGCTTTCCTTTGAAGTACGCAGGCCGAGGATGCTGCGTCAGGGCCGTCTCCCGAATTTTCGCCTTGGGGTCAGTAAGCACCGGACGCAGGCTTGTACCGTCGAGACGTTTGACGGTGGGAAGTTCACACAGATCGACCAGTGTTGGATAGAGATCGACTAGTTCGACCAACGCTTCGGTTCGCTCGCCGCGATACTTGTTGCGAGGGTCGGCGATTACCAAAGGAACGTGGGCATCGAGCTCGAAGTTCGACGTCTTACACCACAGGTCATGTTCGCCGAGATGGAAACCATGATCGGACCAAAGCACCACGATCGTGTCGTCGGCTTGGCCTGATTGTTCGAGGGCATCGAGCACCTTGCCGATCTGTGCGTCCAGAAAACTAATCGCCGCGTAGTATCCATGTTGTAGCTGTCGACTTTTTTCTGCAGCGATTGGACCTGACTTGGCGACATCGGTATAGCTCCGCACCTCGCGGCTATCATGCCGGGCAATCTCAGGAGCGGTCCCATGCGAGGCAGGCGATGCATGGTCGGCGATCGCTTTTGAATCGTACAGATCCCAGTATTTCTGCGGAGCATTGAAGGGAAGATGCGGTTTCCAAAAGCCAACGGCCAGAAAGAACGGCTGATCCGAAGGTACTTGCTGGCGGATAGCTTTTGCCGCCTCTTCCGCGATACGTCCGTCGAGATACGCTTCGTCAGCAACATCGACCTTTTGAATCGCAGGACCCTTGGGACCTTTGTGCAATTCGAAGGGCTTGCCTGCGACGTACCAGTCTTGCGAGTGGGCTCCCCAGTCGAACATCGGAGGAACGGACCATGCCTGAGGATCGTTTTGAATCTTCTGGCTGTAGTTGTGAAACACCTTGCCGATATTTCGTGTGTAGTATCCCTGATTCTTGAAGTGCTGCGGCAAGGTCACCACGTCAGGTTGGACTTCGCGAAAGTGCGTCGGCAGATCCCAGATACCGAGTGAGTCGGGGTACTGGCCGGTCATGATCGAAGCCCTCGACGGATTGCAGAGGGCTTGCTGGCAGTAAGCGTGCTCAAAGAGCACGCCCCGACTTGCCAGTCGATCAATGTTGGGCGTCTGGACGATCGGATCGCCATAGCATCCCAGTTGAACACGAAGATCGTCCACCGCAATGAACAAGACATTCGGACGATGCTCCGACATGTCATTGTTCTTGGGTTGCGGCGCAGGCGAAGCGCCTTTCGCTGGGGGAAGCAGCAACATGCCACCGGTCCAAGTCATTTGTGGAATGGCGACACGTTCCCCCTTCTCCGCGTCGCGCTGATAGACCTGCATGGAGGTCTTGCCTGCGTCGCCATATTGGAACTTGCCATCTTCGACAGGCTTCCAGCCGCTAAGCTCCGATGGTTTTACCGATGCCGAAGTTGCCATGTAAATCGTCGTCGGTTTGTCGGCGGTGGCGAAAACGTAATCAGTTTCGCCGCCGTTCCCTTGTACGAACTGCCAACCATCGAAGGGGGCCGGGACCGAGATCCAGGTATAGGGCCGATTACCATAAGCGAGCTGCCCTTCGGCGAGCGTGCCGAGTTGGATCGAGCGACGTTCGATGGTTAGCGAACCGACCTGGCGAGAGTCGAACGGCTTCCAATTGTTTTCGATGGTATAGAAATGACCATCTTCGGCACCGACCAGCAGGTCTGGACGATCGTCGTTGTTCCAGTTCACGATGGTCGGGCTGGTGGTATGACCGGCCAGACGATGCGAGTGAACTTGAACCGGGGAATCGAAAGCCCATGGATGTTCGTCGGTCGAGACATTCAGAAACAGATCGACGTTGCGGCTGTTGGCCAGCAGATCGAGCTTGCCGTCGCCGTTCCAATCGGCGAAGCACAGCTTGCGGCGACCACTACCCCCGGCCGTTTTTGAATTGAGCTGGAGTGGCTTGTGTTTGCGGTCGGTAAAGATTCGCTTGCCTGGTAGCAGAACGAGCTGATCGCCTTGCTTCTTTCGCTCGAAGAACGACAGGTACCCTTCGTGATCGAGGCTGACCAGATCGTTCAGGCCATCTTGATTCAAATCAATGACTACCGGCGTGGTACGCCACTGAGTGACCAGTTCTCTTGCTTTCGGATCCCACCAGTTCCAAGCGGGCTTCGGAGGATTGCCGGGCCATTCGACTTCCACCGGCTGTGCCGCGGCAAGTTCGTCGAGCGACCCGGTATTACGGTACCATTCGACTTTGCCCCAGATCGAGTTGACGATCAGATCCTTGCGACCATCATGATCCCAATCGGCAACGCTAAGCGTCGTGTAGCCCCACTTCGCTTCCGCCGGGCCTTGGATCGATCCATTGGGACCTGCCTGGGGGCGAATCGGCTTGCCGTTCACTTTCAACAACTTGATGGCATCCCACTTCGGAGGATTGCCCCCGTCGAGATTCTCGAACCAGCCGATGTTTCCGGCCGAGTTCCCCACGACCAGGTCTTCATCGCCGTCGCCATCCCAGTCAACGCTGACCGGCGTCGCCAACGCACCGAACTTGAGGGCGTTCGCCTCTTGCTGGAAATAACGTGGCGGCAAGAACTGCGGCACCCCGTCGACGAACTTGCCAGTATGTTCGACCAAGGCAACGCGCCCATCTTCATCGCCGACGATCAAGTCGATGTCGCCATCGCCATCCCAGTCGAACGAAGTTGGCGTGATCATCTGCAGGTCCATCGCGATCGGCTCGCCTTCGTAGGTCAGACGACGACCGGCCGCGAACTTAGGCTGCTTGCGGTTGCCTTGATTTTCAAAGTAGGTGAATCCATCGAGAAACTCACCACACAGCAGGTCCAAGTCGCCGTCGTTGTCGAAGTCTGCCAGATTAGGCGAAGGCATGCCGAAGAGTTCGATCGGTTGGTTGCCGGTCATCAACTTCTCTGGCGTGTCGTACGTGGGATCTTCATTCGTGCCAGTATTTCGCAGCCAGTAGACGTAGCCCCGAAGTGGCCCACGGGTCCAGTTGCCTTGCGAATCGAAGGCATCGTCCCAGCCATATTCAGTCCAGTCGCCGACGCCCACCATCAAATCGGTCAGGCCATCGTCGTCGTAATCGACATAACGCCATTGGTTGGCCCGAACGCGATTCGGGTGAATGTTCTTCTGCGAATGAATTGTTTTTGAGTCGGCCAGTTTATCGCCGAGGAAGTTCACCCACTCGGTGCCTGGCGAGAGAATCCGTGGCTTTCCATCGACATACGAAACATGAATCGAGTGCAGACCGCCACCGACTTTCACCGGTGGCTTGAAGATCGGGAACTTCGTGTCGCCGCCTGGGTTCTCGAAAAGGTAGGTCCCGTTGAAGGGGACGTCGGGGCATGAAACCAACAGGTCGGTGTCGCCGTCGGAATCCCAATCAATCGGCATCGGCCAAGCCCAAAGGCCCACGCCCAGATCGACCTTCAGGCCGGGGTTGCGGTATTTGACTGGCTGCAGCGTTTCGTCGGCGGAAGCCGAATGCCAGGCAATAAATACCAACGGCACCATCAAGCACCAGATTCGAGAGAATGACTTCACGTTCGATTTCCTTACTTCAATCATCGGGAGGCATCACGGGGGTGAATGGGAAGGAGGCTAGTTGGCTGACTCGGTCAGGGAACCAGCGATAGTGTCATTTGTGACTTGCCACCTTGGGTGGTGACATGGGCATCGATGACCGCCGAATCAGACGGTAAATCGATATTCCCTTTCAACGAACCGAACAGTGGTCGACCTTCTTCGACCATCATTTCGGCATCTTGAAAAGCTACCCCATCGAAGGCACGCAGCTCAACACGATGAGGTCCGCCCACCACGCCACGGCCATCGCCGCGCGTGGTGAACTTGCCATCAACAATCTTCGCTTTGCCTTGGGGGCCTTTGTTGCCGCGGCTGGTGTCCGGCGTGAAAACCAACTCGCCAGCCGGGATCGGCTTTCCATCGTAGGTCGCATTGCCGGTGATCACAAAGCGATCCGACTCTTCCGCCGTGCAGCCTCCCAGTAAAGCAAGCCCCAAAACGGTGCCTGCCAAATACAAGGATGCACGACGACCAGGGATCAGGTCAAAAGTTTCTTTCATGTTCCTATCCGCCTTGCTGGAATATGGGTTGAACGTTGCCAAGGCTAAGGAAGCGAGACCGGTTCGTTACCGCTGCGGCTTGCCAGCGATAACAACACGTCGAAGTCGGTCGTTTCCGGAAGAAACGAGATCGAGCCATCACCCAGGGCAAACTGAGCTCCGCCTGGATGGTTGCTCGAGAACGGGCGGGAATTCGCGTACGAGCTACACGATTCGTTCGGCCCGCAGAAGTTGATGCTGTATTCCAGGTTCTTAAAAGCGGCCGCATCGCATGGCCAGCCGATGCTGTTGCTGGTTCCGGCAACCCAGCTTGTTTCCCCCTCGAAGCGTTCGCCAATCACCAGCGTGTTCGAGGTGCCGTCGGTAATGTCGCCGAAGCGAACGTTCGAGTCGACGTACAACACGCCACCGGTTGCCATGCCACGACGTTCACTCGATCCGGTGCAACCGGAGTGATAAGCACTGCCAATCAAGAGCGGGTAATTGGTTCCGGTTTGCGGATTTTGTCCGACGGGACCGGCCACGCCGTTGTAGTGCTGAGTGTACGTGTTCTGGCCGCTGACCTGACCGCTCGACCAGACGCCACGCTGTTTGTCGCTCACATTGCTGGGGCAATGAAACATGGGGGGCACGATATCGAGCGAGACCGGCTTGTTGGCCGGGTAGCCTTGAGCCTTCCAGTTGATCTGATCTTCGATGGCCTGTTGTTCGATGAACGACAAGATCCGGGTATGCCAACTCAGTTGATTGGCAGCCTTGTAACCGCCCGGTGGGAACGCGCGGTAGGTGTCGTGATAGTTGTGCAGTGCCAGACCCAACTGCTTTAGATGGTTACTGCATTGCATCCGCCGGGCCGCTTCGCGAGCCGCTTGAACCGCAGGCAAAAGCAACGCGATCAATACACCGATGATCGCGATCACCACCAGCAGTTCCACCAGCGTAAATCCGTGCCTGCTCGGGGATCGATCCAAGTTTGGGGCCATACGAGAGATCCTTGTAACGAGGGGGAGTGGCAGAGCGAAAGAGTCGCGACGGCCGATGAGGGGGAGTCGAATGTCTCGAGTTGGTCGACGGGGATTCATTATCTTGGCCCAGATTCATAAGGCTGCTCCGTAGCATAAACCATGAATATGGTCGCGTTGAATCCCACTGGGATCCCAGGATAGGATGTTCTGCGGAGGAATGCAAATTTTTTTCTAACGGCGGAAAGAATGTTCGCCGTGGAATGGAAAATCAGGCAGACTTATCACGTCCGTGTGCCGCAACCTCAGGGCCTTTGGCGTCGACCGAAATCGTTGGGAGCAAACATCATGAAGCAAGTCACAGCCTGGATCGTCTGGTGTCTGATGGCAGGCACTGCCCTGGCCGAGTCCCCGAATATTGTGTTCATCCTGGTCGACGACCTGGGGTGGTCCGATCTGGCGTGCTACGGTCATCCATGGCATCGGACCCCAAACATCGATCATATCGCGAAGCAGGGAGTCCGGTTCACCGACGCCTACGCTTCGGCCCCGATCTGTTCCGCGTCCAGGGCCAGTATTCTGACCGGCAAGACGACCGCGCGGCTTGGTTTCGAGTTCGTGACGAAGAACACGCCTGGCTATCAAAAGATCGATGGGCCGACGCTGCTGAAACCTCCGCCTTACACGATGAACCTTCCGCTGGAAGAAGAGACCATCGCCGAGCTGCTCTCGACAGAAGGTTACGAAACAGCCTTCTTTGGCAAGTGGCATTTGAATCAACACTATCGGCGCTACCTCGGCTGGAGTCCAACGCATGGTCCGCAGCAGCAAGGTTTCCAGGTCGCCGAGGAAGACTTCGGGGCGCATCCGTACGTTTGGAAAAAGACGCCGCCACCCAGCATCGATCAGGAAGGGGAGTTCCCTGACGACTCGATGGTCGATCGCGTCTGTAAATACATTCGCCGTGATCATGATCGCCCGTTCTTTGTCATGGCGTCGTCGTTCTATGTCCATACGCCAGTTTGGAATCAAACGGCATGGTTACTTGATTACTACGACGCGACCATCCCGACGGGCGAAGCGAACCGCGCCAAGCGAATTGAGTACGCTGCATTCCTGGAAACGTTGGACCATCACGTCGGGCAAATCATGAAGGCGGTTGATGAAAGCGATCAGGCCGACAACACGCTCGTCGTGTTCTTTTCCGACAATGGCGGCCATCCCGAGTACACAACGAATGCTCCCCTCCGAGGATCGAAATGGAATCTCTATGAAGGCGGCATCCGCATCCCGATGTTAGCTCGCTGGCCAGGCAAGATTACACCAGGGATTACCAGTCGCCAGCCGGTGGTTGGATATGACCTACTGTCAGGATTTCTTTCGGTCGCAGGCAACACGAACATAGCGACCGATGGAGCAGCTATCGCCTGGGACTCGCTCGAAAGTGAATCGTCCGCTGACCGGGATTTACTATGGCATTTCCCCTATTATCACCCGGAAGCAGGCTACGCGAATGCTCTGCCGTCCATCGGTGTTGGAGACTTCGAGGTCAGTCAGGCGCGGCCTCAGTCGGCCCTGCGAAGTGGCCGTTACAAGCTGTTATGGTTTGCGGAAGACGACCGCTGCGAGCTGTATGACCTGCAGACAGATCTCGGCGAACAGCATGACCTGAGTCACGATCAGCCAGAGAAAACGGCGACGTTTGAAGCGCGACTGAAGGAGATGCTTCAGAAGCAGCATGCCCGGATGGCGACGCCTCGTTAAAGTTCGTTCGCTTCGATGCGGTTGATCTCTTCCAGCAAGTCTTGTGGAAGCGCGAGCGGAATAGCGTTGCGTGCTTCTCCCATCGCCTGGCGACGATCGAACGACTCGAGTGCCAGACGTCGGCTCTCGCGAATGTGCTCTTTCATCCAGTGTCGCGCCGCTTCGCCATCGGCCTTCTGAAGTGCTCGTAAGATTCGGCGATGAAAGCGATAGACGCTGGCGACAATCTTCAGGTTATGGGGCTCACGTTTGGCGGTGAAGATTCGCGACAGGACGCGAAGGTCAGACACGATCTTGATCATGCGACGATTGCCACTCGCCCGCAGAATGATCATGTGAAAGCCCATGTCCGCAGCCAGGAAGCTTTGAAGCTGCTTGGGCGAAAAGGTCTTCTCGCCACTCGCTTTCAATTCGCGAGCGATCTCCATCAGCTTCTGACAGAGCAGCAGCAAGATCTGCTTGTCTTCGTTGGAAAGATACTCGGCGACCGACTCGGCTGCGTGGCTTTCTAGTGCTTCGCGAACTTCGTACAGCTCGGCCATCTCGGAGCGGTCGAGCGAATGAACGATCGTCCCGAACCGGGGAACCTGCCGCACGAGCCCTTCCACTTCCAACTGGCGAATAGCTTCTCGAATCGGCATCCGGCTCATGCCAATCTCTTTGGCCATCGCCAATTCCGAGATTTGCGAACCGCCGGGAAGATCGCCGGAGAGGATCCGTTCCTGGATGTAGTTATAGGCTTGCTGTCGCCGCGGAATCTTTTCCATGGAATTCCAGTTTGGAAGCGCGCTTGATGGGCCGGTACGTGGCTGGGATGCAGGAACTTGCAGATTGAACCCTACTCCATTCCCCTGGTTTCTTCCAGGGCAGGACGTTTTCAGCAGCCTTCATGGGGCGATCCGATTTCCGGTCGTTGCTAGACGAAACGGTAGCTGCCGTAGTCTGAGTTCTCTTATGGAACGGCCGTTATAGACGGGCCCAGTTTGAAGAAGAAAGGAGGGAAGGACTTGCAAGTCGTTTGGTGGCCAGCCATACTGCTGGGATACCAGTGGTATTCCAGGTGCCCCTTCTCACCTGGTCATGCCGATTCTCCCGCCCCCAGGAGACTTGCCTCGTGCATCAATTCGCGACCGCCGATATCACCGTGCTTATCATTTACTTGATTGGTGTGGTTGGCCTGGGCATGTGGTTTTATCGCAAGAGCCGCAGTCCCGAAGGTTACATGGCGGCCAGCCGATCGATGTCGGGCTGGGTCGTGGGGCTTTCGATCTTCGGAACCTACGTCAGTAGTATCAGCTTTCTCGCCCTGCCAGGCAAAGCGTTTTCGTCGAATTGGAATGCACTGGCGTTCAGTCTTTCGCTACCGCTGGCGGCGTGGGTCGCGACACGGTGGTTCGTTCCTTACTACCGGCAAGGCGACGCGATCTCGGCCTATCAACACCTAGAAAATCGTTTCGGTGTCTGGGCTCGGAGCTACGCGGCGATCTGTTATCTACTAACCCAGGCCGTCCGGATGGGATCGGTCATGTACTTGTTGGCATTGCCGCTGCATCAGTTGTTGGGCTGGGACATTCCGATGCTGATCATGGTGACGGGCGGTCTGACGACGCTTTACACGTTGGTTGGTGGTATTGAAGGGGTGATCTGGACCGATGCCTTGCAAAGTGTGGTTCTGGCGATTGGGGCCATTGCGTGTGCGATCCTTCTACCGCTGAGCATGCCTGACGGACCGCAGCAGATGATCGACATCGCGATGGCAAACAAAAAATTCAGTCTTGGCTCGTTTGGGCCCAGCCTCGTCCAGCCGACCTTTTGGGTGATCCTGATTTACGGGTTGTTCATTAACCTGCAGAACTTCGGGATCGATCAAAGCTACGTCCAACGTTACATCGCTGCCAAGTCCGACAGCGAAGCCCGCAAGTCGGTTTGGTTTGGTGCGCTGATCTATGTGCCGATCACGATTGTCTTCCTGTGGATCGGAACGGCGCTGTTCGCGTATTACTCGGTTCAGCCAGAACTGCTTCCTGAAACGCTTCGCAATCCAGAACCAGGCGGCAGCGTTGTCGCGGAAGGCAAGGGGGACGACGTATTTCCGTTCTTCATCATCGATGGATTGCCGACCGGGATTTCAGGGCTGTTGGTGGCCGCGATCTTTGCCGCTGCGATGAGCACCCTTTCGACCAGCTTGAACGGGGCCGCAACCTTGACCCTGACCGACTTCTATCAACGATTCATTCGGCCGAAAGCGTCGTCGCGTGAATCGATGATCGTCCTCTATGTCAGCACGATGATCTGGGGCCTGATTGGTACCCGCGTCGCGATTGCGATGATCGAGGTTAAAAGCATTCTCGATGTCTGGTGGAAGATGGCTAGCATTTTCAGCGGTGGCATGCTGGGGCTCTTCCTGCTGGGCATGTTGTCGCGGAGAGCAGGCAATATCGCAGCGGTCATTGGTGTGGTCCTGGGCGTACTGATGATCTTGTGGATGACGCTGACGCAGATGGATTTCTGGCCAGAAGCATGGAGCATGTTTGCCAGTCCATTCAACAACAACCTGGTGACGGTCTTCGGGACGCTCACCATTCTTCTGGCAGGCTGGCTGCTCGCGCAGATCGGTCCGAGCGATCGAATCAAAACCAATGAACAACAATCGCCCAGCGGCGAATAAAACCTTTTTGAGGTAATACGGTGAGTACGAATTCGGAATCATTTCACGGCATTATTCCACCTCTGGTGACACCACTAACTGGTCGTGATCAGTTGGATCAAGCTGGACTGGAACGCCTGGTCGAGCATGTGATCGAGGGTGGTGTTCATGGTATTTTTATTCTGGGAAGCACCGGCGAAGCACCCAGTCTCAGCTACCGCCTGCGACGCGAGCTGATCGATCAAGTGTGCCGATTGGTCTCTGACCGAGTGCCGGTTCTCGTCGGGATCACTGACACCGCATTCGTCGAGTCGGTGAACCTCGCCAAGCATGCAGCTGATGCGGGGGCGACCGCTGCCGTGCTGACCACGCCTTACTACTTCCCGGCGGGGCAAACTGAACTGACAAGCTACGTTCGCAATATTGTGCCGGAACTTCCGTTGCCGCTGATGTTGTACAACATGCCTCAGCTCACCAAGGTGTGGTTCGAGATCGAAACGCTGCAGAAATTGGCCGACATGGAAGGGATCGTTGGCCTGAAAGATAGCAGTGGCGACCTCGCCTACTTCGAGCAAGCGGTTGGCCTGAAATCGCTGCGGCCTGATTGGTCGGTGATGATTGGCCCCGAAGCCCAGTTGCCACGTGCTGTCGAACTCGGTGGCGACGGGGCGGTGGCCGGCGGGGCCAATGCGTTGCCGCGATTGTTTGTCGATTGCTATGAAGCCTTGCGATCGGGCGATCAGGTCAAGATGCAAGAGCTGCATCAACGCATCGTCCAGTTCCAGCAGGTCTATGAAGTGGGCAAGTATGCGTCGAAGTACATCAAGGCAACCAAGTGTTGTTTGTCCTTGATGGGAATTTGCGATGACTTCATGGCCGATCCGTTTCATAATTTCCTTGCCCCACAGCGACGTCAGGTCGCCGAGATTCTCAACCAACTCGATGTCCCCGTTTCGCAAAGTTGAAATTTGATGCCCCGCGAACACTCCCCTGTGCAACTGGTCGCTAGTGGCGACTCTCGCTTGTCGGCGAACCAAATGTGTTGGCCTGCTCAGGCTGCCCTGGAATCCGCGTTAACGGCTGCCGTCGAAAAGCTCAGCTATACGATTCATCGTGCCCACGAAGTAACCGACGAAGGCCACGGCTTTATCGACAGCCAGAAACGTGGCATCGAAATCTTTCGTTCGATCCCGAAGGATGCGCCACTGATCGTGGCGGAAGCGGTCTGGCAATATTCGCATCACGTGCTCGCCGGACTGTTGAGCCATCAAGGGCCAATCCTTACCGTGGCGAACTGGTCGGGGCAATGGCCAGGCCTGGTGGGAATGTTGAATCTAAATGGTTCGCTCACCAAAGCAGGCAAGCCTTACAGCACGCTGTGGAGCGAAGACTTCACCGACGACTACTTCCTCGACAAGCTGAAAACCTGGCTCGAAAGCGGCATCTGCGAGCATGCGGCGGACCATGTCACCCCACTGAATGCTAAGAGCATTCCTGCCTCGGCCGCAAACCTTGGGCAGCGGCTGGCCGACGAACTACTTCAGCAGAAAGCCATCATGGGAGTCTTCGATGAAGGCTGCATGGGAATGTTCAACGCGATCATTCCAGATCATCTGCTGCATCCGCTGGGCGTGTTTAAAGAACGCCTCAGTCAGTCGGCTCTCGTTGCAGAAATGCGAACCGTCACCGATGCCGAAGCCGCCGCGGTTCTGGCCTGGTATCAGCAGCAGGGCATGCAGTTCCATTTGGGGACCGACGAAGCGACCGAGCTGACCGAGGCCCAGATTCTGGATCAGTGCCGAATGTATATCGCCGCCGTGCGACTGGCCGACCATTTCGGCTGCGAGACGATCGGTATTCAGTATCAGCAGGGGCTCAAAGAAATGACTCCGGCCAGCGACCTGGTGGAAGGAACGCTTAACAGTACGAGCCGCCCACCGGTGAGGGATCGCAGTGGAGCACGCGAACTCTTTCCTGGGCGAAGCGTTCCTCACTTCAACGAAGTGGACGAGTGTGCTGGGCTCGATGCGATTTTGATTCAGCGGATTCACCGGGCCTTGAATCAGCCTGTCGAGACAACTCTGCACGACTTGCGTTGGGGCTGCTTCGATCAGTCCGGCACCACGGTCGAATACGTCTGGGTGTTCGAGATCTCAGGCTCTGCTCCGGCCGAGCATCTTGGCGGTTGGAACGCATGCCATGGTTATCGTCAGCCACCGATGTACTTCCCCAAGGGTGGTTCGACGTTGGCTGGGGTTTCCAAGCCAGGCGAAATCGTTTGGTCGCGAATTTACGTGGCCGACAACGCCCTGCATATCGACCTTGGACGTGGCAAAGCGATCGAACTTCCGGAGGCCGAAACGCAGCGTCGGCTGGACAGCACAACACCGGTTTGGCCGATCATGCATGGTGTTACGTACGGGGTGACACGCGATCAAATGATGGCTAAGCATCAGGCAAACCATGTTCAGGTCGTGTATGCTGAAAACGCCGCAGCGGCCGACGAGGCACTTTGGACACGGGCGTCGATGGCGAATGCCTTGGGGCTGAAGGTGAATTTGTGCGGCACCAAGAAGGATGGATCGAGCTGGGAAGGCAACTAGGATGAGCGACAGTTATTTCATTGGCGTTGATGTCGGAACCGGAAGTGCCCGAGCAGGCGTGTTTGATGGCAACGGCAAACGGCTTGGCTCCGCGGTCCATCCTATCAAGCTCTTTCGCCCGAAGCCGAACTTCGTGCAGCACTCGGCGCACGATATCTGGCAAGCAGTTTGTCTCGCGGTTCGCCAGGCGGTTTCGGAATCTGGTATCGATGCCAAGCAAGTTCGCGGCATCGGTTTCGATGCGACCTGCTCGTTGGTCGTCACCGACGACGAGGGGCATCCGGTCTCAGTCAGTCCCAATGGCGAAGAAGAACAAAACGTCATCGTCTGGATGGATCACCGTGCTGCCGAGCAAGCTCACCGAATCAATGGCGGACAGTACGAAGTCTTGAAGTACGTCGGCGACGCGATCTCGCCAGAGATGCAGGTTCCCAAGCTGTTGTGGTTGAAAGAGAACATGCCGGAGACCTGGTCGAAGGCCGGCAAGTTCTTCGATCTGCCCGATTACCTGACCTACCGCGCGACCGGTGATGAGACGCGTTCGTTGTGCTCGACCGTTTGCAAATGGACCTACCTCGGGCACGAAGGGAGCGGTGACGAAATCGGCCGCTGGGATCGTTCGTTCTTCGATGCTGTCGGTCTAGACGATCTGGCCAAGGAAGAGTTTCGCCGCATCGGCCAGCGTGTGCGTCCCATGGGCGAGGCGATCGGTCAAGGAATCTCGCCACAAGCGGCGACCGATCTGCGACTGCCGGAAGGCACTGCCGTCGGTGTGTCGATCATCGACGCTCATGCTGGTGGTATCGGGATGATCGGAGCCAACCTCGAAGGCCGGGCCTTGGATGCCAACGAACTAAATCGTCGCCTCGCGCTGATTGGTGGGACGTCGAGCTGCCACATGGCGACCTCATCCGAGGCTCGTTTCATCGGCGGGATTTGGGGGCCGTATTATTCGGCCATGATCCCTGGGATGTGGCTCACGGAAGGTGGTCAATCGGCGACGGGCGTGCTGATCGACTTCATCATCGAGAACCATGGTGCTAGTCTGCAACTGAAAGAGGCAGCCAAGGCGAGTGGCAAAAGCGTTTACGAAGTGCTCAACGATCGTCTCGATTCGCTGGCGTCGGACCGCCGCGTTCCGGCTTCGCTGACGAAAGACCTTCATGTCTGTCCCTATTTTCATGGCAACCGTTCGCCGTTGGCCGATCCGACGCTGCATGGCATGGTCAGCGGATTGACCCTTTCGGCAACGCTCGATGATTTAGCTCGGCTTTATCTGGCTACGATCCAAGCAATCGCTTACGGTACCCGCCACATCATTGAAGTGATGAACGAGAAGGGCTACCAGATCGATACGATCCTAGCCTGCGGTGGTGGAACGAAGAACCCCGTCTTCCTGCGTGAGCATGCTGATATTACTGGTTGCCGCGTCGTGCTTCCCGCCGAGCCAGAATCAGTCTTGCTGGGAAGTGCGATGCTGGGGGCGTTGGCTTCGGGCGAGAAGGCCGACTTGATGGAAGCCATGTCGACGATGAGCGGGGCCGACCGCATCTTGGAACCGACGACTGGTCCGACGGCTGTTTATCATCAGGCCAAGTATCAGGTCTTCCGCAAGCTGTATGATGATCAGATGGCGTATCGCGAGATCATGACGCGGCACTAAGTTGAACGTGCCTTTCGCGAAGGAGACCAATCGGCAGGGATGCGTTCCGCGAGTCCCTCTTGGTACAGCGGATAAAGCTGTAGCCGCTTCAGGTGCACGTAACCGATATGGCAACCGCAGTTCGTGTTCGGGCAGCGTCTCGCATGCAGGCAATTCTCCCAGTCGGCATCCTCGATCGAGCCGATGACGTCGCCGACAAAGTGACAGCGGCGAATATCTCCCTCGCCATCCACCGTGAAACTAGTTTCGCCTGCGAAACAGGCCTCACCGAAGCTTTCGTGCCGCGTGTTGTTCGTCACGAAGTGAGGATCGACGGCGATAAGACGCTCGACATCGGCCGGGCTATAGTAGTTGGCCTCGCGTTTGTACGCATTGATCCAGACGTAAACTTCCCGTGGGATCGCCTCCCGAAGTTGCTCGATCAAATCGAAGTGCTCTTTCAGGCCAACGCAGCCAACACTAATTCGCGTGCCGCTTTGCAGCACTTTCAAGACCTGATTGCCAAACCGTTCGATCGAAGTTTCCGTTGGATGGAAGGTGGACCACAAGCCAATCCGCTCGGGCTGGCAATCCTCGAGCCAGGCAAGCCGTGAGGCAAGATTCGTTTGAATCGCAACGCGTCGCACGTGAGGCATCCAGCTTAGACGCGTGATTGCCTGCTGGTACCAGGTTCGCACGAGTGCTTCACCCCATGGGGTGAACAAGATGCTGAGGGAACGATCTTGCAGTTCGATCCAACTAACAAACCGTTCCAATGACTGGCGGTCGCCTTCTAGCTGGGCATAGGTTTCGTCTCGCTTGGCGAATGGGCAGTAGGTGCAGCCGTAGTTGCAACTGCTGAGCGGACCACGATACAAGATGTGGTAGTCGGGCATCATCGGGCAGAGAACTCCCGCAGGCGAGCCCGGCTGGTCTCGGAGTAGAGTGCTGGTCCGATCGCATCGGAAAGGCTCACCCCTTTTTCGGTCAAACGCAGAGTACCATCCGCTTCTTCGATCAGGCCTGTCTCGGTCATTCCGGCAAGTTCCGGAATGGTATCTTCTGGTTGCGAATGGAAAGTTCGTGCGAAGCTGGAACGCGACAGGCCGGTGTAGTGAAGCAGCGACTGGATGATGAACCGTCGACGTCGTTCTTCGTCGTTCAGCACGATTCCCCAGTCGGCATAACCAAAGGTCTCTTCGCTGCGCTGGGTCCATTCTTCCAGAATCGACTGCACGCCTGAGGAGTTCACCGCGAAGCGGCTCGAGTAATGCAACCGCGATGTGTAGGAACGAGCCCCAGCCCCCAGGCCCAGCATACCGTCGCTCTGGCAGCAATACGCGGGGCCGGTATCGACCTGGGAAAGATCACGCGTGAAGCACCGCATCGAAAGCTGTCGATATCCGGCCGCTTTCAGCTTATCGCGGCCTGCTCGATAGAGATCGATGGGCTGTAGAACCGAAGACTCCAAAGTGCGGGCACGTCTGCCGAGGCCCGTTTGTGGCCGCACATACAACGGGTAAAGAAAGATCTCTTCCGGTTCGTACTGCAGGGCCGCTTCCAGCGAATGATTCCAAGTTTCCAGCGTTTGATTGGGCTGCCCATAAATCAAGTCAATGTTCAGGATCGGAAAACCAAACGCTTTGATCCTGGCCAGTGCCTCGCGGACTTCGGTCGCTTTCTGCGGGCGACCAATCCCGTGGGCTTCTTCTTCCAGGAACGATTGCACGCCGATGCTCACCCGCTGAATGCCCCGTTCATGCAGCAGCTTGAGGTGCTCTTGGGTGGCTGTCTTGGGAGACGTTTCGATCGACGTCGGAACGTTCGCCGGATCGAAATCGAAGGACTGCGAAACAAGATCAAACAGTCGCTCGAGTTGGGCAACGCTCAGCACCGTGGGCGTTCCACCCCCTAAGGCGAATCGCGTGACGGTTCGCTTTCCCGAGGTGGCTTCACTGAGACGACGCGTCTGACGTTCGATGCTGTCGAGGTAGGTGTCGATCGCCGCGGAGTCGCTGCCAGCCTTTGCGAACAGATTGCAGAATCCACAACGCATTTCACAAAACGGCAAGTGCGTGTAGAGAAACAAGCTCTGGCGATTCTCGCGTTGCCAGACCTCGTCGAGCGACACCGGTGGATCGAGCGGGCCATACGCCGACTTGTGCGGGTACGAGTACGAGTAGGCGACATAGGGAGCGGCCAGCGGGTCGGATCCGAGGATCGGTAATTGGTTCATGATTGGTGCTCCCAGGTCACTTCGGCATACGGGACATTCCACACGACCGGATGTGAAATTCGATGCCCCCAGTAACCTTCTTCGCCGTACGCGGTACCGTGATCGGAACAAACGATTCCCCAACCATTGCCTCGTGCTCGTAAGGTATCCAGGAGAGGCGGCAGTTGGCTGTCGACATACTGCAGGGCAGCCATTTGCGTGGCGCAGTTGTCTTCGTAGTGCCCAGGCAGGTAATGACAGTTAGGCTGGTGAAGTGCCGATATGTTGATGAACAAAAATGCTCGTTGTTCATGCGGTAATCGGGCCAGAGCATCGCAGGCCACGCGGACCTGGTTTCGTGTGGAGTCGCGATCGGTCACGCCTAGCTCCACCGACCAGTGGCTTTCGTGAAACATGCCTGGCAGAACACAGCCAAGCGGCGTTTGCTTGTTGAAGAAGCCCACACCACCGATGCAGATCGTGTGATAGCCTCGATTGGCCAAACCTGAAATGAGGTTCTCTCCTTCGAGTACGCAGGTGTCGGGACCGGTCGTTTCACTGCCTGCGAAGCGAAGTGCGAAGGGGCGGAAGTGTTTGCCGGGCATGGCTGGCGTGGGGAAAAAGCCAGTGAAGAAGGCGCTGTGGGCGGCGAATGTGAAGTTGCCAGGCGTATGTCGCAACTGCCAGCCGGTACTGGGCAGCAGGCGAGAAAGATTCGGCAGGAGGCCATCTTGCCAGGCGGCCTGGGCGACATCGTAACGCAATGTATCCAAGGTGATGAGCATCAGGTCCGCTTGCCCGACGATCTGGTTCATGTTCATGCGACGGCGACTCCCGTTTCCGAGTGGTCACGATATCGCGATTGAATCCACGCTTCGGTAGCCGCGATCTCCGCGGCGTAAGGATCCTGTCCTTCCGAAAGGACATTCAACAGCAAGTCGCCAAACGCATTGACCTCTAGAACGCTTAACTGGCCGCTCGGCGTTATCAGCAAATCGAGCCCGAACGAAAGCGTCTGTGGGAAACAGTTGGCGACCTTGGTTGAGATCGATTCGACTTGCGACCAAAGGTTCATGCGATCCGGTACGTCCAGTTGATCGAGGCTGAAACGTTGGCCACCGAGATTCAAGTTCGTGAACGGACTCCGCCCGACGCGGGCAATCGCGTGGCGTGGGCGTCCTGCGATAACGACGACCCGCAGATCGAACGGCTTGCCCTGGTGCTTTGCTTTCGCAAGCCAATGTTCGAGATGGATCTGCTCCGGGGCAAGTTGTTCGATGACATAGGCCAGGGATCGTTCGTCCCGAAGGACCTGAATCGGAACGCTCAAGTCGGCAAGCTCCGGCGCTGCCATCGCCAGAGTTTGCGACGATATGAAGGCTCGGACACGCCCGCGTGACCAATGCAGCGCGATGCATCCAACGCCACCAGAACCGTGTGCCATCTTCACCATATAGCGGCCATCGCTACCAGTAAGATCTCGCAGGTGGTCCCATGACGTGATACGACCCAACAGCTTTGGTACGGCGATGCCTGCCTCTGCCATCAGCTTCTGGCAACGCCACTTGTCGTACATGCAGGCAATATCGCTGGGCACTTGGACTGGCAGACAGTCAGAAGCAGCGCAGGCCTGATCGAGTTCCAGCAGCAATCGCTGAAAGCCGAGGTAAAGTTGCCGCGGTTTGAACTCAATCGAGGCTGCGGAAGTGTGCCGCTCGATTTGCTGCGGGCTCGCCGCCTGATAGCCTTCGGCCATGGCTCGATCGTAACCATAGGCCAGCAGCATTCGCCGCGTAGAATAGCTTTCGGCGGCGGACTCAATCCGCAGCAGCGTTCCCGAGGCAAGACTTTCGGCCAGGCTGGAGCTCCCGCCGAGGATCGACGCATAGTCGATCAAATGAGCCGTAGGCTGGTCTTGCTGGTTGAGGGCCGCCTGGAATCGGGCAACCCGGCGACAGTCGGGGTTGCCCAAAATGTGCCAAGGACGCGGCTCATTCCGAGACATAAATGTTCCGCCATTCGTCATCGGCTTCCTGGGGATCGTTGGCAACGACCTCGAATGGCAATGCCGCTTTCAGTTCCTCGAGAACTTCCGGCGCGATGTAGTGATGCGAAAGATCGAGCTTCTTCAGGTTGCCTGCCGAAGCCAACGCCAGCAGCGGTCGGGCACCCACGTCCGAGAGCGATCCGAGCGATAGATCGAGAACTCGCAGTTGGCTGATCAAAGGTGCATTGGGAAGAACCGGTGCAATTTCGTCGATCGCGTCCGAATTGCGAAGCCCAAGGTAGCTTAGCTTCGGAAAGAGTTTGCCGGTGAGGATTGGCTGCAAATCTTCGACACCACCATCCCATCCATATTCACCGGTTCCGAGCCAAAGCTCCAGGTGTTCGAGATTAGGAAAGCTGCAGCGTGAAATATCTCGCAGCACCGAGCGGGGCATGCCGCCCGTTTCGATGATCAGCGATTTCAGGTTCTCGTGCGTGGTCTGCGAAATCGAAAGACTGTTGCCGCCTCGGGCCTGAAGCAGTTCCAGGCCTGGGTAGGCGGCCAGAAGTGGCGCGAGATCACTTTGCTCGATCCACGACATTTCGTTTTCTTCGTACGTGATGTCCCCAACAAAGATCGCCTTGAGTGCCGGAAGTTTCGGAGCGAGCGCGACCAGATGCTGAATCACGGTCGAACTGTCGTTGCTGCTGTCGTCTCCCATCCAGGCACCGACGATTATGGCCGTCAGCTTGTCGGAGTCAGCCTGACTGCTCAGCAGTTCATAGCGTTTGCCCATCTCGTCGGTCGCGGTGTCGTAGTCGACACTGACGCGATACGCTTTGCTCGGACCTTTCCAGTCATCTTGTTTCTCGAAATCGACGACCGGCAGGCCAAAGAACTCGACGTAATTCTGGTCAATTGTCATGGAGTGATTCCTGGTTTCACATGAAAAGGGGCGAGCAGGTCAGCAATATATCGCAAGAGAAATCGAATCGCGACTACGTCTCGATTTCGGGATTGTAGTCGTCGGGATTGTCGTAGCCAGCCATCCACGCGGCGGCCTGGCGGCACGATTGCATGTTGGGTGGCACCCGCAGAAAGTAGTCGCGGCCGGTCGATGGGCAACGGCACGAAAGTGTCACTAGCGGCTCGTCTTCCTGAAGCGGAACTCGCAGTAGCTTGCGATCGCCACCGGCGTCTTGATCTTCGTCGAGGACTTCGGCGTTCGCCTCGGACATGAACCGGGACTGGCCGTAACGATCGATCAGCACTCGGCGACGTTCCGCGTTGTCTTCTTTCAAGATGTCCTGAATCTGAATCGACCCAGGGTCAAGCCACAACTCGTGACTGATTCGCACACCTTGCCAGCGAATCTCGACGTTCTTGAGCGACTCGGGAATCGACTTTACATTCGCCAGGCCGCTTTGAGCGATGTCGATCCAGCCGGTGATTTTTAGATTGTCCGGAAGCGATTCGAGGTTCGAGCAATCACGAACATTCAGTGAAGCCAAAGGACCAAGATACGCAGGCAAGGTTTGCAAGGCGGTGCAGCCGCGAATGTTCAAGTTGCCTGCCCAGATGTTGGCATGCTTCGGCCAGCCTTGGAAGGCCCAACATCCCGACATGTCGAGGAACCAGACATCGAGGTCCTCTGGCAATCGAGTCAATGAATTGCAACCCTGCAGAAATAGCGATCCGGTCGAAAGTCCTGCGGGCAGCGAATGGAGTTCGCGGCAGTTGGAAAGGCGGATCGCCATTTCGACCTGGATATCGTCCGGCAGCGATTCGATGGCGGTCCCTTCCAGCAGCAGTTCGTAAAGTTTCAGGCCTGCTGGAAGCTGGATCGTCCCTTCGCACCTGGTCAGGTCGAGAACCTCGCACTGAAAGCCAGGCGGGATCTGTTCCCACTGACGGCCTTCAAGCTGCACGATGCCATCGGCGTTGGGACGAAATAGATTGGTGGAAGACGGGGGCGTCGTAGACTGGTTCATCGAATCCGTTCCTGGGAAACCTTAGTCGCGTACGATACGGATCTCTTGCGGTGAGTATTCGCGTTGTTGCCAGACGAGATAGCAACCGCGCGAAAGGGTGATCGGGCCATGCTCTTCGTGGACCAGCGTGGCCTGGTCTTCGGTAACTTCCAGGAAGCGTTGTCCGCGAAGTTCGTATAGCTTGGCAGCTTTTGGCTCGGCAATTCGGTGCGAGTGCCCCGTGATTTCGCCTTCGGCCAAGGTGAGATGAAGTCGCTTCTTGGCATCTTCCGGGATGGCAGCCACACGGCGTACCAGGACGTCGCCATGACGATAGAGCGGCATCTTTTCCGACTTGCTTTGCGACATAAGACGTTCCTTCATGCTGGGCATGCCTGGGAAGCGGCACGCGCTTCTTGGTCTTGCGAGAGATTCAACATAGCAGACCGATGTACACTTCGCTTCCATTTCCTGGGAAATATATAGCGATAAGATTACGAGTTGTATTCGAGTGAAAATTCGGCGATTTTCATGAAACATGATTGCTGTCAGAACATGGTGCCATTTTTGATAGCAAAGGTTCGATTCGAAACAAAAAACGGAGCCTGCCCTGAGGAAGGACAGACTCCGCACTGCTTGCGCAGTCGTTGTTGATCGGTTGACTACAGCTCAAATCGATCGAGGTTCATCACCTTGTCCCAAGCGGCAACGAAGTCGTTAACGAACTTGGTTTTGCCATCTTCGCTGGCGTAGACTTCCGCGACGGCTCGCAGTTCCGAGTTCGATCCGAAGATCAAATCGACGCGGGTACCGGTCCACTTCACGGCTCCGGTCTCACGATCGGTTCCTTCGAAGATCTGAGGATTATCCTCGCTCGCCTTCCAGGTCGTGCCCATGTCGAGCAGGTTCACGAAGTAGTCGTTGGTCAGCGTGCCAGGACGATCGGTGAAGACGCCATGGTTCGACTCGTCGACGTTGGCATTCAAGGCTCGCATGCCACCCACCAAGGCGGTCATTTCCGGTGCGGTCAGCGTGAGCAGGTTTGCGCGGTCAACCAACATCTTCTCGGCCGGACGATAGTTGCCTTCGCCCAAGTAGTTGCGGAAACCATCGGCCGTTGGTTCCAGCGTTTCAATGTTTTCGACGTCGGTCATTTCCTGCGTCGCATCGGTTCGACCTGGAGTGAACGGAACTTCGATATCGTGCCCCGCTTTCTTCGCGGCATCTTCCACCGCGGCACAGCCACCCAGGACGATCATGTCGGCCATCGAAATCTGCTTGCTACCAGTCTGCGCCTTGTTGAAGTCTTGCTGGATCTTTTCCAGGGTCGACAACACTTTGGCCAACTGCTGTGGCTGGTTGACTTCCCAGTCTTTCATCGGAGCCAAGCGAATGCGAGCACCGTTGGCACCGCCGCGGTTGTCAGAACCACGGAACGTGCTGGCTGAAGCCCAGGCAGTCGAAACCAATTCAGCGGTGGTCAAATCGGACGCCAGGATCTCTTGCTTCAGTGTTGCGATTTCTTCGGCCGTAACCAAATCGTGTTCCACCGCTGGGATAGGATCTTGCCAGATCAAAGCTTCCGGCACATGCGAGCCCAGCAATCGCGAATGAGGTCCCATGTCGCGGTGGGTCAACTTGTACCAGGCCTTGGCGAAGGCTTTCTCGAATTCTTCTGGATGCTCATGGAAACGCTTCGAGATCTTACCGTATGCCGGATCCATCTTCAAAGCGAGGTCGGTTGTGAACATCATCGGAGCGTGCGATTTGTTCGGATCGTGGGCATCGGGAACGGTCCCCTCCCCTGCTCCGTCTTTGGGCTTCCACTGATGGGCACCGGCTGGGCTCTTGGTCAGTTCCCATTCGTAGCCATACAGGTTTTCAAAATAGCTGTGCGACCACTGGGCTGGCGTTGACGTCCAAGCACCTTCCAAACCACTGGTGATCGTGCTGTCGGCATTGCCTTTGCCCAACTTGTTCTTCCAGCCAAGGCCCTGCTCTTCGATGCTCGCGCCTTCTGGTTCGGGACCGACATATTCACTGGGTGGTGCGGCACCGTGAGCCTTGCCGAAGGTGTGACCACCAGCGATCAAAGCGACGGTTTCTTCATCGTTCATGGCCATGCGACCGAACGTCGTGCGGATGGCCTGGGCGGCGGCCAGTGGATCTGGCTTGCCCTTGGGGCCTTCAGGATTGACGTAGATCAAACCCATTTGAGTGGCTGCCAAAGGATTTTCGAGGTCGCCATGCCCGTGATAACGTTGACCGCCGAGCCATTCGCCTTCCGGACCCCAGTAGATATCGTTTTGAGGTTCCCAGACATCTTCACGACCACCAGCAAAACCGTAGGTCTCGAAGCCCATCGATTCCAATGCACAGTTGCCGGTCAAAACCATCAGGTCAGCCCACGAGATCTTCTGGCCATACTTCTGCTTGATCGGCCACAGCAGGCGACGTGCCTTGTCGAGGTTGGCATTGTCTGGCCAGCTGTTGAGCGGAGCGAATCGCTGAGCACCATCCGAGGCACCACCACGACCATCGGTCACGCGATAGGTACCAGCGCTATGCCAGGCCATACGAATGAAGAGCGGGCCATAGTGACCGTAGTCGGCAGGCCACCAGTCTTGCGACGTGGTCATCAAGTGCTTGATGTCCTTCTTCACTTCGTCGATATCGAGCGAGTTGAACTCGGCAGCGTAGTCGAAGTCTGGCCCCAGTGGATTGCTCTTGTTGGTGTTCTGGCGAAGGATGCTCAGGTCGAGCTTGTTCGGCCACCAATCTTGCACTTTGTTTTCTGGATCTTGATCCATGTACGCTTCAGGGCTCTTCCTTGCTTCCCCTGCGGCAGCATCGGCAGCCGTCATGAAAGCGTTCAGAGCTCCGGTGATGGGGCACTTGCTAACGCCGCCGGTTGGTTGAGGATGTCCGGCAGGGGCCTGGGATGGTGTCGCAGGATGCTGCGCAAACACCGACGACGCGAAGCAGAGCACCGCCATGCTCGCGATCGTTCGCGGAAATTGAAGTGTGTGAGTCATGATCGTCTCCGATGATTGAGGTGGTGGTCTGACGAAGGGGGGCCGGTCATTGGTTGCTGCGAGTTAATTTTGGGGTATAGCGATCAATACATCCAATGCATTTTCGTTATCCTATCTATGCACAAGACGCATAAATGGGATTGCATTGGTTAACGCACTCGTAGCGACCAATTGTCGAGTACGCCGATCGAAGATCCGAGAATTGGGTGGTGATCAAACCTCGTCTCGCTAGGGAGCAGAGCGATACGTGAAGAGTAATGATCCCCGATGAACTGGGTGGATGTTGGGATTAGGGGAAAATGCGTGCCTTAGGTCTCAGTCACTCTTCGGCCCAAATTGTGTCTCTGCGCAGCAAAAGACGCGGCTGCCGAAACGGTCGCGCGTAACGATGGTCGTTAGCTGATCAGGCGGATTTATTTTCCGGTGATACAAAAATCGATGGTGTTGTTTCTGCCACCTAAACTTCGCCAATCGTGCTGCTGCACCATCGTGCCCTTCGGCTAGGTCATATCGATTGAGCTACGACCATATGCTATCCAAGTGAAGGCAACAGAACGTGAATCGAAGCGTCATTATCGCTTCGCGATATCTGATCGAATTGGCCTCAATGCGTTTGAGGTTTGTGCAATCTGTAGAAATCTGAGCACAGCCAGTTCTACGGCTGCATCGACATCACCACCGTAGGAAGACCGATGGTTGGTTTTCGAGCGACGCCCGCCCAGAACGTTGGAAAATCGGTGGGCAAGAATCGCCCCCAAGATGTTTCGCTGAAGTTGGCGATATGAAAACGAAACAGGAGATGAAAGCCGAACCGATCACCCATTGCCCGCCATGCCAGGTCGCAATCGGCGACCGATCACGCGGGTAGCGCAAATTCTGCTCTTGGTGCGGATGATGACGTACGATTTCCTAGAAGAACCCCGAACGATTTGTTGCTCCCACGGTAGAGGGGTGATAGATTTGGGTCGCTAAGTATCTTCGCAGGGCCAACCCCACTCATCCCATGGCACCGCAAGGATTAGGAAGTATCAGTCGATGATGGCTATTCCTCACCAAGAAGCGCGACGCGTATTTTTCGAGCGGATCTCCCGTGTCGACACGCCTGAAGAACGCGAGGCGGTCATTGCCGCGGCGATGGCAGAAGGAATCGATCTGGCCGTTTTAGAAGAATGGCTCGATTGGCTCGATAATCTTCCGCGAACCGATTCCGCCCGAGCGGACGGAATCGATCACACGAAAAAATAATTGCTAATCGGCAATCGTTTCGACCGGAGAGGATTCGAACGCTGCTTCGGTTAATGCAGGGTCTACGGTCGCAATGGGCATCGGCGGCAAAAGATCACCGTCGATATAAAGCTTGAATGCTCCACGAACGCCCGGCCCTCGCAGGCCAACGACTCGCAATCCGGTCAAAGCCAGAATGCCGAAGTCCATCCAGAAACTTGCTCGCTGGATGTAGGCTCGATCGAGCAGTAGCTTCCGCCAGACGCTTTCGTTATCGGAATCGGGCGGCAGGTTGATCTGAGCCAGGCCCGTAATCCCAGGCAAGACTTCCAAGCGATCGAGATAGTGCGGAATCGACTTCTCGAGAATCGCCACGAACTCTGGTCGCTCTGGCCGGGGACCAATCAGCGACATGTCACCATTGGCGACATTCCAAAGCTGCGGCAGTTCGTCCAGATGCGATGCTCGCAGGAACTTCCCTAATCGTGTGACCCGTGGGTCACCGGACTGAGCCCATACCGGACCGCTCTTGCTTTCGGCATCGCTTCGCATGCTGCGGAGTTTGTACAAGGTGAAGATTCTTCCCCCCTTGCCAACCCGCTTCTGGCTATACAAACCAGGACCAGGCGACGAGAGCTTCACAATCGCGATCAACGCACCCAACAGCGGAAGGCAGCAGACCAGGGCAATGCCTGCGGCAAGCCTTTCCAGTGGTTCCTTCCAATAGAGATAACGAGGAGCGATCGGTTTGCCCGGACTCACTTCTGGCGAGTCAATTCGAATCACCCGTTTGTCGATCTCTCGACCAGGCTCAGGCGAAGGCGTGCCGTTCGTCTTCTTGGCGGAATCGTTCCCTTGCCCAAGTTCATCGTAAAGTTCCAGATACTGGTTCATCATCCGTTCTTCGCCATAGTGATCAATTGCGATCTGCTGGCCCGTTTGTGCCAGGTCGAAACGCTGTTCTGGAGAGTCGATCAGGTCTGCAATGGCATCTGCCAGCGCAGTCGAATCTTTGGGTGGCACCAATCGCACGGCATCACCCTTGGCACAGACCTCGCGGTTGCTGCCGATCTCGGTCGAGATGACTGGCTTGCCAACCATCATCGCTTCGAGCAACGCAAGCGAGAGTCCTTCCCACAAACTTGGAAGGACCACGACATCGCAAGCGGCCAACAGGTCGCCGACATCGTCGCGGAATCCAAGGAAGCGGAACTTGTCAGCAACACCGAGCGACTCGGCCTGCTGCTCAAGCTCTTCCTTCAGCGGGCCATCGCCAGCAAGCAGAAACAGGTAAGGCAGCGAGGCTCTCCCTTCCAGCTTCTGGGCGGCTTCGACCAGATATTTCAGCCCTTTTTGCGGAGCCAGCCGACCAGGAGCGAGCATCAGGACCGTATCCTGACAAACGCCCAGTTCTTCACGAACTTCTTCCGGAGTTCGTTTGGCCTCGGCACACTTTGTGGAAACGCCATTCGGGATGGCGACCACCTGATGCGACTGGCCGATTTTCAGCTCGCGAGCCCAATCGCGATGGTATTCACTAACGGTGACGATACGATGGCACCAGCGTGCCGCCATACGTTCCGCATTGGAATAAATCCAAAGCTTGGGTGGACTCGACTCTTCGTGAAACGCAAAGCCATGGACAGTATGGAGCACGAAAGGAACGCCTGCTTTCCAGGCGGCCCAGCGACCCACGATACCTCCCTTGGACGTATGCGTATGAACAATATCGTAACCGGCCGTCTTCAAGTACCTCGCCAGCTTGCGAGCTCCACTGAGATCCTTCAAAGGACGGATCTCGCGCCAGATCACATCCAGGTCAACGACCCCGATGCCTGCGGCTTTTAAAGTGGCTTGAAGTTTCGGATCGGTTGTCAGGACATCGACATGGTAGCCATGACGCTGGCAGAATGCTGCCAGCCGCGACACGAAGATAGAGGCTCCGCCGAAGCCAGAACCACCAACAACGTGAAGAATACGCAGGGGACGAACGTTTTCCGCGTCGTTCGTCTCGCGGGTCAGAGCTGCCATCTGACGTCCATTGTAGTTTGTCGGGGGAAACGCGACGCTCATGAATGGTTAACCTGCGAAGGTGTTAAGGCCCCCAGTTCTTCACAAATGACATCGCAAATGGCATCGACCATCTCGACCGTCATCCGGGCATGCAGCGGCAACGTGACTTCACGGTTGGCGGCATCGCATGTTTGCGGAAGCGGAGGAGTTTCAGGACATGCCTTTTGATAATGTGTGAACAAATGGACTGGAGGATAGTGGAAAGTTGTTTGCACACCGCGCTGGCCTAGGCGGCTGCGAAACTCGGCTCGAATTTCGGAGTCTTCGAGCAGAATCGGGAAAACGTGGTGAGAGCTATCGTCGAGTCGATCGGCGAAAGGAATCGTGATGCCTGGCAGCCCTGCCAAACGTTCGCGATACCGGGCAACGCACTGGCGTCGTCGTCGATTTCCTGCGGGTAGCTTCTCGAGTTGAATAAGCCCGAGCGCGGCGGTTAATTCCGTCGCCCGGTAGTTAAAGCCGACATCGATCAAGTCGTAGTCGGTTGCACGCCCGGCAGCCTTGTCCCAACTGCTTTTGGTCATGCCATGCGAACGAGCCAATCGAACTCGTTCCGCAATTTCAGGATCGTCGGTCACTACCATCCCGCCTTCGCCTGTTACCAGGTTCTTGTTGGCGAAGAAGCTAAAGCAACCGACGGTTCCTGCCGTGCCAGCCATCTTTTGCGATAGCGGGCTGGCAGGATTGTCGTTGTAACGAGCACCCACCGCGTGACACGCATCTTCCACAATCACCAGGTTGTGCTCGCTGGCGAGTTGCAAGATGGCGTCCATATCGGCAGGGAATCCAGCCATGTGCACGACCACCGCGGCTTTGGTACGCGGCGTAATCTTCGCGGCCATATCGACCGGATCGATATTCAAGTCGTGCGGACCCACAATGTCGACGAAGACTGGCTTCGCCCCGACGTAGAGCACGGCATTCACCGAGGCGACGAACGTGAAGCTGGGAACCAGAACTTCATCGCCAGGACCGATGCCACTGGCAAGTAGTGCCAGGTGCAGCGCCGCCGTACCATTCGAGACGGCCAAAGCTCGTTTCGAACCTACGAACTCCGCGAAACGGTTCTCGAACTGTTCGATCTTCGGTCCTTGCGAGAGCCATTGGCTCTTGATGACCTCGACGACGGCGTCCAGTTCCTGCTGATCGTAGTCCAACTCGGAGATGCGAAATTGTGGTGTTGTCATGATGCTAAATCGGTGGAGGGTGCAAATCTCAAAAGGATCTGTCGACTAGTTGAAGTGGCGTGCGTCCTTCGGATCGGACCAGCGATTCTCTCGCAGGCACGCATGCACTTCGGTCACGCCATCGCGGACCGACCACTGCGGGACGAAGCCGAGACGCGACTTGGCTTTCGTGAAGTCAACGCGGTAGCTTCGTGGATCGGTACCGGCTGGGATCGTCTCGATCTCGGTGCCATCCACTTCCTGCTGAACCATTTCGCCCAGTTGCATCTTCTGGACGTTGTTCTCGTCGCCACCGATGTTGAACACTTCGCCTGAGACCGTTTCTGGTTCGCTGTCGAGCACCATCTGAATCGCACGGGCGATGTCTTGCGTGTGCACGAATGGACGCCAGAACTGGCCACCGTAGATCACCACTTTCTGCTCGCGATACGCGGCCAGCGTGAAGTCGCTGACCAATAGGTCGAAACGCATCCGTGGCGAGATACCAAAAGCAGTGCTCAAACGCAGTACGGTCGGATGGAAGGTCTCGCTGGCCGATGCGAGGATTTGCTTTTCCGCTTCGACCTTCGAGCGACTGTAGACCGACAACGGATTCAGCGGCGAGGTTTCGGTCGCAGGGGCATTCGGATCCGAGATGCCATAGTTGCTACAGGTGCTGGTGAAGACAAATTTCTTCACGCCATGCCTCTTGGCCGACTCCAGCACCTTCATCGCGCCGTGATAGTTGATGTCTTCGGCGTTCTTCTCGTCGCGGTTGCATGCCGGTTCGCCGACAATGGCTGCCAGAAGGCAAACCGCGTCATGGCCGGGGATCGTGCTATCGAGCAAGTCTTGATCGCGCAGATCGCCTTCAATCAGGGTGAAGCGTTCTTTGCCGAACAAGGATTCGAGCGATTGCGAGCCGAACATCAGTGAATCGAGCACGGTCAGCTCGTGGCCTTGTTCGTAAAGATGCGTGGTAAGGACTGAGCCGACATAGCCGGCACCGCCAATGACCAGGATTTTCATGGATAGGGTTCCTAGGTGTAGGTTGCGTCGGTGTTAGTTCTTCGGAGTACCGTTGGCCAGTTGGGGCTCTGGCAGGAACAAGTCGCGGTGTTCTTCGAACACGGCGCTCGCGCTGGCGTAATCTTCGACTCGACCGATGTCGAGCCACATCGCATCCGACATATAAACCTTCACCTTGCGGCCCAGTTCGATGAACTTCAGCACCAGCGTCGGCAGGTCGTAATATTCGCCGGCAGGCACGATATCGAGTGCCTTGCGATTGAAAGCGTAAACCCCCATCGAAACGTCGTAAGGAAGACGTGGCTTTTCGCGATAGCCGGTCACTTCAAGACGTTCGTCGAACTCGACGATCCCGAGATCGATCTTGGTCGAGCAGCGATGGCAGGCAATCGTCAGATCGCATTCGTTCTGCAAGTGGTACTCGTACAGCTCGCGATAATCGAGCGTCGTCAGCACGTCACCATTCATCACCAGGAAGTTCTCCGGCAGGTCTTCCATCAATGCCAATGGACCGACGGTGCCAAGAGGTTCTTTCTCGCCGGAGTACTTCAGGTCGACTCCAATCTGCTCGCCTTTGCCGAAGTAGGCCATGATCAGTTCCGCCAGGTGACCGACGGCAAGGGTTGCCGTTTCGCAGCCAGCGATTTTGAGCTGCCGGAGCACGATCTCGAGGATCGGCATCTCTCCGACCGGGACGAGCGGCTTAGGGAAGTTAATCGTGTAAGGAGCCAGGCGTCGGCCGCGACCACCTGCCATAATTACGGTGTGCATGATTTAGCACCTTGCCATGTTGAAGTTGCGGCGGATTGTCCACTTTCCGCAACTGGAGAAACTGTGTCATTCGCTGGCATCGACACTCCGTTCGTGGCAAGCGAATGTGTAACCATCCTGCTACTGGTTGGCGGTCGTCCATCCGCTGCAGTAACAGGATTCCGCGCACTCGATCCATCAAGCCATTGTTGGGTGGCCTGACGAACCGCGTTGTAGTATTGATCGCGCCGCTCTCGCAGCACGTGATCGGCATATTGTTGAGCCATCGACAAATTTCGCTGTGACATCGCGTTTAGCTGCGAACGGTCGCTGGCCAATTCGCAGATGCGACGAGCGAGGGCCTCGGCATCGTTGGGGGCAAACAAGTTCTCTTTGGCAAGCAGTTCTGGAATGCCACCCACGGTGGTGCCGACGCAAGGAAGTGCTCGAGCCATCGCTTCGATCATCGCGCGAGGCAATCCTTCCTGGCGGGATGCCAAAACGAACAGATTTGCTTTGTTCAACTCGGCCCGAACGGGCGGCCCGCTGGTTAGTGAACCTGCGAAATGAATCACGTCGGCACAGTTCAATCGCCGGGCTTGTTCTTCCAGTTCACCACGATGCTTACCATCGCCCACGATGGTCAGGGCAACGTCGGCACCTTGCCGGCGAGCCATCGCCACGGCATCGATCAGCGTGTCGACCCCTTTGTACATCTGGGCCAACGCACCCACGGTGATCAGCTTCAACGGTCCTTGTTGCTGATCGAATTCCCGAGGCGATTCGACGAACGACTCTGGCGGCAACTCGACACTGGAGTAATGCGTTTGAAAGCTTGCGTTGGTCGCTGGGTAGCGTCTCTGCAATGCATGCTGCGTGACATACGATGCCGCGACCGCATTACGGCACTGCCGCTTCGTCTCTGCCGAAAGGCTGCGACGGAAGTACCATCGCAGTGGATGATGAAACGCACCCGGTGCGAACACATCCCAGGGATCGCTGACCACCTCGACCCCGTACGGCTTGTTCTCGCGACGCATACGGCGTTCTACGAGAGCGGCGATCGGCGAGTGGACTCGCAGGATGACTGCGTGTTCGGTTCCGGCTGCTTCGGCAGCGGCTCGACGAACGGCCTTAGCTTTCTTCAGGTACTGCCAAGGGCCTTGGTAATATGGAAGCGAGTGAAACGAAACCTTCGGACCGTCGACTCGATTCCAATGAGGAAGGGCTTCCGCGACGGGCTGGGCGCGAGCCACGATCCGCACGCCATCAAACACATTCAGGTACCGCTGCCAGAACGCATTCGGGAACTGCGTTTCGGTCCAAGTGGCACCATCAGGCGTGCGGAAGAATCGATGTTCAAGGGTGACGACAACGTCCATGGTTTGCTGCTTATGCTTCCTGTGCGGTGGTGGAAGGAGACATCGCAAGCCGATCGGATACCATGCGGTCGTGGTACTCGGTTAACGTTAGGCCGACGTAACGCCCCTGGGCTGCGGCGAAGAGTGCCTCGAACCGCTCGTACAGTTGTTCGATCGATCGTTCGTTCGGGAACGATGGGCTTCCGCCGGGCATCAGTTCTGACGAGTGGAACGCCATCTCCAAGTAATCGCAGCCGTCCACCGGACCTGCTTCGACCAACTTGGGCAGCAGATGGCGGTTGTTGCGGAAAGGGCGGAACCAGACGTCTTGCGGTGCGATTCGATTAGCAACACGATTCAGCAGACGCGATGAACGGCCCAGTTGGTGCATGCATCGCGTCAAGAAGGTTTGATCGCCAGGGACGATCGTCATCGGCAGTTCCAGCAGCGGCGAATTGCCGGGACGCTGGATGTCTTCCAGATCGATCCAATAGGCATGGCTCGGAAATTCGCGGTAGTCGACGCCGGTCTCTTGGTACTTGCCAACGTACGCATAGTTCCAACGCACGCCGGGTGTCACCGAGCAGTCGACCTGGTAACCAAAGTCGACCAGCAGCTGGGCGTATGCTTCGTCGAAGCCCCAGCGGCCAGCGCGATGGCTGCGCATCTTGACCTGAAAAACCTCTTCCAGGCGGTCGGTCATGCGAGCAACTTTATCTCGCATGTCGTTTGCCGGATACTCGATCAGGCAGGGCTGTCGCTGGGCATGTCGGTCGTCGAAACCCGTCAACGGTGGATTGTTCCACGCATGCAAATGCATGCCGACTTCCCCTGTGTTTCGCACAAGCAGATCACTGGCGAACTGCTGATAGACAGGGCACTCGACCATCTCCCAGTTCGTCAGCCACGTCGGCCGGAAACCATACCGTTCGCACAGCGTTTGAAAACGAGGAAGGTATTCCGCATTCCGCGTGGTAATCGTGGTCGGGTTCGACCAGAGATCGTCTCCCTCGGTATCAATCGTGATCAACAGAGCAGGGCGTTGGCCGCTGCCTGGCGTTCGATCGAATTGCGGGTGGTTGTTGATCATTGAGCGTGAACGAATCTAAGAAGTCGTAGCGGGAGTGGAAGTCGACTGCGGAAGCTCTGGTGTTGGTGGCAAGTCGATTGCCAGCCGCAAGCAAATCGCCAGGCCAAACAGGTAAAACCCAGGGAAATGCCCCATCGCCGCTACGGGATAAAAGGTTTCTTGCGTGAGCGAAGTGAACAGCAGTGCTAGGCTTCCCCATAGGTACGGATGCCCCGGCGGCTCCATCTGCCAAAGGGTTTTCAAGACGATCACCATCAGTACCAGGCCAACGCCAAGCCCAATCAGGCCCATCTCGCTGACCATATTCAGCGGCTGCATGTGAGCCTGATTGCCTCGCGTGATGGCGGAACCAAAGCCATAGCCAACCACCCAGGTCCAAGGACGCTCTTCGAGCGAGTCGAGATGCCATTTCCAGATGTCGGTTCGGCCTGCCAGGTTGTCTGATTTGTAGCCTTGAAACGTGCTCGTTTGCCGAACGACCAGGTCTTCAATCTGCTGTTTGAAATCGGTCAGGCCGCGAACCTTAAAGAAACTCGGGGCAATCAGCATCGTGGCGAAGATCGTGCAGCCAACGGTGCCTGCCCATACCAGCGGCAAGATGCCCCCGCGGCGAACCCATGTCCAGAGACAAGGAAACACCAGGACTAGCATCGCGGCAAAACCAGCCCGGCTGCCAGAAAGGAAGACGCCGAGGTTCACCGCAACCAACAGAAGCAAGTTGGCGGTATTGAATTGGCAACGCGTCAAACTCAAGTGCAAGCTGAATAGCAGCACCAACTGCACGGCAGTATAGGCATGGTTGTAGCTGATATAGCCAAGGCCATCGAACGATTCGCCGAACGAGGCCCACGGTCCGCTGACATCGGGTGACTCGGGCAGGTGCGCGACAACCGAT